>NZ_JBVHXY010000002.1:118057-262960 GCF_055569215.1 Kitasatospora sp. NPDC029312 | reverse complement strand
TGAGGCAAAAACAGAGGAGGGAGAAAAGAAAGCGGGGCTGTTCGTTCGCCCCCCCCCCCCCCCCCCCCCCCCCCCGGCCCCGACCCTAGCGACCCGTCAGTAACGTGGTCCGGTAGCCGGAAAACCACCACGCGGCCATTCCCCCGCCCCGCGCTCCCACTACAATGCCCAGGTGCGCGAAGACTCCGGGGGACGGAGGCGACGGGCACGGCCGATGACAGGCCCGTCCGCCCTCCGGTGGTCGGCCCGTCGCAGGGGAGTCCAGTACGCGGGCACGGCTGAACAGTCGCAAGACGGATCTGTCACCATTCTCCACAGGCAAGAGTTCGCCCAGGAGTCCACCCGGACGGGGGAACGCGGCACCCCGCGCTCCCGCACCGACGGACTCCGACGACCGCGGCGGACGATCCCGGCTTGGCGGGGAGTCGTCCAGTGGCCACGGATGCAAGGACCAGTCGGACCGGGGCAGCCCTGGACCGGTCGGGTCGAGGACGCGACCAGGAGATGGATGGGACCGCGGAGTGCGGGGCAACGACCGCTACGAGGCTGACGATCACCTCTCCCAGTTCGAGGCCGAGATGGGTCGGACTCGAAAGGAGCGGGACAAGGCAGTCGAGCATGCCGAGGACCTCGCCTACCAGGTGGAGGTGCTCCGGGCCAAGCTGCACGAGTCCCGCCGCATGCTCGCCCAGCCGCGCGCCTTCGACGCCGTCTCCGGCCAGGCCGAGCAGATGCTCCGCACCGCCGAGATGCAGGCCCAGCAGCTGCGCGCCGACGCCGAGCGCCAGCTGCGCGACTCCCAGGCCGCGACCCAGCGGATCATGGCCGAGGCCGCCGAACGCACCGCCCGCCTGGAGGCCGAGCTCGCCGCCCGCCGCCGCCAGCTGGAGGAGGAGCTCGCCGAGCTGCGCCGCTCCGCCGAGCAGCACGTCAACGGCTGGGCCGAGCAGACCCGGGCCGGCTCCGAGCAGGAGGCCCAGCGCCTGCTCCAGGAGGCCCGCGCCGAGGCCGAGCGGATGGTCGCCGCCGCCCGCGCGGAGGCCGCCGCCCTCTCCGACCAGGCCCGCGCGCAGACCGCCGCCGATGTGGACGCCGCCCGCGGCGAGGCCCGGGCCGCCGCCGAGGCCGCCCTGCAGAGGGCCCAGACCGACGCCGAGCGCCTGCTGCGGGCCGCCTCCGAGCAGGCCCAGCAGGCCGGCGCCCAGGCCGCCGCCGACGTGGACGCCGCCCGCGGCCAGGCCCAGCAGGAGCTGGCCGCCGCGCACGCCGCCGCCGAGCAGCAGCTGGCCGTCGCCCACGCCGAGATCGGCCGGCTCAAGGAGCAGGCCGCCTCCGAGCAGATCCGCGCCGAGCAGCAGCTCGCCGCCGCGAAGGCCGAGATAGAGCGGCTGCGCGCCGAGGCGATCGCCGAGGCCGAGCGCACCCGCCGGGAGGCCGCCGAGCTGCGCGCCCAGGCCGAGCAGGCCGCGGAGCAGCTCCAGGCCGACGCCGAGGCCGCCGCCGAGCGCAAGGTCGCCGACGGCGAGGCCGCGAGCGAGCAGCGCTCGCAGACCGCCCGGGCCGAGGTCGCCCGGATGGTCGCCCAGGCCACCAACGAGGCCGCCGCGATCCGGGCCGAGGCCGAGGCGATCCGCGCCGAGGCCGCCACCAAGCAGGCCGAGGCGGACGCCGCCAGGGCCGCCGCCGCCGAGGAGAGCGAGCGGCTGCGGGCCACCGCCGAGTCCGTCGCCGCCGAACTCAAGGCCGAGGCCGAGGCCGCCATCGCCGAGCTGCGCGCCCGGGCCGAGCGGGACCTCGCCGAGCTGCGGGCGCAGGCCGAGGCCGAGGCCCGGCGACTGCGCAGCGAGGCCGAGGAGGAGGGCCGGGCGGCCGGCGCCAAGGACGCCACCGTCCACCTCGCCACCGCCGCCAAGACCGCCGAGGAGGTGCTCGGCAAGGCCAACCAGGACGCCGAGGCCGCTCGCAGCGAGGCCGCCGCCGAGGCCGAGCGGATCCGCGCCGAGGCCCGTGCCGAGGCGCAGCGGCTGCGCGAGCAGGCCCAGGCCGCCGTCGAACAGGCCCAGAACGCCGCCCTGGACGACGCCGCCGCGATCCGCGAGCGGATCGAGCAGATGCAGGACGAGGCGGCCCGGCTGCGCGCCGAGGCCGAGGAGCTGCGCGCCCAGGCCGCGGCCGAGGCCGACCGGGTGCGCGGCGAGGCCCGCCGCCAGGCGGTGCTGCAGATCGAGGAGTCGGCGAAGAACGCCGAGGAGCTGCTCACCAAGGCCAAGGCCGACGCGGACGAGCTGCGCGCCGGTGCCGCCGGGGAGATCGAGCGGCTGCGCGAGCAGGCCCAGGAACAGGCCGCCGAGACCCAGGGCCGGGCCGAGCAGACCCTGGCCCGGGCTCGCGCCGAGGCCGCGAAGATCACCGCCGCCGCCGAGCAGCAGAGCCAGGACGCCCTGGCCGCCGCCAAGGCCGCGGCCGCCGAGAACCGGGCCGCCGCCGAGCGCGAGACCGCCGAACTCCGGCGCGACGCCGTCGAGTTCGACCAGCGGGTGCGCACCGAGGCGGGTGCCGCCGCGGAGGCGCTGACCGCCGACGCCCTGGCCGAGGCGAACGCCGTGCGCGACGCCGCGGTCGCCGACGCCGAGCGGGTGCGCACCGAGGCCGACACCGAGGCCGCCCGCACCCGGGCCGAGGCCGAGGCCACCGCGAAGGCGCTGCGCGAGGAGAGCCTGCGCGAGCACGAGGCGGCCGCCGCCGGGCTGCAGCGCGAGCGCGAGGAGACCGCCGAGCAGCTGGCGGCCGCCCGCGCCGCACGGGAGCAGGCCGAGCTGGCCGCCGCCGAGCTGGCCGAACGCACCGCCGAGGAGAGCGCCGAGGTCCGCGCCGCCGCCGACCGGTACGCCGCTCAGCAGCGCGAGAGCGCCGACCGCGAGACCGCGGAGCTGCGCGCCCTCACCCAGCGGCAGACCGCCGAGCAGCGCGAGAGCGCCGAGGCCTACGCGGACCGGGTCCGCACCGAGGCGGAGCAGGCCGCCGCCGAGCTCACCGACCGCACCGCCGCCGAGACGACCGCGCAGCGCGAGGCCGCCGACCGGTACGCCGCCGAGCAGCGCGAGAGCGCCGACCACTACGCCGCCGCCCAGCGCGCCGAGGCCGAGCAGGCCGCCGACGAGCTGCGGGCCGAGGCCGAGCAGTACGCGACCGACCGCCACGCCGAGGCCGACGAGCTGCTGGAGCAGGCCCGGGCCGCCGCCGAGCAGCGCCGCGCCGAGGCCGCCGAGGACGCGAAGGCCACCCGGGAGAAGGCCGCCGCCGAGCTGGCGCTGGCCGCCGAGCAGGCCGAGACGGTACGGGCCGAGGCCGGCCGCGAGCTGTCCGAGGCCCGCGCGACCGCCGACGGCATCCGCGCCGAGGCGGCCGCCGTCCTGGAGCAGGCCAAGGCCGACGGCGAGGACGTGCTCGCCGCCGCCCGCGCCGAGGGCGCCGAGCTGGTCGCCGCCGCCGAGGACGAGGCCGCCGAGGTCCGCCAGTCGGTGGCCGGCCTGCACGAGGCCGCCGCCGACCAGATCGCCGCGCTGAAGGCCGCCGCCGAGCAGGAGGCCGCCGAGACCCGTGCCCTCGCCGAGCGCGAGAGCGCCGAACAGCGCGGAGCCGCCGAGGAGTACGCCACGGAGCAGCGCCAGCTGGCCGATGCCTACGCCGCCGAGCAGCGCGAGCTGGCCGAGCAGTACAGCGCCGAGCAGCGCGAGGCCGCCGACCGGTACAGCGCTGACCTGCGGGCCCGTACCGAGGCCGAGACCGCCGCCCTGCGCGAGCAGACCGAGCTGGAGCTCGCCGCCGAGCGCGAGGCCGCCGAGGCCGAGCTGGCCCGCCGGCGCGCCGAGGCCCAGGCCTACGACGAGCAGTTGCGCGCCGAGGCCGAGGCCGAGCTGCACGCCGCCCGGGAGGCCGCCGAGCAGCTGCGCGCCGACGCCGACGCGCAGGCCGCCCGGACGGTGGCCGAGGCCGAGGAGCTGGCCGCCGGGCTGCGCGCGGAGGCCGAGGAGTACGCCCTCGCCACCCGGTCGCTGGCCGACGAGTACGACAGCGCCACCCACGCCCGCGCCGACGCCTACGACGCGCAGACCCGGGAGGCCGCCGAGCAGTTCGACCGGGCCACCCGCGAGCAGGCCAAGTCCGTCCTGGAGAAGGCCTTCGCGGACGCCGAGGCGCTCGGCGAGGACGCCCAGACCACGGCGCTGGCCACCACCGCCGCCGCCGAGGAGCAGGCGGACGCGATGGTCGCCGCCGCCCGCAAGGAGGCCGACCGGCTGGTCGCGGCCGGCGAGGCGGCCGGGCAGGCGGAGGTCGAGAAGGGCCGCGCCGACGCGGACGCGCTGCTCGCCGAGGCCCGCCGGGACGCGACCGCCATCCGCGAGCGCGCGGAGGAGCTGCGCGAGCGCACCGACGCCGAGGTGGAGGCGCTGCACGAGCGCGCCCGCAAGGAGAACGCGGCGGCCATGAAGTCGGCCGGCGAGCGGGTGGACGCCCTGGTGACGGCCGCTCAGGAGCAGCTGACCGAGGCCGAGGAGCAGGCGGTGGCCACCGTCGCCGAGGCCGAGGACCGCGCCGCCGCCCTGATCGCGGCGGCCGAGGAGCGCGCGGGCGAGCTGACCTCGGAGGCCTCCGCGGAGGCCAGCAAGGTCCGACTGTCCGCCGTCCGCAAGGCCGAGGGCCTGCTCAAGGAGGCGGAGACCAAGCTCGCCACCTCCACCGACCGGGCCGAGTCGCTGGTCGAGAAGGCCGAGACCAAGCTGCGGTCGGCCGAGGCGGAGGCGGAGGAGCGGCTGGAGGTCGCGGCCGCCGAGGCGGAGAAGCGGCTGCGGGACGCCGAACGCACCGCCGACGAGCAGATCGAGCTGGCCAAGGCGGAGGCCGAGCGCCTGGTCGCCGAGGCGAAGGCCGAGGCCAAGCGGGTCACCGACGAGGGCCGGCGCGAGCTGGACGAACTGGTGCGCCGCCGCAAGGACATCAACACCGAGATCTCCAGGGTCCAGGACGTGCTGTCCGCGCTGGAGGCCTTCGAGGCACCGACACCGGTCGCCCAGACCAACGGGGGAAGCAGCAGCAAGAAGGACGGGGGTGCCAAGGCCGGTGCCGGAGTTGGCTCCCCCCGGTCGGGTGGCAATCGCTCCAAGAACGCACCACCCGATTGAGCGGACATTGGCGGTCATTGTCCGTGAGACAGCGCCACCTCGCCGTCGACACTCCGGTACCGTGTCAGGATTCCCTCAACCACCTCAGCGGTTTGACGACAGGAAGCCCAGAGTCCCATGAGCGACAGTCACTCCCCTCACGGCTTCGACCTGGTGCGCCGTGGGTACGAGCGCGCCCAGGTCGACGAGCGGATCACCAAGCTGGTGGCCGATCGTGACAGCGCACTGACCCGGATCAGCGCGCTGGAGAAGCGCATCGAGGAGCTCCACCTCGAGACCCAGACCGCCCAGGCGGCGGTCGCCGAGCAGGAGCCCTCCTACGCCGGTCTCGGAGCCCGGGTCGAGAAGATCCTGCGGCTCGCCGAGGAGGAGGCCAAGGACCTGCGCGACGAGGCCCACCGCGCCTCCGAGCAGCACCGCGAGCTGGCTGAGGCCGCCGCCCAGCAGGTCCGCACCGAGGCCGAGAACTACGCCAAGGACCGCAAGGCCAAGGCGGAGGACGAGGGCCTGCGGATCGTCGACAAGGCGAAGAGCGACGCGGCCCAGCTGCGCGCCGAGGCCAACAAGGACGCCCAGAACAAGCGCGAGGAGGCGGACGCCCTCTTCGAGGAGACCCGCACCAAGGCCGCCCAGGCCGCGCTGGAGTTCGAGACCAACCTCGCCAAGCGCCGCGAGCAGTCCGAGCGCGACCTGGCCGCCCGTCAGGCCAAGGCCGAGAAGCGCCTCGCCGAGATCGAGCACCGGGCCGAGCAGCTGCGCCTGGAGGCTGAGAAGCTGCGCACCGACGCCGAGCGCCGTGCCCGCCAGACCGTCGAGACGGCCCAGCGCCAGTCCGAGGACATCGTCGCGGACGCCAACGCCAAGGCCGACCGCATCCGCAGCGAGTCCGAGCGCGAGCTCGCGGCGCTGACCAACCGCCGCGACAGCATCAACGCCCAGCTGACCAACGTCCGCGAGATGCTGGCGACGCTGACCGGCGCGGCCGTGGCCGCCGCCTCGCTGCCGAACGACGACACCATGGGCGTGCCCGCCCAGCAGTCGCGCTGACGCCCGGCCGACGGGCGTCGGCGAGCACGGGCCGACACGCGCCGGCACCGGCGAGCACCGGCCGCCAGGACAGGCCCTCACCCTCTCGGGTGAGGGCCTGTCGGCTTTTCGCGCGTCACTACCTCGGGTAGGCCCCGTCGGGTCGCTGGTGCCCGCTGCTGAGCTGGTTGCCCTCGTCGTCCGAGACGGTGCCGAACCAGGAGGTGCACCACACCGACACCGAGTCGGGCCAGTACTGCACCTCGAACGGGTGTCCGGGACCGTAGTCGCCGTACGAGGTGACGATGAAGGTCTCCCCCGGGCGCAGCCAGTAGTCCTCGCCGAGCGGTTCCAGCGTCAGTTCGACCAGCCCCTCGCCCCGGTTCGTCACCGGCATCCGGCCGGTGACCTCCAGGGCGGAGAAGTCCCAGCCCGCCGCGTCCCGACTCATCCGGCGGCCACCCGGGCGAGCAGTCGGCGGACGGCGGCGTCGAAGGCCCCGGGTGCCTCCAGGGCGGTCAGGTGGCCCACCCCGGGCACGACGGTCAGCTCGGCGTCCGGGCGGGCCCGGAGCATCAGTTCGGTCTCCTCCGGGGGCGCCAGGGGGTCCTGGGCACCCGTGACGACGGAGACCGGCACCCGCACCCCGGCCAGGACGTCCAGCGCGTCGGGGCGGGCCGCCATGGCCCGCTGGGCCCAGGCGACGGAGGCGGGCGGCGCCGCGGCGACCATCTCCCGCACTCGCTGCGCCAGGTGCCGGGAGTCCGGCCCGAGCAGCCCGGCCGCGACGTCCTCGTCGAGCAGCAGTTGGACGCTGTCGCGGGCGGTGACGGCGGCGGCGATCCGCTCCCGGTGCGCCCGGGCGGCGTCGCTGTCGGCGGTGGCGCGGGTGCTGGCCAGCAGGAGGCCGGCCAGCCGGTGCGGGTGGCGGCGGGCGAAGGCCAGCGCCACGTAGCCGCCCATGGAGAGTCCGCCGACCACCGCGCGCTCGATCCCGGCCGCGTCCAGCAGCAGGGCGAGGTCGTCGGCGACCAGGTCCAGCGAGGGTTCGTCGGTGCCCAGTTCGGTGCCGCCGAAGCCCCGCTGGTCGGGGGCGAGCACCCGGGCCTCGTCGCCGTTCAGGCCGGGCAGCGCGTCCAGTTGGGCGGACCACATCGAGGCGTTCAACGGAAAGGCGTGCAACAGCACCAGGGGTGTTCCGGTACCGCTCTCGCGGACCGACACTACGGAGGGGAGCCCACTCACGCGCCCACCTCACTACGCCCGGCGTGGGCGCCCGCCCACGCGTACCCCTCGATGACTGGCCCGCTTCGCTCGCTCATGGGCCCCACCGTATTCCGGTGCGCCCGGCGGGCCCACTCAGCGGGCCGCGTTATCCGCTTTGTCCTAGCCTGACAAGGAGTAAGGGAGCGCGAATGATCGAGTTGCACGACCTGACAAAGCGTTACGGCAAGACGCTCGCGGTGGACCGGCTCAGCTTCCAGGTGCCCCGGGGGGTGGTCACCGGGTTCCTCGGCCCCAACGGCGCGGGCAAGTCCACCACCATGCGCATGATCCTCGACCTCGACCGCCCGACCGGCGGCCGGGTCACCATCGACGGAAAGCGCTACGGGCAGCTCAGCGAGCCCCTCAAGTACATCGGCGCGCTGCTGGAGGCCAAGGCCGTGCACCCCGGCCGCACCGCCCGCGACCACCTGCTCTGGCTCGCCCAGAGCAACCGGATCCCCGAGCGCCGGGTGGACGAGGTGCTCGCCCTCGTCGGCCTCACTCCCGTCGCCCGCAAGCGGGCGCGCGGCTTCTCGCTCGGCATGGGCCAGCGCCTGGGCATCGCCTCCGCCCTGCTCGGCGACCCGGAGATCGTTATGTTCGACGAGCCGGTCAACGGCCTGGACCCGGAGGGCATCCTCTGGATCCGCAACCTCATGAAGCGCCTGGCCGCCGAGGGCCGCACCGTCTTCGTCTCCTCCCACCTGATGAGCGAGATGGCCGTCACCGCCGACCGCCTGGTGGTCATCGGCCGGGGCCGGCTGCTCGCCGACCTGCCGATGCCGGAGTTCATCCGGCGCAACTCCCGCTCCGCCGTCCGGCTGCGCAGCCCGCAGCCCGAGCGCCTGCTCGACGTGCTGGCCGCGGCCGGCCTACGGCACGAGCCGGGCCCGGAGGGCTCCTACGAGGTGGTCGACGGCGACCTCGCCGCGCTCGGCGAGCTGGCCGCGGCGAACGGCCTGGTGCTGCACGAACTCAGCCCTCAGCAGGCCTCGTTGGAGGAGGCGTTCATGCAGATGACGGCGGACTCGGTGGAGTACCACGCGGGCGAGGGGCCGGGCCGGGACGCGGCCGGCGCCCCGGGCACGTGGGGTGCCGGGTGGAAGGCGACCGACGGCCGGCCGGCCGCCGCGGTGCGGCAGGAGGAGAACTGAGATGGCGTACTTCCCGGCGATCGTGCGCTCCGAGTGGACGAAGATCCGCAGCGTCCGCTCCACCGTCTGGACGCTCGCGCTGACCTTCGTGGTCACCGTGGGCATCGGCGCGCTGCTGTCCCTGCTCACCAACAACAACTTCACCGAGTTCCGGCGCCACGACCAGACCCCCTTCGACGCCACCGGCACGGCCTTCTCCGGCATCATGCTCGGCGAACTGGCCATCATCGTCTTCGGCGTGCTGGCGATCGGCAACGAGTACAGCAGCGGGATGATCCGGGTCACCCTGGCCGCCGTGCCCCAGCGCGCCACCCTGCTCACCGGCAAGGCGATGGTGCTCGGCGCGCTGGCCCTGGCCGTCTCGCTTCTGACGGCGTTCGTCACCTTCTTCGTCGGCCAGTCGCTGCTGGGCAGCCACTCCACCACCCTGGGCGAGCCGAACGTGCTGCGCGCGGTCTTCGGCGCGGCGCTGTACCTGACGATGCTCTGCCTGTTCTCGGCCGGCGTCACCGCCATGCTGCACAACCAGACGCTGGCCCTCGGCGTGCTGGTGCCGTTCTTCTTCCTGCTCTCGCCGATCCTCTCGGCGGTGCCGAAGGTCAAGACCCTGGCGCACTACTTCCCCGACTACGCGGGCTCGCGGATGCTGCTCGTGTACGAGCAGAACGGCCAGCCGTACGGGCCGTGGGCGGGCTTCGCGATCTGCCTGGCCTGGACCGTGGCCGCGCTGGTCGGCGGCGCACTGGTGCTCAAGAAGCGCGACGCGTAGGCCGGTCGGGAATCGGAGGGCGGTCAGTACCGCGGCGCGCCGCGGCCTCGCAGGAGGTTGGAGGCCCGGCGATCCCGGGCTCCCCAGCACGCGCGGTGCCAGTGCCGCCGGTCGTCCACCCCGGCGCCGTGCATCGGCCACGCCACCACGTGGCCCATCCCGGGCGGGATCTCCTGGTCGCAGCCCGGGCAGCGGTAGGAGCGCCCCGCGGTGCCCGCGACCGTCTGGACCACCCAGTCGTCGCCCTGGTAGTTCTCGGTTCGGCGCAGCGATCCGCCCAGCGGGGCGGCCGGCTCGGCGCCCTCGCGGGCGGCGCTCTTGATCCGGTTGCGGCGGGGCACGGCGGACTGCCTCTCTTCCGGGGGCTCGAAGTCGTTCCAGCCTACGGCCGGCCGACCACTGGGATGGCCTCTATCACGGCTCGGGCCGATGGTCCGGCGTTTTTGCCGAGATCCACCCGATCATCGAGCAGATTCAGGGTTCCGCGTGCCATTGGCACATGACATCGGATACCCACGAAGGGAACAGGCGGGGCTCGCAGACCCTGCGTGCACCCGAGGAGGCCCCCAGGATGACCAAGACCACCCCCCGCGCCGAGACCCGTCGGCCCGTCGGCGTCCGGCCGCCCGCCCCCGGTCCGGCGTTGGCCTCCGTGCCGCCGCTGACCGCCGTCACGGGCGAGCCGCTGACCGCCGCGCAGCGCGCCGGCGCGCTGCCGCCGGACACCGCCCCGGTGCGGGTCGGCGCGTTCCTGCTGTCCGCGCAGTTCCCGGGCCAGTCCCACGGCGAGGCGCTGGAGCGCACCGTCCGGGCCGCCGTCGAGGCCGAACGCGCGGGCCTGGACAGCGTCTGGCTGGCCGAGCACCACTTCGTCCCGTACGGGGTCTGCCCCGACGCCGCGACGCTGGCCGCGCTGCTGCTCGGCCGCACCCGCCGGATCGGCGTCGGCACCGCCGTCAGCGTGCTGTCCACCCGCCACCCGGTGGTGCTGGGCGAGCAGGCCGCGTTGCTGCACCTGACCTCCGGCGGACGCTTCACCCTCGGGGTCGGCCGCGGCGGGCCGTGGATCGACCTGGACGTGTTCGGCTGCGGCGTGGAGGCCTACGAGAACGGCTTCCCCGAGCGGCTGGACCTGCTGATGCGCTGGCTGCGCGGCTCCCGGGTCGGCGCGGACGGCCCCCAGTTCTCCTTCCCCGAGGTGCCGGTGGTGCCGCAGGCCACCGAGTCGCTGCGCCGCCCGGGCCTGGGCGGCTGGCTCGGCCTGGACGAGCCCTCCGGTCCGGTGCGCTTCCCGCGCCAGCGCCAGGACCCCGACGGGCTCGCCGAGGAACTCACCAGCGCCGGACGGCCAGTGGCCGGCCCGCCGGTGGTGGTCGCCTGCACCTCGCCGAACGGCGTGAAGCAGGCCGCCGAACGCGGCCTGCCGATGCTGCTCGGCATGCACTCGGGCGACGACGACAAGCTGCGGATGCTGGAGCTCTACCGGGCCGCCTGGCTGGCCGCCGGGCGCGGCGAGGAGCAGCTGCGCCGGATCAGCCGCCAGCACGTCGCCGCCGGGGTGGCCCAGGTCGACGACCGCGCCTCGGAGGCCCGCGCCACCCTGCTGGCCGCGATGCCCGCCTGGTTCGAGCACGGGCTGGGCGCGCACCGCACCGTGGACGGCCGGGAGCGGAAGATGCGCGACCCGCACCAGTACACCGAACTCCTCTGCGACCTGCACGCGGTGGGCACGCCGAGGCAGTGCGCCGACCGGCTGCTGGCCACCGCCGAGCGCACCGGCATCCGGCGGTTCGCCCTGCTCGCCGAGGGCAGCGGAGACCGCGAGACGACCTTGCACAACATCAGCCGGCTCGGCTCCGAGGTGCTGCCGCAGCTGAGTTGAGACCGCGGGCGTGGCCGCCGCCCCTCCCCCGCACCGGGGGGACGGCGGCGGCCGACACCGCCGGGCTCAGCAGTCCCGCAGTTCCGCGGACTGGTTGAGCAGTTGCTCCCGAACGGATGTGAAGCGGCCGTAACGCGCCTCGTTGGCCTCCGACGGCAGGAACACCGCCACCCGGTGGCAGTTCTGGAACGCCAGGCGCACCCCGAAGTGGCGCTGCAGGGCGCCCCGGATGGCATCGCTGGCCAGGGCGCGCAGCAGCTGGCCGCGGGCCTGCTCACTGGGCGGCGGCACCTGGTTGTCGGCGAAGTCGGTGCCGTCGACCTTCGCCTGGGCGACCAACGAGCTGATCAGGTCCCAGGCGTACGGCAGCGAGACGCGGACGCAGTCGACGAATTCCCGCTCGTCGACCTCGCCCCGCTCAGCCTTCTCCAGCAGGGCCGGTGAGACGTCGAGCGACATGGATTCTCCTCTCGCGGTCCACCCGCGCGGCACGCGGGTGGTCGTGCGTAGTCCAAGCTCACAAGTGAGGGTGGGCGAAAATCGCAGGGGTGTCCGGAACACAGGAACACGGTGGTACGGGGTTTCCGGCACCTTTGCGAAGGCGGGGGCGCCACGGGACGTGACGTCCCGGACACCGACCGCGTCAGAACAGCGTGGCAGTCAACGGCGGAGCGGGCTGGTCATTCCTGGGGATTACTCCGGAAATACGCCTTGGTGCACCAGATTGGCCGGATCCCGTCGGATCGTTCATCGGAACTCTCCATCCCCCGTTGACAGCGACCTCGCAGTCATGCCGTCACACACCGTAGCGGCCGGATGGCGTGGGCGCCAGAGCGCGACGGGCGGCAGCGGAATCGCCGAACCTCCATGTTCGCGGGGTTCGCGGTTTCTTCACCCGGTCGTCTCGGAATCGCATCAACTGGCCCCGGTGGGCTAGCGTGGTCGACCGTGCGTCTCGTAATTGCCCGCTGCTCAGTCGACTATGCCGGTCGGCTCTCCGCCCATCTGCCCTCCGCCACCAGGCTGATCCTGGTCAAGGCCGACGGCAGCGTCAGCATCCACGCCGACGACCGCGCCTACAAGCCGCTCAACTGGATGTCCCCGCCGTGTGCCCTCAAGGAGGCCGACGGGGTCTGGACGGTGGAGAACAAGGCCGGCGAGAAGCTCATCATCACCTTGGAGGAGGTGCTGCACGACTCCTCCCACGAGCTCGGGGTCGACCCGGGCCTGATCAAGGACGGCGTCGAGGCCCACCTGCAGGAGCTGCTCGCGGACCGGATGGAGGTGCTCGGCACCGGCTGGTCGCTGATCCGCCGCGAGTACCCGACCGCGATCGGCCCGGTCGACATCCTCTGCCGTGACGCCGACGGCGCCACAGTGGCCGTCGAGATCAAGCGCCGCGGCGAGATCGACGGCGTCGAGCAGCTCACCCGCTACCTCGAACTCCTCAATCGGGACCCGCTGTTGGCCCCGGTCAAGGGCGTCTTCGCCGCGCAGGAGATCAAGCCCCAGGCCCGCGTCCTGGCCACCGACCGCGGCATCGGCTGCGTGGTCCTCGACTACGACGAGCTGCGCGGCATCGACGACGACAAGCTCAAGCTGTTCTGATCCTCAGCTCGCGGACGAGGTCGCAGTGCCCGTCCCGGACGGCGCCGTCGGCGATGCGGGCGGCGTCGGCGACGGCGACGGCGACGGCGTGGTCGGGCTGGTCGCCGTCGCCGACGGGAGGCCCGGCGACGGCTGCGAGGGCTTCGGTCCCGGCTGGGGCGGCTGCGAGTGACCCGGCGGCTGCGACGGCTGCGGCTGCCCCGGTGCGGACGGCTGCGGCTGCTGCGGGGCGTCCGAGCCGGTGGCCGCGGGCGAGGAGCCGGTCCTCCTGGTCGGCGAGGCGCTCGCCGGGCGCGAGGCGCTGCCGCTGACCGTGGGCTCCGGGCTGACGCCCGTCCCCGCCGGGCCGTCCGGCTCGCCCTCGCCCGTACCGGCCGTCCCTGGACCGCTGTCGGCGGACGGCACGGGCCTCGGCGCGTTCCCGGTGTCACCGACGTCGTCCAGCCGGCCGTGCGGGTCGTTGCCCCGGTGCTCGTCGGGCCCGCTGATGCTCATCGCCACCGCCGTGCCCAGCATGCCGAAGGTGAGCACGGCGGCGGAGGCCACCACCACCCGGCGCCGCTTGCGGGCCCGGGCCTTCAGTCCGGCCGGCACCCGGGCGGCGATCTTGCGGATCACCGGCCCGCGGCCCGGCGACGCCGCCGCGACCGCGGCAGCGGGCAGCTGCCGGCCGTCGGCGCGCAGCAGGTCGAGCATCCGGCGCGCGGCGGCGACCCCGCGCTGCTCCCCGGCGGTGACCCGCAGGGTGAGCGCGGTCTCCAGTTCGGCGATCGCCCGGGACGGCTGCTGGACGCAGAACGCGTGCACGCCCGCCTCGTGGTGGAACCAGGCCTGGTCGACCGTCGCACCGGTGCGCCGGGCGGCCTCCAGCCCGAGCTGCAGCACCCGCTCCCAGGCGCCCCAGCGCAGCGACAGCGCGAGCGCGGGCGCCGCCGCCCTGGCCAGCCGGACCACCGCCTCGTGCCGCCCGGCGGCCCGGTCGGCCAGCAGGACGCCGACGATGACCTCGGCCTCGGCGGCGATCTGCTCCAGCGTCACCGAACTGTGCCCGACCCACCAGGCGAAGTGCTGGGCGGCGCCGTCCACGCAGCCGCGGGCCGGCCAGTGCGGGACGAGCAGTTCCAACGCCCCGGCGGTCAGCCGGTGGTGCCCGCCGATGGACACCGCCAGTCCGGCGTCGGCGAGTTCGGCCAGCGCGCTCTCGCCGTGGCCGACGTCGATCAGCGCGGGCAGGTGCGGCGCGGTGGGGCACTCGCCGCCGAGCGCGACGGCGAGCCGCAGCACGGCCTGCGCCGGCTCGCTCAGCCCCTCGGCGAGCCGGACGGCGGGTGAGGCGGTCTCGGCGACCGAGGGCAGCGGGACGGTGCGGCGCAGCGCGTCCTCGCGCACCGCCGGGTCGGGGTCGCGGGAGGGCTCGTCGAGCGCCCCGAAGACGTCCAGCCGGTCCTCCTCGGCGGCGACCAGCGCGTCCACCGCGACGTCCCGCTGGCGCAGCAGCGCGGCGGCCTGGACGAAGCGCAGCGGCAGTCCCTCGGACTCGAACCAGAGGTCGACCGCCCAGGCCTTCTCGGCCGCGTCCAGGGGCCGTCCGGCCAGCCGGGCGGCGAGGGTGAGGCAGGCGGAGCGGGAGAGCCCGGCCACGGGGTGGTCCTGCAGCCGGGAGCCGGCGGGCAGCGGCGGGCTGTCGGGGGCGGCCGAGATCAGGAAGGCGCAGCCGGGGGCGGCGGCGAGCAGGTCCTCCAGCTCGGTGCCGGCCGGCTCGGCCCCGTCGATCACGACGACGGCGCCGATCCCGGCGAGGTGGGCGGCCAGCTGACCGGGGTCGGGCCGGTAGCCGGGGGCGTGGTGGGTGGCCGCGAAGAGGTCCTGGAGCAGGTCGGCGGCGGTGCGGCGGTGTCCGCAGAGCTGGACGACGCCGCCGGGGGCGAGGTCGGCCGCGGCCTCGGCGACGGCCGACAGCAGGGTGCTGCGGCCCGAGCCGGCCTGGCCGACCAGGCGTATGGACCGGCCCTCGGCGAGCAGGCCGAGCAGTTCGGCGATGTCGGCCTCGCGGTCGAGCAGCGGCAGGTCGGTGGGCCCGGCACCGAGGGCGAGCGGGCCGACGGCACGGCCGACGCCGCCGACCGGGCCGCGGGCGGGTTCGCTGCGTTCGAGCCGGCGCGGGCGGGGGCGCCACTCCTCCGGGCAGGGCCGGGCCTCGGAGCCGTCCGGGGCTCCGACACCGACCAGCAGGCCGCCGGAGACCAGTTCCCCGCCGCGGGTGCGGACGGCCTCCTGCCGGAACTCCCCGGTTGGCTGTGCCACGTTCTGCTCCGCATCGTGCTCGGCCGCCGGCGCCCCGCGCCGGGCGGCACACGTCTCGGTCGCGGCCGCGGGCGGGCCCCGGGCGGCCGTCTTCTGACGGGCAGACTCTCGCACATCCCGGGCCGCCCGTGCAGCGCGGTCCGGTCGGGCGAGGTCAGAGCACGTGCGCCTCGGCGATGCCGCCGTCGACCGCCAGGATGCGGTGCAGCTTGGTGGCCACCAGCAGCCGCTGGAGCTGTGCGGGCACGGAGCGCAGGACGAGCCGGCGGCCGATCCGGCCGGCCCGCCGGTGGGTGCCCATGATCACGCCGAGGCCGGTGGCGTCCCAGAACTCCAGGCGGGCGAGGTCCAGCACGAGGTCGCCGAGTCCGCCGTCCACGGCCTGGTGCAGCAGGGCCCGCGCGTCGGCGGCGGTGCGCACGTCGAGGCGGCCTTCGATGGCCAGCGCCGTGTGGTCGCCGGTGATGCGCATGCTCTCCTCCTTCGCCTCGGTGGCCTGGTCGGGGTGGTCCGCCCCGGCCGCACGGACTCGGGGGCGGGTGGGCCCGGATCGGGGTGGGATCGCCGGGCGGAACGCCTGTGACGGCTCGGTCCGCACCCGGCCCCGGTCGGAATGCCGGGTTCCCTCATCTGACGGTGGAGCAGTGCCGCAGGTTGCTGTTTCCGCCCTGATCTGAAGCAACTTCACTCGTCCGAGGGAATATACGCAGGAACTCTCCACACCTACGCTCGATTACCGCCCAAATCACCCGTCTGCGGCACCCGGCGTGAGGAAACTCACCCGCCCCGGCGCGGCGGGCCGTGCAGTGCCCCGATCGCACGGCCCACCAGGGCGTTCAGCGCCGTGCGCTCACTTGCCCTCGTACGGGTAGAAGCCGCGGCCGCTCTTGCGGCCGAGGTCCCCGGCGGTGACCATGCGGGCCATGATCTCCGGGGCGGCGAACTTCTCGTCCTGGGTCTCGGTGTAGATGTTGCGGGCCGCGTGCAGCAGGATGTCCACGCCGGTCAGGTCGGCGGTCTGCAGCGGGCCCATCGCGTGGCCGAAGCCCAGCCGGCAGGCGGTGTCGATGTCCTCGGCGGTGGCCACGCCCGACTCGTACAGCCTGGCGGCCTCGACGACCAGCGCGGTGATCAGACGGGTGGTGATGAAGCCGGCCACGTCGCGGTTGACCACCACGACCTCCTTGCCGACGCCCTCGGCGTAGGCGCGGGCGGTGGCCAGCGTCTCGTCGCTGGTCTTGTAGCCGCGGACCAGCTCGACCAGCTTCATCATCGGGACCGGCGAGAAGAAGTGCACGCCGACGACCGACTCCGGGCGCTGGGTGGCGGCGGCGATCCGGGTGATCGGGATGGCGGAGGTGTTGGAGGCCAGTACGGCGCCGTCCTTGGCGAGCTTGTCCAGCTCGCGGAAGACGCCCTCCTTGACGTCCAGCTGCTCGAACACGGCCTCGACCACGATGTCGGCCTCGGCGACGGCGCCCAGGTCCGTGGTGGTGGTGATCCGGCCCAGCGCGGCCTCGGCGTCCTCGGCGCTCAGCTTGCCCTTGGCGACGAACTTGTCGTACGAGGCGCGGATGCCCGCGAGGCCGCGCTGCAGCGCCTCCTCGGTGACGTCCCGCAGCACCACCGGGTGACCGGCCTGCGCGGACACCTGGGCGATGCCGGCACCCATCAGGCCGGCACCGATCACGGCGATCTGCTTGCTGGACGCATTGCTCATGGCTGGGTCTCCCGGATGCCGTCGCCGCCCCGAGGGCGGCCCCTGAAGGCGGCTCAGGGCAGGATTGCCGCCGGAGAGCCGCGTCGCTCAATTCCGGGACTCTAGTGCCCGGATCCCCCGGGCAGTAGCAATCGGGAGTGTGATCTGCAACCGACCTGGTCAGCCGCTCAGGACGCCGGTCGGACGGTCCCACGGCCTTACGGTCACACGGCCGTACGGGCATACGGGCATACGGGCATACGGTCTTACAGCCCTACGGTGTCACGGCTTTGCGGTGTCACGGCCCTACGGTCTTGTGGTCAGATGCTCAGACCGAGGTCCTGGGCCAGGATCGCCGCCTGCACCCGGCTGCGCAGCCGCAGCTTCGCCAGGATCCGGCTGACGTGGGTCTTGGTGGTCGCCTCCGCCATCTCCAGCCGGCGCGCGATCTCCCCGTTGGACAGCCCCGCCCCGATGCAGGCCAGTACCTCCCGCTCGCGGGCGGTCAGCCCGGCCACCGCCTCCTTCGCCTCCGGCCCGACCCGCCGCTCCGGGCGGGCGAAGACGCCGATCAGCCGCCTGGTCACCGAGGGCGCCAGCATGCCGTCCCCGCGCGCCACCGTGCGGATGCCCTCGATCAGGGTCTCCGCCTCCAGGTCCTTGAGCAGGAACCCGGCCGCGCCGGCCCGCAACGCGCCGTAGACGTACTCGTCCAGGTCGAAGGTGGTCAGCACGAGCACCTGGGCGGCCCCGGCGGCGACCACCTGGCGGGTCGCCGAGACGCCGTCCAGGCGGGGCATCTGCACGTCCATCAGCACCACGTCCGGCCGCAGCTCCAGCGCCAGCCGGACGGCCTCCTCGCCGTCGGCAGCCTGTCCGACCACCTCGAACCCGGGCTCGGCCCGCAGGATCATCACCAGCGCGGTCCGTACCGCCGCCTGGTCCTCGGCCACCAGCACCCGGATCGTCATGCCCGTCCCCCGTTCTCCCGGTCATGCGGCAGCACCGCGCGCACGCTCCACCTGCCGTCCTGCGGCCCGGCCTCGAAACTGCCGCCGAGCAGCCCGGCCCGCTCTCCCATGCCCACCAGTCCGGCCCGGGCGCCGGGCAGTTCGCGCCCCGGCTCGCCCCGGTACGGGCTGTCGACCGCGATCCGCAGCTGGTCGGGCCCGAACTCCAGCCGCAGGGTGACCAGTCCGGGCCCGGCGTGCTTGAGCGCGTTGGTCAGCGACTCCTGCACGATCCGGTACGCGGCCAGCCCGACCGGCACCGGCACCTCGCCGCGCTCGCCGTCCTCGGTCAGCTCGAACTCCAGGCCGACGCCCTGCCCCGCCGCCCGGGCCTTCGCCAACAGGGCGTCCACCGCGGCCAGGTCGGGTGCCGCGTAGGACGCGTCGGCCTCTCCGCCGCCGCTGTCCCGGAGCAGTCCGATCATGCGACGCATTTCGGCCAATCCCTGGACGCTGTTCTCCCGGATCACCGCCAGCACCTCGACCAGCGGATCGTCCTCGGCCAGCCGCCGCCGCTTCGCCACCGACTGCGCACCGGTGGCGTGGATCGCGATCGCCGACAGGTGGTTGGCCACCACGTCGTGCAACTCCCTTGCCATCCGGGCCCGTTCGGCGACGACCGCCTCGCGTCGGTCCATCTCCGAGAGCAGTGCGGTCTGTTCGGCCCGCAGCCGTTCGGTCTCCGCCTCCTGCCGGTGCTTGCGCACCACGTCCCCGGTCCACACCGGCGCCAGGAACACCAGCGAGCTGACCACCACGATCAACAGCCCCGCCGAGGTCCCGGCCGTGTACCAGGCCAGGCTGGAGAGCACCAACACCGTCGAGCCGCCGGTCAGGTGCAGCACCCGCGACATCCGGGGCGTGCCGTAGATCACCGCCGCGTACAGCAGATCGGTGTACATGATCATGGTCGCCAGCAGACTGCCGGCGAACAGGCTTCCCGCGAACGCCAGCCCGCCGAGCGTCACCGTGAGCACCGGCCGGGTGCGCCGGAGCAGTTCCAGCCCCGCCATCACCAGCAGCGGCAGCACGACGGACCACAGCGGCAGCCGGTCGGCGCGGTCGTACACCTTGAAGACGATCAGCACCGCGCCGCCGAGCAGCCCGGCCAGGGCGATCAGCCGGTCCAGCCGGCGCGGGGAGAGGGACGGTACGAGCACGGACCCATCTCACCATCCCCGGGCCCCACCCCGGCTCCGGTCCACGGAGGAGGCGGCTACATCGAAAGATGCAGGTGCGGTCGGCACCGGGCGACGACGACACCGCCGCACCCGCACAGCAGGCTGGTGGCACCGCCGAAACGTCCGGGAGCAGAACGTGATCGTCACCCTCATCGTCGCGGCCGAGATCTCCTGGTGGATCGTGCTCGGTCTCGCGCTCTCCGCCCGCTACCTGCTGCGGCGGCGCCGCGCCAGCACCGCGCTGCTGATCAGCCTGCCGGTGGTGGACCTCGCCCTGTACGCCCTCACCGTGCTGAACCTGCGCGGCGGCGCCGAGGCGAGCTGGATGCACGCCCTCGCCGCGAGCTACGCCGGCTTCTCCGTCGGCTACGGGCCCTCGCTGGTCGCCTGGGCCGACCGGCACTTCCTGTACCGCTTCGCCGGCGGCCCCAAGCCGCTGCCCTCGCCCAAGTACGGCCCGGAGCGGACGAGGTACGAGTGGCGGATCGCGGGCCGCACCGTCGTCTCCGCCGCGATCACCCTGGCCCTGATCACCCTGCTCGTCCCGCTCTCGGCCGGCTCGGCCCACTTCGGCACCTTCGCCCAGTGGTACTGGCGGCTGAGCATCGCGGCCGTCGTCAACGTGGTCGTGGCCGGCTGCTTCTCGATCTGGCCCAAGGAGCCGCCGGCCGGTGTGCGGGTCGAGGACGGCCGGGTGGTGGAGCCCACCCCGGCCGAGCGGGTCGGACCGGACGCGAAGTCCTGTCCGAACCCGAAATCCTAGCGGTTCTCCCCCGGCACCCACAGCACGTCGCCGCGCTCCTTGTTGGCCACCCGGGCCAGGATGAAGAGCAGGTCGGACAGCCGGTTGAGGTACTTCGCGGTCAGCGGGTTGACGCTGTCCCCGTACTCCGCGATCGCCGCCCAGGTGGAGCGCTCGGCGCGCCGCACCACCGTGCAGGCCAGGTGCAGGTGGGCCGCTCCGGGCGTGCCGCCGGGCAGGATGAAGCTGCGCAGCTTCTCGACCTGCGCCAGGTAGTGGTCGCAGTCCGCCTCCAGGCGGTCGATGTAGGACTGCATCACCCGCAGCGGCGGGTACTTCGGGTCCTCGACCACCGGGGTGGACAGGTCCGCGCCGACGTCGAACAGGTCGTTCTGGACCCGGGTGAGCACGGCCACCACGTCCTCGGCCAGCGAGCCGGCGGCCACCGCCACCCCGATCGCCGCGTTCGCCTCGTTGGCGTCGGCGTACGCCGCCAGCCGCGGGTCGGTCTTGGTGGTCCGGCTCATGTCGCCGAGCGCGGTGGTGCCGTCGTCCCCGGTGCGGGTGTAGATGCGCGTCAGATTGACCATGCGGCCAGCCTAGCCGCCGGTGTTAGGCGGCGTTAACCCCCGGCGCCGAGCCCGCCGTCCACGGGCGGCGGCCACGGCACAGGCGACGTTGACCCTCCCCGCCGCTACGCGACGCTGACCCTCCCCCAGCCTCCGGCCGGGGGCACCCCCACCCCGAGAGTCTCGCCGCTACGCGACGTTGACTCTCTGCCCGGGCGGGGCCGCCTCCAGCCAGGCCAGGAAGCCGGTGAGGGCGTCCTCGCTCATCGCCAGCTCCAGCGGCGATCCGTTGTGCAGGCAGCGCAGCACCACCGAGCCGGAGAGCAGCGCCAGTTCCTCCTGGCCCTCCGGGTAGCGCCGGCCGAGCACTTCGATCTCCCGGCGGGGCAGCACCTTGCGCGGGCGCGGGGCGTACGAGAAGACCCGGAACCACTCGATCGAGTCGCCGCTGTAGCGGCCGATACCAAAAACCCACCCCTTGCCGTCGGTCGGGGGGACCGGGGCGGAGGTGGGCTTGCCGTTCTCGTCGAGGTCGGGCTGCGTCGAGGCGTCGGCGGGCATTTTGAGCCGGTAACTGCAGTCGAACGTGCCGCCGACCCGCTGGATCAGGCGGCGGCGCACGGCGAAGGCCATCAGGCCGATCACTCCCAGCGCCACGACCGCCGCACACACCACAAGCGCGAGGACCATGCTCACCTACCTCCTCGCTACCCGCGTTCCCCGTTACGGTCGTATGAAGCGACCGCGCTGACCTACCAACTACGACGACAGTCCCGGGGTCACGCTCGCGCGTCCCCGGGACCGTCGGTCGACCCCGCTAAGCCGGGGTCCGGCGCACTCAGGCGTGGGCCTTGAGGCCGCGCGCCGCGAACAGACGGACCTCGGCGCGACGCTCGGCGTGCGCGTCCAGGTCCGACTTGGCCTGCTCCAGCGCGCGCTCGGCACGCGCGACGTCGATCTCGTCCGCCAGCTCGGCGATCTCCGCGAGCAGAGACAGCTTGTTGTCGGCGAAGGAGATGAAGCCGCCGTGCACTGCGGCGATGACGGTCCCGCCATCCACCGTGCGGATGGTGACCGGGCCGGTCTCCAGCACGCTCAGCACCGGGGTGTGGCCCGGCATGATGCCGGTGTCACCGGAGGCCGTACGGGCGACGACGATGGTGGCCGCACCGGACCACACCTTGCGGTCGGCTGCGACCAGCTCGACGTGCAGCTCAGCCAACGTGGGCTCCTAGGCTCATGCAACCCCCGATTACTCGGGAGTTTCGGTAAGAATAACGGCCCCGCGCCCCCGGCATGAAACCGGCGGCACGGATTTGACCGGAATCACAGCCGATGCGCCGTGAGGGGTGGTCCCCAGGCTCGGGGGCCACCCCTCACGGTCACTCAGCTGCTACCGGCCGCGCTTACTTCTTCGCCAGCTCGGCGGCGTTCTTCTCGAGGTCCTCGATGCCACCGCACATGAAGAAGGCCTGCTCCGGGACGGAGTCGTACTTGCCGTCCGCGATCGCGTTGAAGGCCTCGATGGTCTCCGACAGCGGCACGGTCGAGCCCTCGACACCGGTGAACTGCTTCGCCACGTAGGTGTTCTGCGAGAGGAAGCGCTCGATGCGACGGGCACGGTGGACCGTGATCTTGTCCTCTTCGGACAGCTCGTCCATGCCGAGGATGGCGATGATGTCCTGGAGGTCCTTGTACTTCTGCAGGATCCCCTTGACGCGGACGGCCGTCTCGTAGTGGTTCTGCGCGATGTACCGCGGGTCGAGGATGCGGGACGTGGAGTCCAGCGGGTCGACGGCCGGGTAGATGCCCTTCTCCGAGATCGGACGCGACAGAACGGTGGTCGCGTCCAGGTGGGCGAAGGTGGTGGCCGGGGCCGGGTCGGTCAGGTCGTCCGCGGGGACGTAGATCGCCTGCATCGAGGTGATCGAGTGACCGCGGGTCGAGGTGATGCGCTCCTGGAGGAGGCCCATCTCGTCGGCCAGGTTCGGCTGGTAGCCCACCGCGGAGGGCATGCGGCCGAGCAGGGTCGACACCTCGGAACCGGCCTGGGTGAACCGGAAGATGTTGTCGATGAAGAGCAGCACGTCCTGCTTCTGCACATCGCGGAAGTACTCCGCCATGGTCAGGGCGGACAGGGCGACGCGCAGACGGGTGCCCGGCGGCTCGTCCATCTGGCCGAAGACCAGCGCGGTCTTGTCCAGAACGCCCGAGTCGACCATCTCGTCGATCAGGTCGTTGCCCTCACGGGTGCGCTCGCCGACGCCGGCGAACACCGACACACCACCGAAGTTCTCGGCGACGCGGTAGATCATCTCCTGGATCAGAACGGTCTTGCCGACACCGGCACCACCGAACAGACCGATCTTGCCACCCTGCACGTACGGGGTGAGGAGGTCGATGACCTTGATGCCGGTCTCGAACATCTCGGTCTTCGACTCGAGCTCCGAGAAGTTCGGGGCCTTGCGGTGGATCGGCCAGCGGACCGACACCTGGGACTCGAACTCGGCCTTGTCGACGTTCAGCACCTCACCGAGGGCGTTGAACACCTTGCCCTTGGTGATGTCGCCGACCGGCACCGAGATGGCGGCACCGGTGTCGAAGACCTGCGAACCGCGGACCAGGCCGTCGGTCGGCTGCATCGAGATGCCGCGCACCAGGCCGTCGCCGAGGTGCTGGGCGACCTCGAGGGTCAGGGTCTTCTTGCCCGTGCCGTCCGGGTTGTCCACCTCGACGTGCAGGGCGTTGAACATCTCCGGGATGGCGTCGACGGGGAACTCCACGTCGACGACCGGGCCGATGACCCGCGCGACGCGGCCCGTCGCCGTGGTCGGCTCAACAGTGGTGGTCATAGTCATTCGCTCCCGCGGCTGGCGTCAGCGAGCGCGTTGGCGCCACCGACGATCTCGCTGATTTCCTGGGTGATCTCGGCCTGTCGGGCCGAGTTGGCAAGCCGCGTGAGCGACTTGATGAGCTCGCCGGCGTTGTCCGTCGCGCTCTTCATCGCGCGGCGGCGGGCGGCGTGCTCGGAAGCAGCCGACTGCAGCAGCGCGTTGTAGATCCGGCTCTCGACGTACCGCGGCAGCAGCGCGTCCAGGACGCCCTCCGCCGACGGCTCGAAGTCGTACAGCGGGAAGATCTCCGACTTGGCCGGCGTCTGGTCGCTGAGCTGGACCTCGTCCAGCTTCAGCGGCAGCAGCCGGGCCGACACCGCGTCCTGCGTCAGCATCGACACGAACTCGGTCGAGACCACGTGGAGCTCGTCCACGCCGCCGGTCTCGGCCGCGAAGGCCTCGATCAGCTCGGCCGCCACCATCTTCGCGTCGCCGTAGGTGGGCTTGTCCGAGAAGCCCGTCCACGAGTTGCCGACCGCCAGGTTGCGGAAGGTGTAGTACGACAGGCCCTTCCGACCGACGACGTAGGTCACCACGTCCTTACCCTCACCACGCAGGCGCTCGGTGAGCGTCAGCGAGGCCTTGATGGCGTTGGACGAGTAACCGCCGGCCAGACCGCGGTCCGCCGTGATCAGCAGGACGGCCGCACGCGTGGCGTCGGGGTTCTCGGTGGTGAGCGGGTGCTTGGCGTTGGACCGGGTGGCCACCGCCGTCACCGCGCGGGTGAGCTCGTCGGCGTACGGAGCGGAGGCCGCCACCGCGCGCTGCGCCTTGCCGATGCGCGCCGCGGAGATCATCTCCATCGCCTTGGTGATCTTCTTCGTCGCGGTGACAGAGCGGATCCGGCGCTTGTAGACCCGAAGCTGTGCTCCCATGGGTCGTTACGTCCTTTCCCTCGCTACCGGACTCAGGCCCGCTCGGAGAGCAGCTTGCCGTCGGCGGTCTGGTAACCCTGCTTGAACGCCTCGATCGCGCTGGTCAGCGCGTCGACGGTGCCGTCGGCCAGCAGACCGGTCTCGACGATGCCGGCCAGCAGGTCCTTGTGCTGCAGGCGGACGTAGTCGAGGAACTCGCGCTCGAAGCGGCGGACCTCGGCGACCGGGACGTCGTCCAGCTTGCCGGTGGTGCCGGCCCAGATGGAGACGACCTGCTCCTCGACCGGGAACGGCTGGTACTGGCCCTGCTTCAGCAGCTCGACCATGCGCGCACCGCGCTCCAGCTGGGCCTTGGAGGCCGCGTCCAGGTCGGAACCGAAGCCGGCGAAGGCCTCCAGCTCACGGTACTGGGCGAGGTCCAGGCGCAGACGGCCGGCGACCGAGCGCATGGCCTTGATCTGAGCGGAGCCACCGACGCGGGAGACCGAGATGCCGACGTTCACGGCCGGGCGGATGCCGGCGTTGAACAGGTCGGACTCCAGGAAGCACTGGCCGTCGGTGATGGAGATGACGTTGGTCGGGATGTACGCCGAGACGTCGTTGGCCTTGGTCTCGATGATCGGCAGACCGGTCATCGAGCCGCCGCCCAGCTCGTCGTTCAGCTTGGCGCAGCGCTCCAGCAGGCGGGAGTGCAGGTAGAAGACGTCGCCCGGGTAGGCCTCGCGGCCCGGCGGGCGGCGCAGCAGCAGGGAGACGGAGCGGTAGGCCTCGGCCTGCTTCGACAGGTCGTCGAAGATGATCAGGACGTGCTTACCGGCGTACATCCAGTGCTGGCCGATGGCCGAACCGGTGTACGGGGCAAGGTACTTGAAGCCGGCCGGGTCGGAAGCCGGAGCCGCCACGATGGTGGTGTACTCCAGCGCGCCAGCCTCCTCCAGGGCGCCGCGGACGGACGCGATGGTGGAGCCCTTCTGGCCGATGGCGACGTAGATGCAGCGGACCTGCTTCTCCGGGTCGCCCGAGCGCCAGTTGTCGCGCTGGTTGATGATCGTGTCGACGGCCACCGCGGTCTTGCCGGTCTGGCGGTCACCGATGATCAGCTGGCGCTGGCCGCGGCCGATCGGGGTCATCGCGTCGATGGCCTTGATGCCGGTCTGCAGCGGCTGCTTGACCGACTTGCGGGCCATGACGCCGGGGGCCTGCAGCTCGAGGGCGCGGCGGCCCTCAGCGGCGATCTCGCCCAGGCCGTCGATCGGGTTGCCCAGCGGGTCCACGACGCGGCCGAGGTAGCCGTCGCCGACCGCGACGGAGAGGACCTCACCGGTGCGGCGCACGGTCTGGCCCTCTTCGATGCCGGCGAACTCACCGAGGATGACGACACCGATCTCACGGGTGTCGAGGTTCAGCGCGAGGCCGAGCGTGCCGTCCTCGAACTTCAGCAGCTCGTTGGCCATGGCCGAGGGCAGGCCCTCGACCTTGGCAATACCGTCCATGGCCTCGGTGACCTTACCGACCTCTTCGATAGAGGCGGCGTCCGGCTGGTACGACTGGACAAAGTCGGCCAGCGCGTCCCGGATCTCCTCCGGACGGATCGTAAGCTCCGCCATCAGGCTTCCCTGCTCTCCTAGTTTGCGATCCTCGGCCCGCCATTGAGGGCCGCAAGTACTCGACTCTCGGCCGGGTCGTATGAACCGGCCGTACGATTTGCCGGCCCCTTGGGGAGCCGGTTTCCCGACCGAGGGTCGGATGTGCTGCTTCGGGTGCTCAGCCTTCGAGCGACTGGCGAGCGCCTTCGAGGCGGCTCGACACGGTGCCGTCGATGATCTCGTCGCCGATCTGCACCCGGACGCCGCCGACGACCTCGGGGTCGACGTCGATGTTCAGGTGGACCTGGCGGCCGTACATCCGGCCCAGAGCACCGGACAGGCGCTCCTTCTGGGCGTTCGACAGCGGCACCGCGGTGGTGACCAGGGCCACCACGCGGTCGCGGCGCGCCGCGGCGAGCTTCGAGTAGGACTCGAGGCCCTGCTCCAGGCTACGGCCACGCGGCTTGTTGACGAGGGCGGTGACCAGCCGCACGGTGCCGGCGTTGGCGCGGCCGCCGAGCAGCTTCGCGATCAGTTCGGCCTTGGCGACGGGGCCGGCCTTCGGCTCGGTCAGCGCGGCGCGCAGCTCGTGCGAGCCGCTCACCACCCGGCCGAAGCGGAAGAGTTCGTCCTCGACGTCGTCCAGGACGCCGGCCTTCTCCGCGGCGATGACCTCGGCGTACGCGGCGAGTTCCTCGATCGCGTCCACCAGGTCGCGCGCACCCGACCAGCGGGAGCGGACCAGGCCGGAGACCAGGTCGACGGCCTCGCCGGAGACCTGGCCGGTCAGCAGCGAGGCGACCAGCTGGGCCTTGTCCTGGCCCGACCGGGACGGGTCGGTCAGGACGCGGCGCAGCGACACCTCACGGTCCAGCACGGCCGTGACGGCGGTGAGCTCCTCGGCGAGCTTGGCCGCGTCCACCGAAATGGAGTCGGTCAGGCTCTCCAGGTTCTGCCGGCCGGCGGCAAGAGCCTCGCGGCTGGCGCCGATCACTTGGCCGCACCCTGAGCAACGGCGGCCTTGGCCTCCAGCTCGTCCAGGAAGCGGTCGATCACGCCGCTCTGCCGGGCGTTGTCCTCAAGGGACTCGCCCACGATGCGGGAAGCCAGCTGGGTGGCCAGCGAACCCACGTCCTGACGCAGGGCGGCAGTCGCCTGCTTCTTGTCGGCCTCGATCTGGGCGTGACCGGCGGCGACGATGGCCTCGCGCTGACGCTGGCCCTCCTCGCGCATCTCGGCGAGCTGGGCGGCACCCTGCTCACGAGCCTGCTCGACGATGCGGGCAGCCTCGTGGCGCGCCTCGGCGAGCTCGGCGCGGTACTGCTCAAGCAGGGCCTGGGCCTCCGCCTGAGCGGCCTCGGCGCGCTCCATGCCGCCCTCGATCGCGTCCCGGCGCTCCGACAGCACCTTCTCGATGCTGGGAAGGAGCTTCTTGCCGAGCAGACCGAAGACGATGAAGAAGCAGAGCAGGCCGATGATGACCTCGGGCCACGCGGGAAGCAGGGGGTTCATCTTCTCCCCCTCCTCCGCGAGCTGAGCCGCGAAACTCATATCTGGACCTTCCTCGAAAGGGTCTAACGGCGGGTGATTACTTGCCGGCGCCGAAGACGAACGGCATGACGATGCCGATGAGGGCGAGCGCCTCGGTCAGCGCGAAGCCGATGAACATGTTGGAGCGGATCAGACCGGCAGCCTCGGGCTGGCGGGCCATGGCCTGGACACCGTTACCGAAGATGAGACCAACACCGATGCCCGGGCCGATCGCGGCGAGGCCGTAACCGATCGAGGCGACGGAACCGTAGACCTCAGCGAGCTGCTGCATTTCAGCTTGTCCTTTGCGGGGTGGTGAACCGGTGGTGGTTGGCCACCGGGCGTTCTGGGGGGAGGGCAGCCGAGGGGCTGCGGGGCTCAGTGCGCCTCTTCCAGGGCACCGGCGATGTAGCTGCTGGCCAGCATCACGAAGATGTAGGCCTGCAGGAACTGGACCAGCAGCTCGAAGGCGGTCAGGCCGACGGCGACCACGAACGAGGCGGAGCCGTACAGCGCGCCCAGGGTCGGGCTGAGCAGGTACCAGGAGGCGATGGAGAACATCACGATCAGCAGGTGGCCGGCGAACATGTTCGCGAAGGCTCGGACCGCGAGCGTGAAGGGGCGCACGAAGATGTTCGAGAAGAACTCGATCGGCACCAGGATGAACATGACCCAGCCGGGGATGCCCGAGGGCCAGCAGAGGTTCTTCAGGCCGCCGACGAAGCCGTGCTTCTTGAAGGTCAGCGTCATGTAGGTGATCCACACGACGGCCGCGAGGCCGGCCGGGAACGCGATCGACGCCGTCACCGGGAACTGCGCGAACGGGATGATCGACATGATGTTCATCAGCCAGACGAAGAAGAACATCGAGACCAGCATCGGGACGTACTTCTCGCCCTTCTTGCCGATCGTCTCCATCACGATGGAGCGCTTGACGAAGTCGTAGCCGATCTCACCGACCAGCTGCAGCTTGCCCGGCACCAGGCGCGGCTTGGCGAAGGCGGCCCAGAAGAACACCACGACGAGCAGCGCGACGATGATCGACAGCAGCATCGGCTTGTTGAACTCGACGCTGCCGATCGAGAAGATCGGCTTGAACTGGAACTCGTTCAGACCCGGGGCCGGGAAGCCGCAGCCAGCGTCCCCGAAGTGGCAACTGCCTGAGGCGAGGGACGTGAGTTCAGCACTCACCACGGACTCCTTCGTCGTGACGCATGG
This sequence comes from Kitasatospora sp. NPDC029312, assembly GCF_055569215.1. Classification (NCBI taxonomy): domain Bacteria; kingdom Bacillati; phylum Actinomycetota; class Actinomycetes; order Kitasatosporales; family Streptomycetaceae; genus Kitasatospora; species Kitasatospora sp. NPDC029312. The sequence goes on along the minus strand of NZ_JBVHXY010000002.1, from coordinate 234,464 downwards.
TTACGGCAACCTCGGTGTGTCGGCGTGGCCTGCGACCACGGAGCGGCACTGGAACTTGATGGGTTTCTCGCCGACCCCGCTCGACGGCGCGCTGCGCGACTGCGGGATCATCGAAGACTGCGCGGATCCGGGGGGCGATCCGTCCACTGACCGGACAGACCTGGCCTCTTCCCGTACTCCGTTGTTGCGACGGACGATAGCAGCCCGTCAGTGCGGCATAAACACCGCCCCCCTCGTTGGGGGGACAGTCGGGGCTCGTCACTGTTGACGACCCGAGTCGGAGGGCTTGTCGCCCTTGTTTTCCGAGGCGTTGGGGTCGACGTAGAAGGTCTTGGCCTTGAGCGCACCGCGCACTTGGAAGCCCGTCCAGACCAGGACGCAGCCGATCAGCGTGAAGGCGAAGGCCTTCCGGTTGAAGAGCTCGGTGTCCTTGAAGACCAGCAGGACGACGGCGACCAGCAGGATCTGCGTCATGTAGACCATGAGCGCGGCGGCCATCATGAGGTGCGGGTTCGACCTGGTGAGCCGGTCGAGCGCGATCTGGCCGAAGCTGAAGAAGGCCATCACCAGCAGCGCACCGATCAGGGCGCCGAGCAGGCCCTTCCCACCGGCGACGGCGAAGGAGATCGCCATGGCGATGATCCCGGCGACCGCAGTGGGGATCGCGGCGCCTCGGAGGATCCGGGCGTCGGTGGACGGCATGTCGGCAGCTCCGGCGGCATGTCGATGTGGCGGGGGACGGGCACAGACGGTGGCGGGTGACACCGGACCGAGCGGGCCGCCGCCGGGCCGCCCGCGAAAGCGGCGGGCCCGTCGAGGGAGACCGACGAGGGACGGAAGTCCTCCACCTGTCAGGTCTTTCGGCGTGTTCTCGGTACTCGTGAACGGTATCACAAACTATTTGATGAGAGCTTTACCATGAATGTGTGGCTCCTGTCACACCGACGGCCCAGCGAATCGGCCGTACGGGTGAGCCCATTTGACGGAACATCAACTCATCTACGAGCGGCGGCCGGTGGCCTTGTCATGGTCTGCGGGGGCGGCGGCGGAACCCCGGCCGGCTTCACCGAGAAGTTGCTTGTCCTTCGCCGACAGTTCAGCCATCGGGGCCGAGGACTGCCGCCGGTACCGCGGCGGGACGAAGGACTGCACCGCCCGCGGGGCGCGCGGCCGGAACCGCGGGGTGAGCAGCACCACCAGACCGACCAGGCAGAGCCCGGCGAGGGTCAGCACCACGGTGCGGCCGGTGTTGGTCACCGAGAATGCCACCGTGCCGAAGGCGATCAGCGCGGCCCAGAAGTACATGATCAGTACGGCGCGGCTGTGCGAGTGCCCGACCTGGAGCAGTCGGTGGTGCAGGTGGCGCTTGTCGGCGGCGAACGGGGACTGGCCGGCCCAGGTGCGGCGCACCACCGCGAGCAGCAGGTCGGCCAGCGGCAGCGCGATGACCGTCAGCGGCAGCAGCAGCGGGATGTAGATGGGCACCAGGGCGTGCACGGTGGCGGTCTGCGAACCGGTCTCGTTGTTGATCAGGTCGGGGTCGACCCGGCCGGTGATCGAGATCGCGGCGACGGCCAGCATCAGGCCCAGCATCATCGAGCCGGAATCGCCCATGAAGATCCGCGCGGGGTGCATGTTGTGCGCCAGGAAGCCCAGGCACATGCCGATCAGCAGCACGCTGAACAGCACGGCGGGGGCCGCGTCGGTGATCGCGTAGCCGTACCAGAGCCGGTAGCTGTACAGGAAGAACGCCATCGCGGCGATGCACACCATGCCGCCCGCCAGGCCGTCCAGCCCGTCGATGAAGTTCACCGCGTTGACCATGACGACGACCAGGGTGACCGAGATGACCATGCCCTGGGTCGGGCTCACCGCGACCGAGCCCACGCCGGGCACCGGGAGGGTGATCACCGTGACGCCCTGCCAGACCATCACGCCGGCGGCGATCATCTGGCCACCGAGCTTCACCAGCGCGTCCACGCCCCACTTGTCGTCGAGCACGCCCAGCAGCCACATGATCCCGGCGCCGGACAGCAGCGCGCGGATGTCGCTGCCCTGGGAGAACACCTTGCTCAGGTTGTCCAGCTGCGAGGCGACCAGGATGCCCGCGCACAGCCCGCCGAACATGGCGATGCCGCCCAGGCGCGGGGTGGGCTCGCGGTGCACGTCGCGGGCGCGGACCGGCGGCATCGCGCCGGCGGCGATGGCGAACTTCCGCACCGGGCCGGTCAGCAGGTAGGTGACGGCGGCGGTGCAGAACAGCACCAGCAGATACTCACGCACCACCGGCCTCCTGCATCACTGTCGAACGGGGAGGTACCGAAGGTACTCCCCTGCCTTCCCGGGATTCGAGGTGCGTCGCCACGGCACACACCTTATTGAGTCGGACGCCCGGAACCCGCATCGCGGTTCGCCCTGACGGGTAGGAGATCCGAATGCCCGTGGCTGACGGCCGGCGATCAGCAGCGATCAGCAGCGATCGGCGGGTCAACGGTCCACGGCGAAGGCCGCCGACAGCTCCCGGATCCGCTGCGCGACCGGCGCGGCGGCGTCCCCGGCGAGCAGCGCGGCGATCAGCCCGGCGATCTCGGACAGCTCCGCCTCGCCCATCCCCTGGCTGGTCACCGTGCCGGTGCCCAGCCTGATCCCGGAGGCCTCGGCGACCGGCGCCGGGTCGTACGGCAGCACGCACTTGCCGAACAGCAGCCCGGCCGCCGCGCAGCGCCGCTCGGCCTCCGCGCCGGTCACCCCGAGCGGGCTGACGTCGGCGGTCACCAGGTGGGTGTCGGTGCCGCCCGTCAAGGGGCGCATTCCGGCCTCCGCAAGCCCTTGGGCCAGTGCCCGCGCCCCTGCCACCGTCCGCCGCGCGTAGGCCCGGTAGGCGGGCGTCGCGGCCTCCGCCAGGGCGACCGCCTTGCCGGCCACCTCGTTCATCGCCGCGCCGCCCTGGCTGAACGGGAACACCGCCCGGTCGACCCGCTCGGCCAGCTCGGCGGTGGACAGCAGCAGGCCCCCGCGCGGGCCGCGCAGCAGCTTGTGGGTGGCCGCCACCGTGACGTCGGCGTACGGCACCGGGGAGGGCGCCTCCCGGGCCGCGACGAGGCCGGTGGTCTGCGCGACGGAGGCGATCAGGAAGGCGTCCACCTCGTCGGCGATCTCCCGGAACGCCGCCCAGTCCGGGTGCCGGGGGTACGAGATCGAGCCCGCCACGATGGCCTTGGGCCGGTGCGCCCGCGCCAGGTCGCGCACCTGGTCGAGGTCGATCAGGCCGTCGGCCTCCCGCACGCCGTAGCCGGTGAAGGTGAACCAGCGGCCGGAGAAGTTGGCCCGCGAACCGCAGCTCAGGTGGCCGCCGTGCTCCAGCGACATCGCCAGCACCCCGTCACCGGGCCGCAGCAAGGCCGCGTACGCCGCCAGCATCGCCGAAGTCGCCGACCGGGGCTGGACGTTGGCGTGCGGGGCGGCGAACAGCTCGCGGGCCCGGTCGATCGCCAGCAGCTCCGCGGCGTCCGCCAGGGCACAGCCGGTGTGGTGCCGCCGGCCCGGATAGCCCTCGGCGTACTTGTCGATCAGCGGCCCGGTCAGCGCCGCCAGGACGGCGGGGCTGGTCAGGTTCTCCCCCGCCAGCAACTGGATCGTCTCGGCCCGCCGGTCGGCCTCGGCGGCCATCAGATCGGCGATCTGCGGATCCGCCCGGTGCAACGGTCCGGACGCCCACGGGCGCCCCCTCGTCGCGGTCGAGCCGGTCGCGGCATCGGTGACGGTCATGGCAGGCTCCCGGGCGCTGCGGATGAGGGCGCCCCCGGCCGGAGACTGGGGGGACGTCTACCCAGCGTAGGGCCGGGCCGCGCCCGGGGCCCGCCGGAATCCGCCGTTCAGCCCCTCAGCGCCGCGCCGCGGTGCCGGTGAGCGCGGTGACCACCGGGTCGACCGCGTCGAATATCTCCTCGCCGCAGTTGCGGAACATGCCGATCGGCGCCCCGTACGGGTCCTCCAGCTCGTCCGACTCCGGGGTCGCGGCCAGCAGCCAGCCGCGCAGCGCGGCGGCCGCGCGGACCAGCGCGCGGGCCCGCTCGGTGACGTCGGCACCGCGGCGGGGGTCGGGCAGGGTGCCCGGGTCGATCGTCCGCACCAGGCGGGTGAACTCCTTCAGCGTGAAGGTGCGCAGGCCCGCCTCGTGGCCCATCGAGATCACCTGGGCGCGGTGGTCCAGCGTCGCGGTCAGCACCAGGTCGGCCTCGACCACGTGCTCGTCGAGCAACTCGCGGCCGACGAAGCCGCCGCTGTCGGCGCCGTACTCGTCGAGCACCGTCGCGGCGTGGTCCTCCATCGGCGCCCCGACGTGGCCCCAGGTGCCCGCGCTCTCGACCAGGATCCGGCCGGCCACCCGGGGGCTGAGCCGGGTGTCCAGCTCACGCCGGGTGAGCCGTTCGGCGATCGGCGAGCGGCAGATGTTCCCGGTGCAGACGAACAGGATCCGGAAGTGGTCCAGCGGCCTGGGGCCCACACTCAGGTACGGCGCTATGCCGGGCCGTTCGTGGAGCGAGGCGGTGGGTGTCAACTTCCGGCCTCCAGGTCGGGGACGACCTCCCTCAGCTGCTCGATGCTGATCGCGCCGGCCCGCAGCAGCACCGGCACCTTGCCGGTGACGTCGACGATGGACGAGGCGGTGGCGTGCTCGGCGTGCCCGCCGTCCAGGTAGACCGAGATGGCGTCGCCGAGCTGGGCCTGCGCCTCGTCGCAGGTCGCCGGGGACGGCCCGCCGGTCTTGTTGGCGCTGGAGACGGCCAGCGGGCCGGTGGTGTTCAGCAGCTCGATGGCGACCGGGTGCAGCGGCATCCGGACGGCGACGGTGCCGCGGGTCTCGCCGAGGTCCCAGCGCAGCGAGGGCTGGTGCCGGGCGACCAGGGTGAGGCCGCCGGGCCAGAAGGCGTCGACCAGCTCCCAGGCCTGCTCGGAGAAGTCCGTGACCAGCCCGTGCAGGGTGGTCGGGGAGCCGACCAGGACGGGCGAGGGCATGTTCCGGCCGCGGCCCTTGGCGGCCAGCAGCTCGCCGACGGCCTCCGGGGAGAAGGCGTCCGCGCCGACCCCGTACAGGGTGTCGGTGGGCAGCACGACGAGTTCGCCGCGGCGGATGGCCGAGGCGGCCTCGCGCAGGCCGGTGGTGCGGTCCCCGGCGTCGGCACAGTCGTAGCGGCGGCTCATCGGTGCGGTCCCCTTCCGGAAAGGCTCATGAGGTTCACGGCGGAATTCACAGCGCGACCCTGCGGGCGGTCGTGCTGTGCCTGACGTTCACGACCCGACCCTCCGGGCGGTCGTGCTGTGCCTGATGTTCACGACCCGACCCTCCGGGCGGTCGTGAAGCGCGGCCGGTTGTTCAGGTCGCGGTGGTCGGCGGTGTCGGTCCAGCCGCGTTCCTCGTTGAAGATCCACGGCACCTGGCCGCCCTGCTGGTCGGCGTGCTCGATCACCACCGCGCCGCCCGGGCGCAGCAGCCGGGCGGCCACCCGCTCGATGCCGCGGATGGTGTCCAGGCCGTCCTCGCCCGAGAACAGCGACATCTGCGGGTCGTGGTCGCGGGCCTCCGGCGCGACGTACTCCCACTCGGTGAGCGGGATGTACGGCGGGTTGGAGATGACCAGGTCGAAGCGGCCGTCCCAGGAGCGGTCGTCCTCGAAGGCCCTGGTGGCGTCCCCGGCGTGCAGGGTGACCCGCGCACGGTCCGGGCTGGCCTCGATGTTGCGCCGGGTGTACGTGAGCGCGCCCTCGTCGAGTTCGAAGGCATGCACGGTCGAGCGCGGCAGTTCCTGGGCCAGGGCCAGCGCGATGGCACCGGAGCCGGAGCACAGGTCGACCACCAGCGGCTCGGCGACGTCCATGTCGCGCACCGCGTCTATCGCCCACTCGACGACCGTCTCGGTCTCCGGCCGGGGCACGAAGACCCCGGGGCCGACCGCCAGTTCGAGGTAGCGGAAGAACGCCCGCCCGGTGATGTGCTGGAGCGGTTCGCGCGCCTCGCGGCGCGACACCGCCGCCCAGTAGCGGGCGTCGAAGTCGGCGTCCTTCACCGTGTGCAGCTGGCTGCGCTTGACGTTGTGGACGTAGGCGGCGAGTTCCTCCGCGTCGAAGCGCGGCGACGGCACGCCGGCCGCGGCCAACCGCTGGGTGGCCTGGGCCACCTCGGCGAGCAGCAGGTTCATCCGTACGACCTCTTGTTTCTGCGCTCCGGCTTCAGGCTTGCGTCGGGCTGGGGCGCGCCGGTCTCAGTTCTCTTGGGCCGCGGCGAGCTTGGCCGCCGCGTCCTTGTCGACGCAGGACTGGATCACCGGGTTCAGGTCGCCGTCCAGGACCTGGTCCAGGTTGTACGCCTTGAATCCCGTGCGGTGGTCCGAGATGCGGTTCTCGGGGTAGTTGTACGTCCGGATCCGCTCGGAGCGGTCCACCGTGCGGACCTGGCTGCGACGCGCGTCCGAGGCCTCCCGCTCGGCCTCCTCCTGCGCGGCGGCCAGCAGCCGCGAACGCAGGATGCGCATCGCCTGCTCCTTGTTCTGCAGCTGGCTCTTCTCGTTCTGGCAGGACGCCACGATACCGGTCGGCAGGTGGGTGATCCGGACGGCGGAGTCGGTGGTGTTGACCGACTGGCCGCCGGGGCCGGAGGAACGGTAGACGTCGATGCGCAGGTCGTTGGCGTGGATCTCGACCTCGACCTCCTCCGCCTCGGGGGTGACCAGCACGCCCGCCGCGGAGGTGTGGATGCGGCCCTGGGACTCGGTGGCGGGGACGCGCTGCACCCGGTGCACGCCGCCCTCGTACTTCAGCCGGGCCCAGACGCCCTGGCCGGGCTCCGTGTTCCCCTTGGTCTTCACGGCCACCGAGACGTCCTTGTAGCCGCCGAGGTCGGACTCGTTGAAGTCGATGATCTCGGTCTTCCAGCCGATCCGCTCGGCGTACCGCAGGTACATCCGGAGCAGGTCGCCGGCGAACAGTGCGGACTCCTCGCCGCCCTCGCCCGCCTTGATCTCCAGGATGACGTCCTTGTCGTCGCTCGGGTCGCGCGGGACCAGCAGCAGCCGCAGTTCCTCGGTCAGTTCGTCGCGACGCTGCTCGGAGCTCTTCATCTCGGCGATGAAGTCCGGGTCCTCGGCGGCGAGTTCGCGGGCGGCCTCGATGTCCTCGCCGGCCTGCCGCCACTGCCGGTAGATCCGGGTGATCGGGGTCAGTTCGGCGTACCGCTTGGCCAGCTTGCGGGCGTTCGCCTGGTCGGCGTGGACCGACGGGTCGGCCAGCCTCTTCTCGAGGTCGGCGTGCTCGACGAGGAGCTCTTCGACTGCCTCGAACATGGGGTGGCCTTCTTCCCGGGGCTAGGAACGAACGACTGGGGGAGACGCGGGGCGCTCTCGACCGCGCGGAGGGACGCGAACGGCGCCGGTCCCCAACGCCCCCGGAACGAGTACGGGGGCGCCGGAAACCGGCGCCGAGGGAGCGCTAGGCCTTCGCGCTGTGCTGCTTGCCGAAGCGGGCCTCGAAGCGGGCCACGCGGCCACCGGTGTCGAGGATCTTCTGCTTGCCGGTGTAGAACGGGTGGCACTGCGAGCAGACCTCGGCGCGGATCTCGCCGCTGGTCTCGGTCGAGCGGGTGGTGAACTCGGCGCCGCAGGTGCAGGTCACGTGCGTGACCACGTACTCCGGGTGAACGTTGGACTTCAAGGGGTTCTCCTAGGTTTCGGGAGGGCACCGGGTCGGCGACTGGAATGCCGCTCGTGAACCGGGACCGACGTACCAGTCTGCCAGGACCGGCCGCACCTTCCAAAACCGGGGTCTTCCGCGGGATATTCCGGCCGGCGTTACGGGCTGCCGCGCGGCCGCCGCCGGGGGCCGCCGGGGCCCGTCGGGGGCTGCACGGGCCGCCCGGGGACCGTACGGGCCGGCGGGCGGCCGGTCAGCGCCGCGCGGTGGCCGTGGCGGCGGGCTTCGGGGAGGCGGGCTTGGCGGCGGCCTTCGGGGTGCCCGTGGGCGCGGCGGCCGGGTCCGTCTGGGCGGGGTTCTGCGGTTGGGCCGAGACGACCGCCTGGGGCACCGGCTGGTCGCTCCTGAGTGCCGCCCAGAGCTGCTGGGCCTGCGACTGCTGCGGGACCACCCGGTTCACGTCGCCGGGGGCCGTCTCCACCGGCAGGGTGACCATGGTCAGCTGATCCGGACCGATCCCCTTGAGCTCCTGGACGAGCCCGACCAGCGAGTTCACCGAGCCCAGCGCGGAGTCGGTGGTGACGCTCTTGGTCATGGTGTCGCCGATCGACCACAGCTTGACCGGGTCGGAGAACATCCCGATCCCGCCGGCCTGCTGGAGCAGCGACTTGACCATCTGCTTCTGGAGCTCGATCCGGCCGAGGTCGCTGCCGTCGCCGACGCCGTGCCGGGTGCGGACGAAGGCCAGCGCCTGCTGCCCGTCGAGGTGGTGCTCGCCGGCCGGGAGGTCCAGCCCGCTGTCCTTGTCGTGGATGGCCACCGTGGTGGTCACGGTGGCCCCGCCTATCGCGTCCACGACCCTGGCGAAGCCGGCGAAGTCGACCTGGAGGTAGTGGTCCATCCGCAGTCCGGTGAGCTGCTCGGTGGTCTTCACCGCGCAGGCCGCGCCGCCGGACTCGAAGGCGCTGTTGTACATCGCCCGCCGGACGCCCGGGACGGCCTTGCCGTCGGCGTCGGTACAGTCCGGCCGGTCGACCAGGGTGTCGCGCGGGATCGAGACGACGGAGGCCCGCGCGTGGTCCTGGCTGATGTGCACCACCATCGCGGTGTCCGAACGGGCGCTGTCGCCGGTGCCGCCGCCGGCCAGGTCGCCGTTCTCGCCGACCCGCGAGTCGGAGCCGAGCACCAGGATGTTGAAGGAGCCGTCGGTGGACGCCGGCGGCCGGGCGTCGCCGAGGCGGGCGTCGATGTCGACGCTCTTGATGTTGCCGTTGAGCTTGAGGTAGGCGTACCCGGCCGCTCCGCCACCGAGGACGACGAGTGCGGCGGACGCGCAGACGGCCACCCGCAGGACTTTGCGGCGGCGACTCGGGACCCTCTTGTGCTCGGCCATACGGTCCAGAGTAAAACGGACAAGATGATCGAATAGCCCCAAGTTGTCCCAACTCTGGAACAAAGCCGCCATGAACGCCCGGAACCCCGGACCGCTCGCGCGATCCGGGGTTCCGTGCTTCGACAGCCGTCCGACTACGGTCAGTCGCCGGAGCCGGGGGTGGTCTTGGCGATCTGCATCAGGAACTCGGCGTTGCTCTTGGTCTGCTTCATCTTGTCCAGGAGCAGTTCGATCGCCTGCTGCGAGTCGAGCGCGTGCAGCACCCGGCGCAGCTTCCAGACGATGGCCAACTCCTCGCTGCCGAGCAGGATCTCCTCCTTGCGGGTGCTGGAGGCGTCCACGTCGACGGCCGGGAAGATGCGCTTGTCCGAGAGCTTCCGGTCGAGCTTGAGCTCCATGTTGCCGGTGCCCTTGAACTCCTCGAAGATCACCTCGTCCATGCGCGAGCCGGTCTCGACCAGCGCGGTGGCGAGGATGGTCAGCGAGCCGCCGTTCTCGATGTTGCGCGCGGCACCGAAGAACTTCTTCGGCGGGTACAGCGCGGTCGAGTCGACACCACCGGACAGGATGCGGCCGGAGGCCGGCGCCGCCAGGTTGTAGGCACGGCCCAGACGGGTGATCGAGTCCAGCAGGATGACCACGTCGTGGCCCAGCTCCACCAGGCGCTTGGCGCGCTCGATGGCCAGCTCCGCGACGGTGGTGTGGTCCTCGGCCGGGCGGTCGAAGGTCGAGGAGATGACCTCGCCCTTCACCGACCGCTGCATGTCGGTGACCTCCTCCGGACGCTCGTCGACCAGGACGACCATCAGGTGGCACTCGGGGTTGTTGTGGGTGATCGCGTTGGCGACCGCCTGCAGGACCATGGTCTTGCCGGTCTTCGGCGGCGCGACGATCAGACCGCGCTGGCCCTTGCCGATCGGCGACACCAGGTCGATGATCCGGGTGGTCAGCACGCCCGGGTCGGTCTCCAGGCGCAGCCGATCCTGCGGGTACAGCGGGGTGAGCTTGTTGAACTCGGGGCGGCCGCGGCCGGTATCCGGGTCCATGCCGTTCACGGAGTCCAGCCGCACCATGGCGTTGAACTTCTCGCGGCGCTCGCCCTCACGCGGCTGGCGCACCGCACCGGTGATGGCGTCACCCTTGCGCAGGCCGTTCTTGCGGACCTGGGCGAGCGAGACGTAGACGTCGTTCTGGCCCGGCAGGTAGCCGGAGGTGCGCACGAACGCGTAGTTGTCGAGGATGTCGAGGATGCCCGCGACCGGGATCAGGACGTCGTCCTCGCCGATCTGCGGCTCGGGGGCGCCCGTCTCGAAGCCCTCGCGACCGCGACGGCCGCGACGGTCCCGGTAGCGGCCGCGACGGCCCCGGCGACCCTCGCCGAACTCGTCGTCCTCGTAACCGCCCTGCTGGGCCTGGGGCTGCTGCTGGGCCTGCTGCTGGCCACCCTGGCGGCCCTGCTGGCCGTCGGCCTGGCCCTGCTGCTGGCCCTGCTGGGGCTGGCGGTCGGCGCGGTCACGCCGGCCGCGGCGGTCGCGGCGCGATTCGCGCGAGTCGCCGTCCTGCCCGGCCTGGGCCTCGCCGGCGTCCTGACGCTCGCCGCGCTCGCCGCCGTCACGGCGGTCACGGCGCTCGCGACGGTCGCGGCGGGTCTCGCGACCCTCCTCGCGACCCTCGAAGGCGCGGGTCTCGCCCGCGCGCTCGGCCTGCTTGGGCTCGGCCACCGCGACGGTGGCGGCCTCCGCGCCGGCCTCGGCGACCGGGGCGGTGGGGGCGCCGGCGGCCGAGGTGGCACGGCGGCGGGTGCGCTCGCTACGGGCGGGCGCGGCGGTTTCGGCGGCGGCCTGGACCGGGATCTCGATCTGGGCCTGCGACTCGGCGGCCGGGGCCTCGACGGCGGCGGCGGCCTTGGTGCGGCGGGCCGGCTTCTCGGCCGGGGCGGCCTCGGCGTCCGCCTTGGCGGCGGTGCGCTTGGCGGCCGGGGCGCCACCGGCGGCGAGCAGCGGGTCCCCGCCGCTCTTCTCCTTGATGGTCTCGATCAGCTGGCTCTTGCGCAGGCGGCCGGTACCGGTGATGCCCAGGTCCGCGGCGAGCTTCTGCAGCTCGGCGAGGACCATGCCGTCCAGGCCCGCGGCGGCACTGCGGCGGCGGCGGGCCGGGGCAGCGGGTGCGGCGGCCGCGTCCGACGCTTCGGCGTCCGGGCGCGCGCCCATCAGATCGGTGGTGTCGCTCACTAAGGGTCCTTCCCTGGAGCGGACGTCGGCCTGTCTGGCTCGGCGACCGGTTGTGCTGTCCTGACCGACGCTCGACTGCGTCGGTCCGAGGCGGTGGTCCCTCGAATGGCGGGAGCCCGTCGAGGGAGAGCTGCGAGGTGCGGTGCGTGAAGCACGGTGGTGCTGAGGTGGCGCGTGGGCCGGTCGTGTGTCGACCTCCCCTGAGGGCTTTGCCCCCACGCTGCCTGCGAATCCCGGGCCCCCGTCGCGTGACGGTGGCCCGCGCTCCGCCCGTCCTGGCCTCGAGGTGGAGGCCGCGGGTGGGAGTCAGGTGCCGTCACGGCTTCGGGATGCGGCCGCATGTCGCGCAAGCAGGCTGCGTACGCGCTGCGGTGGGCTCCCGGAGAATCGTCGCCCCGGACATCGCCACGACTCCACGGCCGTGGAGTGCTGGGATCGGGACGCGGCGCACCGAGCCCCGGAGGGCACCTGGTGCAGCAATGAGGTTAACACTACCGACCCCCTCAGACATTCCCCGACCTCGGGCTTGCCAATCGTGTCCGGACGGCCCGGCTCGGCGCCGGGCCCGAATAGGGCGCTTCGCCTGGTCAGACGTCCAGCGGGAGCACGACGGCCCCGGTCCGGTCGACGTCGAGCCGGTGCGCGGCGAACGCCGGATTCCCGCCGTGGCCGTGGTGCCCGGCGAAGGACAGCACCTTGTCGACGCCCGCCTCGTCGGTGAGCGCCAGCACGGTCGGGCCGGCCCCGGAGATGACGGCGGGCACGCCCTCCGCGCGCAGCGCGCCGACCAGCCCGGCGCTGTCCGGCATGGCGGAGGCGCGGTAGTCCTGGTGGAGCCGGTCCTCGGTGGCCGCGAGCAGCAGCTCGGGCCGCCGGGTCAGCGCCTCCACCAGCAGCGCGGAGCGGCCGGCGTTGACGGCGGCGTCGGCCAGCGGGACGGTCTTCGGCAGCAGGCCGCGGGCGGTCTCGGTGAGCACCTCGCCGGCCGGGACGAACACCACCGGGACGACCTGCCCGGAGGGCTCCAGGGCGACGGCCTTGGCGGACTCCTCGTCGGTCCAGGCGATGGTGAAGTTGCCGCGCAGGCAGGCCGCGACGTTGTCCGGGTGGCCCTCCAGCTCGGAGGCGAGGGCCAGCAGCGCGTCGTCGTCCAGCGCGGACGGGCCGCCGATGGTGACGGCGCGGGCGGCCACGATGCCGGCGCAGATGGCGGCCGAGGAGGACCCGAGGCCGCGGCCGTGCGGTATCCGGTTGGCGCAGACCACCTCCAGGCCGCGCGGCTGGCCGCCGAGCCGGTCGAAGGCGGCCCGCATCGAGCGGATCAGAAGGTGGCGCTCGTCCCGGGGCAGCGTCTCGGCGCCCTCGCCGGCGATGTCGACGGTCAGGCCCGAGTCGGCGACCCGGACGACCACGTCGTCGTACAGGCCCAGAGCGAGTCCGAAGGCGTCGAAGCCCGGACCGAGGTTGGCGCTGGTCGCGGGAACCCGGACCCGGACGGCGGCGGCACGGAACGCTGGACCGGCCATGCGGTGGACTCTCCTGGGGAAATCGGGCGGCGCGGAGCGCGTCGTCGGTGCAGGGGTGGGGGGAAAGGGCCGAGGGCCCCAACGGGGCGGGCGGCCACAGTCGTCGGCTCGGCCCGTACGGGGACGGGCCCGGGGCATGTGCCACACGGCCGAAGCCAGAGTATCGAAGAGAGGTTCCCCAGTGGTACACCCCGTGGGCCTTCGGTCTGGTGTGTTGCCGGTTCTGGCCGGAATGCGTACCGGAATCGGATCGGAATGCGAATCAGGATTGACACAAAAGAGTCAGTGGAGAACGTTGACGGGCCGCCCCCCGAAAGGGTCGGCCCGTCGGAGCGTCAGACCCGGTCGTCAGTCGAGCAGTCCGAGCCGCTGGGCCGCGGCCTCCGGGTCGACCGGGACGACCTGCGGCTGCGGCGCGCCGGCCACCGCCCAGTCCGGGTCCTTGAGGCCGTTGCCGGTCACGGTGCAGACGATCCGCTGGCCCGGGTCGACCAGGCCGGCCTCCGCCTTGGCCAGCAGGCCGGCCACCGAGGCGGCCGACGCGGGCTCCACGAAGACGCCCTCCTGCGCGGCCAACAGCCGGTAGGCGGCGAGGATCTGACGGTCCGTCACCTTGTCGATGAGGCCGCCGGACTCGTCCCGGGCGGCGAGCGCGTAGTCCCAGGACGCCGGGTTGCCGATCCGGATCGCGGTGGCGATCGTCTGCGGCTTGAGGACGGGCGCGCCGTCCACGATCGGGGCCGAGCCGGCCGCCTGGAAGCCCCACATCCGCGGGGTGCGGGAGGACATCCCGTCGGTGGCGTACTCGCGGTAGCCCTTCCAGTACGCGGTGATGTTGCCCGCGTTGCCGACCGGCAGGACGTGGATGTCCGGGGCGTCACCGAGCATGTCGACGATTTCGAAGGCCGCCGTCTTCTGGCCCTCGATCCGCACCGGGTTCACCGAGTTGACCAGGGCCACCGGGTACTTCTCGGACAGTCCGCGCGCCAGCGTCAGGCAGTCGTCGAAGTTGCCGTCGACCTGCAGGATCCTGGCGCCGTGCACCAGCGCCTGGCCCATCTTGCCGAGGGCGATCTTGCCCTGCGGGACGAGCACGGCGCAGACCATCCCGGCCCGCACCGCGTAGGCGGCGGCGGAGGCCGAGGTGTTGCCGGTGGACGCGCAGATGACGGCCTGCGCGCCGTCCTCCTTGGCCTTGGAGATGGCCATCGTCATCCCGCGGTCCTTGAAGGAGCCGGTCGGGTTGGCGCCCTCGACCTTGAGGTAGACCTCGCAGCCGGTGCGCTCGGAGAGCACCTGGGCGGGGACCAGGGGCGTGCCGCCCTCCAGCAGGGTGACCACCGGGGTGGTCGCGGTGACCGGCAGGCGGTCCCGGTACTCCTCGATCAGGCCGCGCCACTGGTGGGTGTGCGCGCCTCGGACGACGTTCTCGGCAACGGCGTTCATGGCTGTTCCTTATTCCCCTTCGACCCGCATGATGCTGGCCACGTCCCGCACGCTGTCCAGCGCGCGGAGCTTGTCGACCGTCGCCGACAGCGCGGCGTCGGTGGCACGGTGGGTGACCACGACGAGCGAGGCGTCGCCGTCGCGGCCCTGCTGGCGCACGGTGTCGATGGACACGCCGTGCTCGGCGAAGACGGACGCGACCTGGGCGAGCACGCCCGCGCGGTCGTCGACGTCCAGGCTGACGTGGTAGCGGGTGACCACCTCGTCCATCGGCTTGGCGGGCAGCCGGGTGTACAGGGAGTCACCGGGACCGGTGGCGCCGGCCAGTTTGTTGCGGCAGACCGCGACCAGGTCCCCGAGCACCGCGGAGGCCGTCGGCGAGCCGCCCGCGCCGGGGCCGTAGAACATCAGCCGGCCCGCCGCCTCGGCCTCGACGAACACCGCGTTGTACGCCTCGCGGACGGACGCCAGCGGGTGCGACAGCGGGATCATCGCCGGGTGGACGCGCGCGGTGACGGACTCGCCGTCGGCCGCCCGCTCGCAGATCGCGAGCAGCTTGACCACGCAGCCCATCGCCTTGGCGGAGGCGATGTCGGCGGCGGTCACCTCGGTGATGCCCTCGCGGTAGACGTCCGCGGCGGTCACCTTGGTGTGGAAGGCGATGCCGGCCAGGATCGCGGCCTTGGCGGCGGCGTCGAAGCCCTCCACGTCGGCCGTCGGGTCGGCCTCGGCGTAGCCGAGCGCAGTGGCCTCCTCCAGCGCCTCCGAGTAGCCGGCGCCGGTGGTGTCCATCTTGTCGAGGATGAAGTTGGTGGTGCCGTTGACGATGCCCAGCACCCGGTCGACCTTGTCCCCCGCGAGGGACTCGCGCAGCGGGCGCAGCAGCGGGATCGCCCCCGCCACCGCGGCCTCGTAGTACAGGTCCACCCCGGCCTCGGCGGCCGCGGCGTGCAGTTCGGTGCCGTCCTTGGCCAGCAGCGCCTTGTTGGCGCTGACCACCGAGGCGCCCTGCCGGAAGGCGGAGAGGATCAGCGATTTGGAGGGCTCGATGCCGCCCACCACCTCGACCACCACGTCGATGTCGCCCCGGCCCACTAGGGCCTCGGCGTCGGTGGTGATCAGGTGCTCGGGCACTCCGGGGCGGACCCGGCCGGCCCGGCGGACCGCGATCCCGGCGAGCTCGACCGGGGCACCGATGCGAGCGGCGAGGTCGTCGGCCGTCGTCGTCATGATGCGCGCCACCTCGGAGCCCACCACACCACAACCCAGCAACGCCACCTTCAGCGGGCGCGTACGCATCATCCGACTCCGCTCTGCATTCATCGTGCTTCGGTATTTCCGGCGGCTTTTCCGGGCCGCCGGGAACTTCGGTCCGTACCAGTCTCGGGGACTTTCCGCACGGATCTACGGTCGTTCCATGATCTGAGACGAGAATTTCGTCATCCGATATCCAGGCGCAGGAGATCCTCCTCCGTCTCGCGCCGGACGATCACCCGGGCCGCACCGTCCTTGACGGCGAGCACGGGGGGCTTCAGGGCGTGGTTGTAATTGCTCGCCATCGAGCGGCAGTAGGCGCCGGTGGCGGGCACCGCGATCAGGTCGCCCGGGGCCAGGTCGGCCGGCAGGAAGGCGTCCCGTACGACGATGTCACCGGACTCGCAGTGCTTGCCGACCACCCGGACCAGCATCGGCTCGGCCTCGCTGATGCGGGACGCCAGGGCCACCGAGTACTCGGCGTCGTACAGCGCGGTGCGGATGTTGTCGGACATCCCGCCGTCCACGCTGACGTAGGTGCGCAGGCCCTCCAGCGGCTTGACCGTGCCGACCTCGTACAGGGTGAAGGCGGTCGGGCCGACGATCGCCCGGCCCGGCTCCACGCTCAGCCGGGGCGCGGCGAGGTTAGCGGCGGCGCACTCACGGCGGACGATGTCGGCCAGCGCGGCCGCGATCTCGGCCGGCTCGCGCGGGTCGTCCTCGCTGGTGTAGGCGATGCCGAGGCCGCCACCGAGGTCGATCTCGGGCAGCTCGACGCCGTGCTCGTCGCGGATCCGCGCCAGCAGGCCGACCACCCGGCGGGCCGCCACCTCGAAGCCGGCCGTGTCGAAGATCTGCGAGCCGATGTGCGAGTGGATGCCGCGCAGCTCCAGGCTGTCGTGGCCGAGCACCCGGCGCACCGCCTCGGCGGCCGCTCCCCCGGTCAGTGAGAGGCCGAACTTCTGGTCCTCGTGCGCCGTGGCGATGAACTCGTGGGTGTGCGCCTCGACGCCGACGGTGATCCGGATCAGCACCGGCTGGCGCACGCCCTGGCGGGCGGCGATCGCGGCGAGCCGTTCGATCTCGTCGTAGGAGTCGACCACGATGTGCCCGACGCCGGTCTTCACCGCGTGCTCGAGCTCGTCCGGCGACTTGTTGTTGCCGTGCAGCGCGATCCGCTCCGCCGGCATCCCGGCGGCCAGCGCGACCGCCAGCTCGCCGGCGCTGCACACGTCGAGGTTGAGGCCCTCCTCGTGCAGCCAGCGCACGATCGCCTTGGAGAGGAAGGCCTTTCCGGCGTAGTAGACGTCCGCCTCGGCGCCGAAGGCGTCCCGCCAGGCGCGGGCGCGGGAGCGGAAGTCCTCCTCGTCCAGCACGTAGGCCGGGGTGCCGAACTCGGCCGCCAGCCGCTTGACGTCGATCCCGCCGACGGTGACCACGCCCTCGGCGTCGCGGTCGACGGTGCGCGACCAGACCTTGGGGTCGAGGGCGTTCAGGTCGGCCGGCGGGGCCTGGTAGTGGCCGTCGGGCAGGACGTCGCCGTGCCGGGGGCCTGCGGGGTGTGCGGAGCGACTCATGTGTACGACGTCCTTCGAGTCCTGGGAGACCTGTGAGACCTATGGCGAGGGGCGGCGACGGTCTCCGTTGACCGTCAGCCGCCCCCGCTGTGCGCTTGGGGGTGGTGCCTACATCCGCTCGGGCGCCGTGACGCCCAGGAGCGTCAGGCCGTTGGCCATGACCGTGCGCGTGGCCTCGACCAGCCACAGCCGGGCACGGTGCGTGTCGTTGAGTTCCTCGTCGCCCTTGGGCAGGAACATGCAGTTCTCGTACAGGCGGTGGTACTTGCCCGCGAGGTCCTCCAGGTAGCGCGCGACCCGGTGCGGCTCGCGCAGCTCGCCGGCCGTGGCCAGGACGCGCGGGAACTCGCCGAGGGCGCCGAGGATGTCGTTCTCCCACTCGGTGGCGAGCAGCTCGGGTTTGAACTGCTCGGCCGTGCCCTTGTCCACGCCCAGCTCGGCGGCCTTGCGCGCCACGCCGCACATCCGGGTGTGGGCGTACTGCACGTAGTAGACCGGGTTCTCGTTGGTCTGGCTGGTCAGGACGTTGATGTCCAGCGTGATCGTCGAGTCCGTGGAGGAGCGCGCCAGGGTGTAGCGGGCGGCGTCCACGCCGATCCACTCGACCACGTCGTCGATCGTGATGATGTTGCCCGCCCGCTTGGACATGCGGACCTCTTCGCCGTCGCGAAGCATCTTCACGAACTGGCCGATCTTCACCTCGATGTTGCGGTCCATGTCGTCGCCGGCGCAGGCCGCGATGGCCTTGAGGCGGTTGACGTAGCCGTGGTGGTCGGCGCCCAGCATGTAGAGCGCGACCTCGGCGCCGCGGTCCCGCTTGGACAGGTAGTACGCGGCGTCGGCGGCGAAGTAGGTCTTGTCGCCGTCGGCCTTGACCAGGACGCGGTCCTTGTCGTCGCCGAAGTCGGTGGTGCGCAGGAAGACGGCGCCGTCCTGCTGGAAGACGTGGCCCTGCTCGCGCAGCCGGTCGATGGCCTTCTCGACGGCGCCGGAGTCGTGCAGCGACTTCTCCGAGAACCACACGTCGAAGTGGGTGCCGAACTCGTCCATCGAGCGCTTGATCTCGGCGACCATGAGCTTGAGGCCCTCGGTGCGGAAGACCCGCAGCTGCTCGTCCTCGGGCAGGTCCAGCACGCCCGGGATGGCCTCGGTGAGCGCCTTGGCGATCTCGACGATGTACTCGCCGACGTACCCGTCCTCGGGCACCGCGCGGCCGTTCGCGGCGGCCCGCAGCGAGGCGGCGAACTTGCCGATCTGCACGCCGGCGTCGTTCAGGTAGTACTCGGTGGTGACGTCGGCGCCGGAGGCCCGCAGCACGCGCGCCAGCGAGTCGCCGACGGCGGCCCAGCGGACGCCGCCGATGTGGATCGGGCCGGTCGGGTTGGCGGAGACGAACTCCAGGTTGATCTTCAGGCCCTTGAGGGCCTCGTTGCGGCCGTAGGCGTCGCCCGCCTCGACGACGGTGCGCGCCAGCGCGCCCGCGGTGGCGGTGTCCAGGGTGATGTTCAGGAAGCCCGGACCGGCGATGTCGACCGCGGCGACGCCGGTGATCCCTCGCAGGCGCCCGGCCAGGACCTCGGCAACGGCTCGCGGCGGCTTGCAGGCCGCCTTGGCGAGCTGGAGGGCCACGTTCGTCGCGTAGTCGCCGTGGTCCCGGTTCTTGGGCCGTTCGACCGTCACGTGCTCGGGCACGGCGACGGCCAGCTCGCCCGCCTCGACGGCGGAGCTCACTGCGGCCTGGATTGCCTGGGAAAGGTCTGCGGGGGTCACGACGCCAAGCGTAGGCGAGACGGGGTGCCCGCCCGCACCCGGTTTACCGGTTGAGACGCCGCCGGCGCCGGTCGGGGGGCCGTCGCGCCGCTCCGGCAGGGGAGCTCAGCCGAGATCCGTGCGCTCTGTTCGCCCAGAGCGAAACCCGTCGGGCTGTCCGGTAAGCCGCATCAGGCGCCGGACCAGCACCACCAGGTCCGCCGGGTCGAAGGGCTTGCCGAGGTAGCCGTCCACCCCCACCGTCTCCCCCAGATCCAGGTCCGCCGGAGTGCAGGCGCTCACGATCGCGATCGGCAGCCGGCTGGTGTCCGGGGTGGCCCGCAGCCGGGCCGCGGTCCGCAGGCCGTCCAGCCGCGGCATCACCACGTCCAGGGTCACCACGTCGGGCTTCACCCGGCGGATCACCTCCAGGCACTCGGCGCCGTCGGCGGCGGTCACCACCTCGAAGCCCTCGAGCTCCAGGTTGACCCTGATCAGCTGGCGGATCACCTCGCTGTCGTCCACCACGAGGACCCGCCCGGACACTCCCGACACCTCACCGAGGGTATCGGCGGCCCCGCCGCCCCGTCCGGCCTTTGGGCACTTCCGCCCGGGGCCGGCCCCGACGATCTTCCGTGAACCCGTGCACGGACCACGGCCGAAGCCTGGTAGTGTTCATTCCGTCGGAACGCGGAAGCGGCCGACAGGCCGACAGGCCCCCGTAGCTCAGGGGATAGAGCACCGCCCTCCGGAGGCGGGTGCGTAGGTTCGAATCCTACCGGGGGCACTTCGCAGCAAGTGCAATCAGGGCCCAGACCAGTGGAGTTGCTCCACGGATCTGGGCCTTCGTCATGTCCGGCCCCGGTGCGACCGGAGCCGTCCGGTCAGCGGGTCAACGGGTCAACGGGTCAGCGGGCCAGTGGGCCAGCGGGCCAGCGGGCCAGCGGGTCAGGACGCGGCGGACTCGGCCTGGGCGTACAGGTCGGCGATGGTGTGGTCGAAGTAGGCGCTGTACGAGAGGTCGTCGGTGTCACCGCCCTGCTGGTAGCCGCCGATGGCGCCGACCACCTCGCCGGTGGCGGTGTCGATCCACGGGCCGCCGCTGGTGCCGGACGGGTAGGACGGGCACTGGATGACGCGCTGGTAGGCGCTCTGCTTGTCGGTGCTGTTGGTGCAGAGGCTGGGCGTCTCGGAGTCGGCCGGGTAGCCGTAGAGGCGGACGGTGGCGTCGAAGGGCTCGTCGGTGCCCAGGCGGTTGCCGCCGACCACGTCCTCGACCTCGCGGCCGTTGCTGGGGGCGGTCTCCAGGATCGCGAAGTCCTCGTCCACATCGCCGTTCTGGGACCAGCCGCCGGCGGTGTGGACCGCGGTCACCTGCCAGGTGCCGTACGGGGCGGAGCCGTCGCGGTAGCCGGGGGCGAAGGTGATGCCGTCGGTGCCGGTGACGCAGTGCGCGGCGGTCAGCAGCAGGTTGCCGGTGGCGCTGTGCAGCACGCTGGCGGTGCAGAAGTGGTGGCCCGCCGCCACCGGGCCGCTGAACAGGGCGCCCACGGTGGCGGCTTCCTTGTCGTCGGCGGGGGCGGCGGCGGTGGTGCCGAGGGCGGCGCCGCGGGTGTCGGGGGTGGTCGGCGCGGTGGGCGCGGGGGTGTCGGTGGGGCTGGGCGCGGCGGCGGGGGTCGGACTGCCACTCGGGGTCGTGGCCGAGGCCGGGGCGGGTGCGGCGGGCTGGGCCGTGGTCGCGCTCGGCGAGGCGGTGGCGGCCGGCACGGTGACCCGGACGCTGCGGGCCGCCTTGCCGGCGGCGGACGTGTCGGACAGGTCCAGCCCGTGCGTCCCGGCGACCACCGCGGCCACCACGACGGCGGACAGCGCGGCGAACAGCGACGGGGCGAGCAGACGGCGGCGCGAGCTCGTGCGGCGGTGCTGACCCATGGCTGACTCCCCTGCCCTGGTAGTGGCGGCGTTCGGTCAACGACTATGGCGCCTCAGCCTGGAAGGGTGGTTACCGCAGGCTTGGAGGTCGATGAGAAATCGGTCACCGGCCCAACAGGTTATCCAGTGCGGCGGCCGTGACGAAGTCGGTGTGCGTACCGGCGCTGGTGCAGGCGAAGGCGCCGGCGACGGAGCCGGCCCGGGCGCAGTCCAGCGACGGGTGGCCGCGGAGCCAGGCGTAGAGGAAGCCGGTGACGAAGGCGTCCCCGGCGCCGTTGGTGTCCACCACGGGGCGGCCCGGGTCGACGGCGGGCAGGTGGTGCGGCACGCCGTCGGCGCGGGTGAGCAGGTGGCAGCCGTCGGCGCCGTCGGTCGCGATGACCACGGCGGCCCGGCCCTCGGCGAGGATCGCGCGCATCACCTGCTCGTGCCGGCCCCGGCAGCCGGCCACCGAGAGGAACACCAGGTCGGAGCCGAGCGCGTAGTCGCGGTGGTGCGGGTCGGCGCCGTCCCAGTCGTGCAGGTCGGTGGAGGTGGTGCGGCCGAGCCGGTGGAGGTCGCCGTACATGTCGCGGTTGACGCCGGTGATCGAGAGGTGGACGTGCCGGCTGCGTTCCGCGTACGGCAGGTAGAACGCGCGCGGCAGCCGCAGGTCGGCGGGGTGGCGGCCGTCGAAGAAGGAGAACCGGCGGCCGGCCGCGTCGACCAGGTTGACCCCGCGCGGGGTGCCGTGCGGGCTCACCAGGTGGGCGAAGTGCAGGCCGTGGCGCCGGTAGTGGGCAAGGACGAGGTCGCCCTGGGGGTCGTCGCCGAGGTAGTCCAGGAGGGCGGTGCGCAGCCCGAGGTGGTGGGCGCCGAGGGCGACGCCGTTGCCGGTGTGGCCGACGTAGTCGCGCACCGGCTCGACGTACCGCGAGTCGCCTGGCGGGATCTCCAGCCGGTCGACCCGGACGATGGTGTCCACGCCGGTGCCGCCCACGACGAGCAGGTCGAACTCGGCCGACTCGGTTTCCGACCGCATGACGGCGCCTCCTTGATCCCTGGACGGTGGCCAGGAGTCAAGCAGGCGCCGGAGGTTGACTGCAAGACCTTGCCGCAAGTTTCAAACTCCTCCTGTGGCAGGTTCCTGCCGACCGGGCCGCCGTCAGTCGGCCGGCGGCCGCTCCGTGCCCGCCTCCGCCCGGGTCTCGACGGGGGGCCTGACGTTGGCCTTGACGTCGGCCGCCGCGGCGGCCCTGGGGCTCGGCCGTCCGTCCACGGCCGGCACGGGCTCCGCCGTCTCGGCCCGGGCCGCGCCTGGGACGGCGGTCGCCTCACCGGGCTCGGGCCGGTGGTCGATCATCAGGAAGGCGATCAGCGCGGCCAGCAGCAGCACACCCATCGCCACCCAGGTGGCGACCACGTAGCCGTGCACCGCCCCCTGGGCCTGCACCCGTGGGTCGCTCGCGATCCGGGTGGCCAGCCACGTCGCGGTGGCGCTGGCGGCGATCGTGTTCAGCAGCGCCGTCCCGAGTGAACCGCCCACCTGCTGGGCGGAGTTGATGGTGGCCGAGGCCGCGCCGGCCTCGTTGGGGGCGACCCCGAGGGTGGCCAGGCTCATCGCCGGCATGAACACCAGGCCCATCCCGAAGCCGATCAGCAGCACGGCGGGCAGCACCATCGCCGCCCATGGGCTGTCCACCTTCATCTGGGTCAGCCAGGCCATGCCGCCCGCGGCCAGCAGCAGTCCGGGGGCGATCAGGTTGCGGGACGGCACCCTGGTCATCAGCCGGGCCGCGACGCCGGTCGAACTCAGCACGATGGCACCCGTCATGGGCAGGAAGGACAGGCCCGAGACCACCGGCGAGAAGTGCTTGATCGCCTGCAGGTAGTAGGTGAGGAACAGGAACAGCCCGAACATGCCGACCATGGCCAGGCCCACCGAGAGCGCGCCGCCGCCGCGGTTGCGCTCGGCCACGATGTGGATCGGCAGCAGCGGGTGCGCGGAACGCTTCTCGACCAGGACGAACACCACGAGCAGCGCCACGCCCAGGAGCAGCGAGCCGATCACCAGGCCGTCGCTCCAGCCCCGGGTCACCGCCTCGGAGGTGCCGAAGACGATCGCGAGCAGGCCGCCGCAGCCGAGCAGCGCCCCCGGCAGGTCGAGCTTGATCCGGCGCCCCTTGGCGATGTGGTCGCGCTTGAGCACGGTGAACGCCGCGAAGGCGGCGACCACGGCGATCGGGGTGTTGACGAACAGGCACCAGCGCCAGTTCAGGTACTCGGTCAGCAGGCCGCCGGCGATGAGGCCGATCGCGGCGCCGCCGCCGGCGATCGCGCCGAAGATCCCGAAGGCCGTACTGCGTTCCTTCGGGTTGGAGAAGGTGGTGGAGAGCAGCCCCAGCGCGGAGGGGGCGAGCAGGGCGCCGAACGCGCCCTGGAGGGCGCGGGCGCCGAAGAGCATGGCCGGGCCGTCCGCCGCGCCGCCGAGGGCGGAGGCGAGGGCGAAGCCCAGCAGGCCGACGGTGAAGACGCGCTTTCGGCCGAAGAGGTCGCCCAGCCGCCCGCCGAGCAGCAGCAGGCCGCCGAAGGCGAGGGTGTAGGCGGTGATCACCCACTGCCGGTTCGCGTCGGAGATGCCCAGATCCCGTTGGGCGGACGGCAGTGCGATGTTCACGATGGTGATGTCGAGGACGATCATGAGCTGGGCGATGGCGATGACTGCCAGGGCCCACCAGCGGCGACTGTCCGCCTCCTCATGACCGGTGGCTTGGTGCGCAGACACTGGTCGAGCCTTCCGGAGTGGGTACGGAGAGGTCACGCAGTCGCCTTCCAGCCAAGCGCCGGTGCGGACGAATGGCAAGCAAAAACCTGGTCAAAACGGCCAATACGGGACGAAATGACCAGGGCCCCGGGACTCTTGACCGAGTCCCGGGGCCCCGCCCCGGCCGCCTCCCGGCCGGCGGACGCACGCCGGACACACCGCCGGACGCAGCGCCGCTACAGCGCCGACAGCTCCGCGACCAGGTCGTCCAAGCCCAGGGAGCCCTGCGAGAGCGCCGCCATGTGCCAGGCCTTGAGGTCGAACTCCTCGCCCCGCGCCGCGTGCGCCGCCTTCGCCGCCGCCCGTCCGCGCAGCCAGGCGCGCTCGCCGAGCTTGTAGCCGATCGCCTGGCCCGGCAGGCCCAGGTAGCGGACCAGCTCGCTGTCCAGGAAGTCGGCGGACAGGCCGCAGTACAGCCCGAAGAACTCGCGGGCGTGCTCCGGGCTCACCGGCTCGCCCGGCTTGTACGGGGAGTCCGCCGGGAAGTCCAGGCCGAGGTGCATGCCGATGTCGATGATGACCCGCAGCGCCCGCATCATCTGAGCGTTCAGGTAGCCCAGCCGGTGGCCCGGGTCGGTGAGGTAGCCGAGCTCGTCCATCAGGCGCTCGGCGTACAGCGCCCAGCCCTCCATGTTGGCGCTGACCCCGCCGAGGCTCACCTGGTAGGTGGAGAGCCGGTCGGCGACGTAGTTCCACTGCGCGAGCTGCAGGTGGTGGCCCGGGACGCCCTCGTGGTACCAGGTGGAGACGAGGTCCCAGACCGGGAAGCGCTCCCTGCCGAGCAGCGGCAGCCAGGTCCGCCCCGGGCGGCTGAAGTCCAGCGAGGGCGCGGTGTAGTACGGCGCGGCGGCGCTGCCGGCCGGGGCGATCCGCGACTCGACCCGGGTGACCGGCTCGGCCAGGTCGAAGTGGGTGCCCTGGAGGTCCCGGACCGCCTGGTCCATCAGGCCCTGCAGGAACTCCCGGGTCGGCTCGGCGCCCTCGATGGCCGGGCCGTCCACCTCCAGCCACTTCATCGCCGTCATCGGGTCGGAGCCCGGGCGGACCTTCTCCGCCTCGGCCGTCATCTGCGCGTGCAGGTCGTGGAACTCGCCCCAGGCCCAGGCGTAGGCCTCGTCCAGGTCCAGGTCGGCGCCGGTCCAGTAGCGCACCCAGCGGCCGTAGCGCTCCCGGCCGACCGGGTCCGGGGTGCCGGCGGCGGCAGGGGCGTACACGTCGCGCATCCAGTCGCGCAGCGCGGCCAGGGCTTCGGCGGCGGCCACCGCGTGGGCGGACAGCTCGGCGCGCACGGCCTGCGGGGCGTCCTGGACGAACTGCCCGAACCAGCCCGCCCGGCGCCCGTCACCGCCCTCGTCCGGCTCGCCGGGCGTCGCGCCCTCGGCCGGCTCCCCGCCGCCCAGCCACTCGCCGAACTGCCCGATCACCGTCTCCACCTGGCGCGGGCCGGACAGCAGCCCGCGCTTGATGCCCTCGGCCAGGGTCTGCCGGTACTGCTCCAGTGCCAGCGGGAAGCGGGCCAGCCGGCGGCCGATCACCCGCCACTCGTCCTCGGTGCCGGTGGGCATGAGGGTGAAGGCCTCCCGGGTGTTGTGCACCGGGGAGGCCAGGTTGCGCACCGCGCGGAGGTTCTCCCCCGCGTCGTGGACGGCGAGCTCGGCGGTCAGCCGCTCGCGCAGCAGCCGGGCGCAGCGGCGCTCGGACTCGTCCTCGGCGGCGCCGGCCCGCTCGGCCTCGTCCAGCCGGGCCAGGGTGCGGCGGGCGAGGTCGGCGATCGCCCCGGTACCGGCCGGGGAGAGGTCGGGCAGCCGGTCGTCCTCGGGGTCGAGGCCGAGGTACACCGCGGTCAGCGGGTCGAGGTCGGCCAGCTCGCGGACGTACGCGTCGGCGATGCGGCGCGGGGTACCGCCGCCGGAGTTGATCAGTTCTTCAACCATTCGGCCATCATGGCGTTGCCGGGCCCGATTGCAAGCCCCTTCCGCGGACCGGTTGACCAGCACCGGCCGGGCATCCGACGGACGGTGGGCGCCGCAAACAGCCGTTCGGAAAGATCCGTGCCTGACAGGTCCCGATCGGTCCGACGCCCATTACGCTGACCGCCATGGACGCCCGCCCCACCACGGCAACCGGCCCGGTCCCCGCCCGCGCCGCACCCGCCCCTCGGCCGCGCCGCACCGGCTACCGGCGGCTGCCGGTCGAACAGCGGCGCGAGCAGCTGATCGCGGTCGCCCTGGAACTGTTCGCCGCCCGGCCGCCGGAGGAGGTGAGCCTGGACGACGTCGCCGAGGCCGCCGAGGCCTCCCGGCCGCTGGTCTACCGCTACTTCGCGGGCGGCAAGCAGCAGTTGTACGAGGCCGCGCTGCGCACCGCGGCGGACGAGCTGACCAGCCGGTTCACCGTCCCGCCGGACGGGACGCCGTCCGAGCAGCTGGCGGCCGTGCTGGACGGCTACTTCGACTTCGTGGCCGAGCACCAGGCCGGCTACTCGGCGCTGCTGCGCGGCGGTTCGGTGGTGGAGACGGCCCGCACCTCGGCGATCGTGGACGACGTGCGGCGGGTCGCGCTCAAGCGCACCCTGCGGCACCTCGGCGTCCGGGAGGCCGGACCGCGGCTGACCCTGCTGGTGCGCTCGTGGATCGCGATGGTCGAGGGCGCGTCGCTGAGCTGGCTGGACGAGGGGCGCGAGCTGCCGGTGGCACAGCTGCGGGACTGGCTGGTGGACCAGTTCACCGCGATGGCGGCGGCGACGGCGCTGCACGATCCGCAGACCGCGCGGGTCCTGGCCTCGCTGCTCGCGCTGGACGGCCCGCGGACGGACCGGGCCGAGCGGCTGCGCGCGGTGCTGGCGGGGCCACAGCAGTAGCCGCGCGGTAGACGTTCCCGACCCCCGTGCCAAGGGTCGGGCGCGCGCGGACGCTACGCCTTGCCGAGCACCTGGCGCTGGCGGCCGAGCCCGTCGATCTCGATCTCGACGATGTCGCCCGGGGCGAGGAACGGCGTGCCCGGGCGGCCCAGGGTGACTCCGGCCGGGGTGCCGGTGACGATCACGTCGCCGGGTTCCAGCACCATGAACTGGCTCGCGTACCGGACGAGTTCGAGCACCGGGAAGATCATCTCGGCGGTGTTGCCGTGCTGCCGCTGCTCGCCGTTGACCCAGAGCCGCAGCTCCAGCGCCTGCGGGTCGGCCACTTCGTCGGCGGTGATCAGCCAGGGCCCGAGCGGGGTGAAGGTCTCCGCCGACTTGCCCTTGTCCCACTGGCCGCCGCGCTCGAACTGGAAGGCCCGCTCGGTGACGTCGTTGGCGATCGTGTAGCCGGCGATCACCCCGGCGGCCTCGGCGTGCGAGTCCAGGTAGCGGGCGGTGCGGCCGATCACGATCGCCAGCTCGGCCTCGTAGTCGGTCTTCTCGCCGCCGCGCGGCACCAGCACCTCGTCGTACGGGCCGACGACGGTGGAGCTCGGCTTGAGGAAGATCACCGGCTCGGCCGGGATCGCGGCCCCGGCCTCGGCCGCGTGGTCGCGGTAGTTGAGCCCGATCCCGACCACCTTGCCGGGCCGGGCCACCGGCGCGCCCACCCGCAGGCCGTACAGGTCCACCACCGGGAGGACGCCCGCGGCCACCTCCCGGGCCAGTGCGGCGGTGTCCAGCCCGGCCAGGAACGCCCCGTCGAGGTCGCGGGCGCGCCCGGAGAGGTCGTACGCGGTGCCGTCGTCGCCCAGTACGACCGGACGCTCGGCGCCCGGGGGTCCGACGCGGAGGAGCTTCATCGATCCGTCACCAGCCTTTCGTCGCAGCTCACCGGGGCGGCGCGGACACCGCTCCCGAGTCTGGCAACGAGGTATATCAACGGGCCGGGGCGCCGGACCAGACCGTCTCGATGGGCGAATTCCCATCAAAACCCACAGGAGCCCGGGGGCCCGAATCGGTGGCCCGTACGGTTGACACGCCCGGGTCGGCCCCGGGTCGGCCCTTACTCCCCCTTGATCGCCGCCCCGGGATCGCTCCCCTCCGCCAGGCCCGGCTGCCCGGGACATGCCGAGAGCGAAACCGGGCGTGCGGCGGCGCCGGAGGGCGCAGGATCCGGGCATGGAGATCACCCGGGTACGCGACGAGTTGCACATGATCACCCTGGCGTTCGGCACCGCCTACCTCTGGCGGGACGACCAGGGACTGACCCTGGTCGACACCGGTACCGCCGGCTCCGCGGACGCGATCGAGAAGGGCATCCGCGCGATCGGACTGGACCCGGCCGCGCTGCGCCGGATCGTGCTCACCCACCACCACGAGGACCACACCGGCTCGGCCGCCGAGCTGGCCCGCCGGTGGAGCCCCGAGGTGGTGGCGCACCGGCTGGAGGCGCCGGTCATCCGCCGCGAGCAGCCGGCCGCGTCGCCCGTGCTGGACGACTTCGAGCAGCAGCTGTGGGACGGCCTGCCGCCGATCCCGCCCGCCGAGCCCTGCCCGGTGCACCGCGAGGTCGGGGACGGGGACGTGCTGGACATCGGCGGCGGCGCGGTGGTGGTGCACGTGCCCGGACACACCGACGGCAGCATCGCGCTGCACCTGCCCGGGCCCGGCGTCCTGTTCACCGGGGACATCGCGGCCAACGTCCAGGGCCTGACCAGGCCCGGAGTGTTCAACACCGACCCCGCCCTGGCCCTCGCCTCCTTCCACCGGCTGGCCGCACTGCCGGTGGAGACGGCGGTCTTCGGGCACGGCGACCCGATCGCCGCGGGCGCCTCAGCCGCCCTGCGCGCCGCCGCCGAGCAGCACCCCCAGGCTTAGGTCCGCCCCCTCGCCCTCGCCCGGGCCGAGCCGGCCCAGCTCCCGCTGCCAGTGCGCGAGGTCGCGGCGCAGGTCGGCCCGGGCCTCCTGGGTGGCGCCGGGCTCCGTCGTCAGCGCCTCCAGCAGGGCGACGGCGGCGCCCCGGTCGCCGCCCCGGGCCAGCCAGAGGGCCAGGTCGTGGCAGGTGCGCAGGGTGCGGGGGTCGGTGGGGCCGCAGATCCGGGCGAAATCGGGGACGAGCGTGCGCAGGATCTCCACGGCCGCCGCCGCGTCGCCCTCGGCGCCGCGCCGCCAGGCCTGATCGGCCCGGCGGCGCAGCTGCTCCGGGCTCGGGTCGTCCGGCCGCAGCATCCCGGGCCGGATCCGGCGCAGCCGTTCCAGCACCTCGGCGGCGTCGGCCGGCCGGTCGGCGGGTCGCTTGGCGAGCAGCTGGGCGACCAGGTCGGCGAGCGCCGGGTCGTGGCTGCGGATCCGGGGCGGCACCGCCTCCAGGTGCTTGACCATGTACCCGTACGGCGAGTCGGCGTGGAAGGGTCGCCGGCCCGTGCTGACCTCGTACAGCATCACGCCGAAGGCGTAGAGGTCGGCCCGGCCGTCCACGGCGGCGCCGGACCAGCACTCGGGTGCCAGGTACGGGACGGTGCCGACCACGCTGCCGGTGGAGGTGAGCCCGGTGGTCTGGGTGAGCAGCCGGGCGATGCCGAAGTCCAGCACCTTCGCGCGCTCCCCGCCCTCCGCGATCATGACGTTCTCGGGCTTGATGTCCCGGTGGACGACGCCGCTGCGGTGCGCCGCGTCGAGCGCCTCGCAGACCTGGCCCATCCAGGCCAGTGCCCGCCCGTGGTCCGGCCGGCCGTCCTTGAGGATCGCGGACAGCGGCCGGCCGCGGACCAGCTCCATCACCAGGTAGTGGATCTCCCCCTCGCCGTCCGCGATCCGGCCGTAGTCGTGCACCGTGACGATGTGCGGGTTGGACAGGCCGCCGGCCAGCTTGGCCTCCCGGACGAACCGTGCGACGGCCTCCGTGTCGGCGGCGTGTTCGGCCAGCAGCAGCTTGACCGCGACCTCCCGCTCCAGCCAGTCGTCGGTCGCCCGCCAGACCACGCCGAAGCCGCCCTTGCCCAGCCACTCGTCCAGCCGGAACCGGCCGTCGAGCACCTCGCCCTTGTGCATGCCCTCCCCCAACTCGACCGCGCCCGTACGTTGTTCGCCGTCGGACGGGCCACCATAGCGGCGGGCGGGGACGAACGGGTGAACGACGCGGGGCCCAAGACATTGCCGCTGCTACGGCTTGGGCTTGGGCAGGCCGGGCGGGTTGATCTCGGAGCTCTGCACTGCCTCGCCGTCCAGGCCCCAGCGCTTGAGCACCTGCCCGTACGTGCCGTTCCTGATCACCTCGTTGATCGCTCCGTTGAGCGCCCGGACCAGGCTAGGTGGCGAAGTCGTACTTCTCCTTGCGCTCCTCGGTGACGGTGATGTTGGACAGGCCGACCGCAGCCGGCCAGGGTGAGGGCGGCGGCGAGCGCGGCGGTGGCGAACGCGGGGGCGCGACGGGGTAGGGACACGATACAACTCCTGCTGGGCGAAGGGGGTTTGGGGGTTCAGAGGACCTTGGCCAGGAAGGCCCGGGTGCGCTCGTGCCGCGGGCGGTCCAGGACCTCGGCGGGCGGGCCCTGCTCGACCACCACGCCGCCGTCCATGAAGACGACGGTGTCGGCGACCTCCCGGGCGAAGCCGATCTCATGGGTCACCACGATCATCGTGGTTCCGCTGCGGGCGAGGTCCTTGATGACGTCCAGCACCTCGCCGACCAGCTCCGGGTCGAGCGCCGAGGTGGGCTCGTCGAACAGCAGCACCTTGGGCTCCAGGGCGAGCGCCCGGGCGATGGCGACCCGCTGCTGCTGCCCGCCGGACAGCTGCCGGGGGTAGCCGGCGGCCTTGTCGGCCAGCCCCACCCGCTCCAGCAGCACCAGCGCCGTCGCCCTGGCCTCGGCCCTGGGGCGGCCCAGCGCGGCGATCGGCGCCTCGACCAGGTTCTCCAGCACGGTCAGGTGCGGGAACAGGTTGAAGTTCTGGAACACGAAGCCGATGCCGGTGCGCTGGCGCAGTACCTCGCGCTCCTTGAGCTCGTACAGCCGGTCGCCGGAGCGCCGGTAGCCGATCAGCTCGCCGTCGATCGCGACGTGGCCTCGGTCGAGCTTCTCGAGGTGGTTGATCGCCCGCAGCAGGGTGGACTTGCCGGAGCCGGACGGGCCGAGCACCACGGTGACCGAGCCCGCCGGGACGTCCAGGTCGACGCCGCGCAGGACCTCCAGTGGGCCGAAGCTCTTGTGCAGGCCGCGGACCTGCACCATCGGCGCGGCCCCGGTCGCGGTCGCGGGGTCAGTGCCGGCACCGGTGCTGGTGCTGGTGCCGGCGCCGGTCGCGGTGCCGGTCCTGGTCAGGGCGGTCACGGGTTACCTCCGGTGGTGCGGACGGGCAGGCCGCGCAGGAAGGCCCGGAGGCGCTGCGGCGGGGTGGGCGGCGGGGTGCGCCGGGCACCCCGGGAGAAGTAGCGCTCGACGTAGTACCGGCCGATCCACAGCACGGTGGCCAGCACCACGTACCAGACGGTGGCGACCATCAGCAGCGGCACCACCCGGCCGGTCCGGCCGTAGATCACCTGCACCTGGTAGAACAACTCGCCGATCGCCATCGCGTACACCACCGAGGTGCCCTAGAGGAGCGAGAGCTGACGGTCATCGGGACTCCTTCGACGGGCCCTGCGCGGCGTCCCACGGCGCCGGGCGTCACGGGCGTTCGGGCGGGCTGATCTGCGACTGCGGGATGGCCGAGTCGGCGAGTCCCCACTTCCTGAGGATCCGCTGGTACGTCCCGTCCTCGATCAGCTGGTTGACCGCCGCCTGGAAGGCCGGGGTGAGCTTGGAGCCCTTCTTGAAGGCGAAGCCGACGTCCAGCCGGTGGAACTCGTTGAGGAAGCGCACCCCGGCGGCGTCCCGCGCGGCCTGGTGGCGCAGGCCGTTGATGGTGGACATCTCGACGTCCACCCGGCCCTGCTGGAGGCCGGTCAGCAGCGCGCCGCCCTCGCTGAACGCCTTGACCTCGTACGGCCTCCTCCCGGCGTCGGTGCACACCCCCTTCCTGCTGGTGAGCGTGGTCTCGAAGGTGGTGCCGGCGCCGGTGCCGACGGTCAGCCCGCACAGCTGGACCAGGTCGGTGATCGGCTGGACGGCGGTGTTGTCCTTCTTCACCGCGAAGCCCTGGCCGTCGTCGATGTAGGTGACGAAGTCGATGGACTTCAGCCGCGCGGTGGTGACCCCGAAGTTGCCGGTGCCGACGTCGAACTTGCCGCTGTCCAGGGCGGGCAGGATGGTCTCGAAGGCGGCCTCCTCGCGTTGCACGGTCAGGCCGAGCAGCTTGGCCACCGCGCCGGTGAAGTCCACGTCCACCCCGACGGGCTTCCTGCTGACCTGGTCGGCGTAGAAGGCGCTGGGCGGGGTGCCGAAGGACGAGCCGAACTTCAGTACCCCGGCCGCCCGCACCTCCTCGGGCAGCAGGGCCGCGGCCCTCTCCGACCGGGCCAGGCCGGAGACGACGTCCTCGGTGGCGGCGGACCCGCCGGCCCGCGCCGTGCCCGCGATCCTCGGGTCCGAGCCGCACGCGGCCAGCGCCAGGACGGGCAGCAGGGCGGCGGCGCCGAGCAGCCGGCAGGCGGCGGTGGTGGTTCTCACGAAGGGCCTTTCATCGGGTCGGGACCAGGGCCGGACCGTAGCGGCTGACGTACTCGTGGGTGGGCTCGCGCGCAGCAGCGGCTCGACCAGCGGGTCGTCCAGGCCGACCCGCCGGAACCCACTGCGCCGTCCTCGCTCACGCCTGCGCCGCGATCAGCTGGTTGCGCTCGTGCACGGCCCGCGCCGCCGCCTCGGCCTTGGCGGCGTCCCGCTTGGCGACCTCCTCGCGCACGATCGGGATGACGTGGCGGCCGAAGTCGATCGCATCGCCCAGCAGGTCGTAGCCGCGGGCGGAGAGGATGTCCACGCCCAGGTCGTAGTAGTCCAGCAGCGCCTGGGCGACCGTCTCCGGGGTGCCGACCAGCGCGTTGGAGTTGCCCGCGCCACCGGTGGCCGCCGCGGTCGGCGTCCACAGCGCGCGGTCGTAGCGCTCCCCGGCCTCGGCGATCTCGATCAGCCGCTGGGAGCCGGTGTTCTCCGGCGTGGCGGTGACCGGGCGGCGGCGCGCGGCGAGCTCCCCGCTCTCCCGGCGGGCCCTGATCGCGGCCACCGTGCGGTGCGCCTTCTCCCAGGCCAGCTCCTCGGTCGGCGCGATGATCGGCCGGAACGCGACCTGGATCCGCGGCACGTCGGTCCGTCCGGCGGCCCGCGCGGCCTCCTTCACCCGTTCGATCTGCTCGGCGGTGCGGGCCAGCGGCTCGCCCCACAGGCAGTAGATGTCCGCCTCGGCGCCACCGGCCGCGTAGGCCGCCTCCGAGGAGCCGCCGAAGGAGACCGCCGGGCGCGGCTGCTGGACGGGGAAGACGTCGGAGACGAAGTCGTTGAAGCGGTAGTGCGGGCCCTCGTGGTCGAAGGGCTCCCGGCTGGTCCACGCCTTCTTCACGATGCCGATGTACTCGCGGGTGCGCTCGTAGCGCTGGTCCTTGCTGAGGAAGTCGCCCTCGCGCTGCTGCTCGTGGTCGGTGCCGCCGGTGATGAAGTGGACGGTGAGCCGGCCGTCGCTGATCCGGTCCAGGGTCGCGAAGGTCTTGGCGGCGAAGGTCGGGTAGGAGACGTTCGGCCGGTGTGCGAGCAGGATCTGCAGCCGGTCGAGGTGCGAGGCCAGGAAGGCCGCGGCGGCGGCGGGTTCCGGCGAGCCGGAGCCGTACGCGAAGAGCACCCGGTCCCAGCCGTGGTCCTCGTGCGCCCGGGCCAGCCGCAGGGTGTAGTCGCGGTCGAAGGCGGCGGTGGTGCGCGGGTGGGTCTCCGAACCGTCGCCGGTGGCGGCGATGCCGAGGAATTCGACGGGCATGGCGGAACCTTTCGGGTGAACGGGCTCCGGGGGCTGCGGGCGCGCAGACCGGAGGCGGCCGCGGCGGGGCGGCCGTCGGGAACGTGACGGTGAAGGCGGAGGCGTGCGGGAGGGTGGCTGCCGGAGCGCGGTGCGAGGTCATCGGCGAGCAGCGGGCACCTGACGCGTCGTCGGTCGCGGACTACGGTCCCGGCCCGGAACGGGGTGAGCCGAGGGAGGGCTCCCCGCCGGGAGAGTCAGGCCGGACGGGCGGCCAGCTGCCCGGTCAGCCGCGACACGCCGCGGACCACACCCGACCGAAGTCGATGTGGTCGCGGGTGACCAAGGGCTGCTCGGCGTACATGCCCTCAAGTTGAGCAGTCGGCCGAGGAGTACGTCAACCACCCATCATTGCCGCACTGTTGCGATCTCCTGTCACTTTTCCGAAGCGGCCCCGACGCCGCTCGGAGCGGCTTTCGACCGCGCCCGGCCACCCTTGACAGCCGTCGATCGCGCCTGCGTACGATCGGCGCGGAGTGCAGAGTGCAGTGCGATGCGCCGGCCGTGTTGAGGGACGCGGGCCGGCGCCGAGGCCCGCGTACGTGATCACCGCCGTACCCCTGCCCCCCCGCCCGCACTCCGCCCAGGAGCCGCCGCCATGGCCACCCCGCAGGACGTCCTGCCCACCCCCGCCCGCACCGCGAGCCCCGCCCCGCCGCTGGCCCCCGACCCGGGCGCCCGGATCGTCGCCCGCCGCAAGCCCGGCCAGTGGATCGCCGCCGCGGTCGCCCTGCTGCTCGCCGCGATGGCGGTCAGCTCGGTGATCCGCAACCGGGCCTTCCAGTGGGGTGTGGTCGCCGACTGGTTCACCGCGCGGTCCGTGCTGAACGGTCTCACCCTGACGCTGTGGCTGACCGTCGTGACCCTCGCCCTCGGGTTCGTCCTCGGCACCGTCCTCGCCGTCATGCGGCTGTCCGCCAACCCGGTGCTGCGCGCGCTCAGTTGGGGCTACACCTGGATCTTCCGGTCCACCCCGCCGCTGGTGCAGCTGCTGTTCTTCTTCAACATCGGCGCGCTCTACCCGACGCTCGGCCTGGGCATCCCGTTCGGCCCCGAGTTCGTCACGGTGCGGACGGTCAACCTGATCGGCCCCACCCTGACGGCCGTCATCGGCCTCACCCTGCTGGAGACGGCGTACGCCGCCGAGGTGATCCGCGGCGGCATCCTCTCCGTCGACCGCGGCCAGTTGGAGGCGGCCGCCGCGCTCGGGCTGGGCCGCCGGCGGGTGCTGCTGCGGATCGTGGTGCCGCAGGCGATGCGCGCCATCGTGCCGACCGCCGGCAACATGCTGATCGGCGCGCTCAAGGGCACCAGCATCGTCAGCGTGCTGGCCGTGTCCGACCTGCTCTACTCGGTGCAACTGGTCTACCTGCAGTCCTACCAGGTCATTCCGATGCTGATGGTCGCCACCCTCTGGTACCTGGTGGTCACCACCGTGCTGTCCGTCGGGCAGTACTACGTCGAACGGCACTTCGCCAGGGGCGCCAGCCGGGACGGCTTGCCGCCCACGCCGTTGCAGCGCGCCCGCGCGGCCTTCGCCAAGGTGGTACGGGCATGACGGCTCTCGTCATCGTCGGCGCCGGACCGCGCGGCACCGGACTGCTGGAGCGGATCGCCGCCAATGCCGCCGAGCTCCTGCCCGCCGACCGGCGGTTGGACGTCCACCTGGTCGACCCGTACCCGCCCGGCGCGGGCCGGATCTGGCGCCGCGAGCAGTCCCCGCTGCTGCGGATGAACTCGATGGCCGAGGACGTCACCATGTTCACCGACGAACGCTCCACCATCGAGGGGCCGGTCCGCCCCGGCCCCTCACTCGCCGAATGGGCCCGGCGGCGGCGCGAGTTCGCGCCCTACCGGGAGGTCGCCGACCCGGCCGTACGGGCCGAGCTGGACGCCCTGGCCCCCACCGACTTCCCCACCCGGCGGGCCCAGAGCGCCTACCTGGACTGGGTGTTCCGTCGCGCCGTCGCCGACCTTCCGCCGCACGTCACCGTCACCGTCCACCGGGACACCGTCCACCGGCTCGACGGCCCGGCCGACGGCCCGCAGACCGTCCACCTCACCGACCGGACGCTCACCGCCGACCACGTCGCCCTCACCCTCGGCCACCTCGACTCCGCCCCGCACCCTCGCCACACCGCCGACTCCGAGTTCGCCGCCCGGCACCGCCGCTTCCACCTCCCGCCCGCCTACTCCGCCGACGTCGAGGCCGAACTGGCCGGCATCGCCCCCGGCGAGCAGGTGGTGGTGCGCGGGATGGGCCTCGCCTGCGTCGACCTCGTCACCCTGCTCACCGAGGGCCGCGGCGGCCGCTTCGAACCCATCGGGGACCGGCCCGGCCTGCGCTACCGCCCGTCCGGCCGCGAACCGGTGCTTCACCTCGGCTCCCGGCGCGGCGTCCCGTACCACTCCAAGACCGACTACCGGCTCCAGGGACCGCCCGCCCCGCTCCCCCGGTACTTCGGCGCGGCCGCCGTGGACGCCCTGCTCGCCACCGGTGGACCGATCGAACTGCGGCGCGACGTCTGGCCGTTGATGGCCAAGGAGGTCGGCTTCGGGCACTACCACGAGCTGTTCCACGCCCACCCCGAACGCACCGCCCTGCCCTGGCCCGAGTTCCTGGCCCGCTACGACCGGCACGGCTGGTACTCCCCCGACCTCGCCGCCCTCATCGCCGAGGCCGTCCCCGACCCGGCCGACCGGATCGACTTCGAGCGGCTCGACCACCCCCTCGCCGGGCTCGAACTCGGCTCCGCCGAGGAACTCCAGACCCACCTGCGCCACTACGTCACCGCCGACGCCGACCGGCGGCGCGACCCCGCGCACAGCGCCGACCTCGGCGCCTTCCTCGCCCTGCTCTCCCTGTTCGGCCAGCTCCCCCGGGTACTCGCCGCCGGCCGGCTCACCGCCCGCTCCGTCGCCGAGGAGGTGGACGAGTGGTTCTTCGGCTTCTTCAGCTTCCTCGCTTCCGGTCCGCCCGGCTTCCGGCTGCGCCAGCTGCTCGCCCTCTCGGAGGCCGGCGTGGTGTGCTTCCTCGGCGCGGGCGTGCGGGTCGAGCGGGACGAGGCCACCGGCACCTGGCGGGCCCGCGGCGCCACCGTGCCCGGCCACACCGTCACCGCCACCGCGCTGGTCGAGGGGTACTTGCCCAAGCACGCGCTGGCCCGCACCCTCGACCCGGTGCTGCGCCAACTGCACGGCGCCGGACGGCTGGTGGAGGAGGTGGTCAGCGACGGCGAACACACCCACCGCTCCGGCCTGGTCACCACCACCCCCGCCGACGGCCGGCTGCTCGACCCCGCCCTCGGCGGCGCCCCCCACCCCCGCCGCACCGCACTCGGCCCGCACACCAGCCTGCGTACGGCGGCCGCCTTCGCCCGGCCGCGCACCGACGCCCCGGCCTTCCGGCAGAACGACGCCACCGCGCGGGCACTGCTCCGGGCACTGGCCGCGCTCCCGGCGGCACCGGCGCTGGCGGCGTGACGGCGTGAGCGGCTCGTCGGTTCGGGCTCAGCGGCCGTGCGGGCTCAGGGACCGTGCGGCTCAGGGACCGGGCGGCCTCAGGGGCCGAAGATCTCCTCCACCAGGTCCTCGTCCGAGACGTGGTCGGGAGCCTCGAACACCACGTCGGCGAAGCCCTTCAGGCCCATCCCCCGGTCGAACGCGTCGATGCAGGCGTGGGCCTCCTGGTCGGTGGCGAAGTCCCACACCCGCAGCCGCCGGACCAGCACCAGCGCCTCGATCCGGTTCAGCCGCGGCGCCCGGTAGCGCTTCGCCGCCCCCTTGCGGCCGGCTGCTTGGGCGAGGCGCTGCTGGTAGCCGGCCAGGTCCTGCCAGGCCTGGAGGGTGCTCGGGTGGTGCTCGCCCAGCGTACGGGCGAGGTCGGGCAGCAGGGCGTGCAGCAGCGCCACCGCGCGCTGCAGGTCGCCCCGGTCGGCGTGGTGCGCGGCGAGGTCGTGCCGGGCCTTCAGCACCCGGACGTCCTGCGCGCCCCAGCCGGCGTGGAGGTCCGGCAGCAGGTCGTTCATCAGCCGGATCGCGGTCACGGCCGAGCCGCTCTCGCCGATGCACCACACCAGGTGGCAGCGGGCGCCGAGGGTGTCCGGGTCGGTCGGGCCGAGCGCCGCGCGCATGTCCTCCACCAGGGCGGACAGCAGCCGGATCGCGCCGTCCAGGTCCCCGGCCCGGCTGAGGTACCAGGCGAAGTCCCGCCAGGTGCAGAGGGTGTCGCGGTCGGCCGCGCCCAGCGCCGTGACGCACTCCTGGGCGATCGCCTGCAGCTGGTGCGCCGCATCGCCCGGCGTGACGGCCCGGTAGGCGGCCGCGCGGCGCTCGCGCAGCCCGGCCCGTACGGCCTCGGCGGACGGCGGGGCGGCGACCACCGGCGGCGTGGTCAACGGCGACAGCACCGACGGCGCGGGCACCACCGGGGGCGCGAGCGGCACCGGAGGTACGGCCGGCGCGGTCGGGGGCACCACCGGAGGCACGGCCGGCACGGCCGCCGGCACCGCCGCCGACTCCGCCAACCGCCGCTCGACCGCACGCGCGTCGGCCGGCCGGTCCGCCGGGTCCTTCGCCAGCAGCTCCGCGACCAGCCCCGCCACCTGCGGCGGCAGCCCGAACTGCGCCGGGTCCAGCGGCGCCGGCGGCTCGTTGAGGTGCTGGTACATCAGCACCGGCGTCGATTCCCCGGTGAACGGCCGCGCCCCGGTGAACAGTTCGACCAGCACGCAGCCCAGCGCGTAGAGGTCGGCCCGCCCGTCCACCCGGCCGCCGGTCCACCGCTCGGGCGCCATGTACGCCGGGCTGCCGACGATCGTCCCGGTGGTGGTCAATCCGCCCGCCCCGGTGTCCAGTTGGGCGATCCCGAAGTCCAGCACCTTCAGCTGCCCGGCGTCGGTGACCATGATGTTGTCCGGCTTGATGTCCCGGTGCACCATGCCCGCGTCGTGCGCGGCCGCCAGCGCGGCGCTGATCTGCCGCCCCCAGCGCAGGCTGAGCGCCGGCTCGGGCACCCCGGCCCGCAGCACCTCGGTCAGGGTGCGGCCGGTGAGCAGTTCCATCACCAGGTAGGTGACCTCCTGGCCGCCCTGCTCGCACTGCCCGAGGTCGTGCACGGTGACGATATGCGGGTGGGAGAGGTTTCCGGCCGCGCCGGCCTCCCGAACGAACCGCAGCGCGGCCTTCGCGTGGTCGCCGCCGTGGTGCCCGATGACCTTGACCGCCACCGGCCGCCCCATCCGGGCGTCCTGGGCCCGCCACACCACCCCGAAGCCGCCCTGCCCGAGCTTCTCCCGCAGCTCGTACCGGCCGTCGAGGACGTCACCGACTCGCACGCGCCCCTCCCCTCCCGTCATGGCGTCCGTCCCGTCATGACGCCCAGACTCTACCGACGGCCCTCCCGCCGGTCCGGCCCAGGTGGAAGGATGGGCCCGAGCCCCGCGACGGTGCGGCGGTTCGCCGCAGCAGAGCCCGAGGAGCGCAGTCATGGCCAAGCAGGCCCCGCAGAGCGACCCGGCGCAGGACGCCCCCGAGGTGTCCGCGCCCCAGCACGCGGCCGCCGGTCTGCCCGCCGTCGGCCACAGCCTGCGGATGGCCGCCGAGCAGATGGGCGCCCGCCGCACCCTCGCCACCCTGCTGAAGGTCAACCAGCCGGACGGCTTCGACTGCCCCGGCTGCGCCTGGCCCGAGCCGGACAGGACGCACACCGCCGAGTTCTGCGAGAACGGCGCCAAGGCCGTCGCCGAGGAGGCCACCGAGCGCCGGATCCGGGCCGAGTTCTTCGCCGCCCATCCGGTCGCCGAGCTCGCCGAGCGGTCCGGCTACTGGCTCGGCCAGCAGGGCCGGCTCACCCAGCCGATGCTGCTCGACGAGGGCGCCACCCA
Source organism: Kitasatospora sp. NPDC029312 (assembly GCF_055569215.1). Taxonomy (NCBI): domain Bacteria; kingdom Bacillati; phylum Actinomycetota; class Actinomycetes; order Kitasatosporales; family Streptomycetaceae; genus Kitasatospora; species Kitasatospora sp. NPDC029312. Next base: position 195,138 of record NZ_JBVHXY010000002.1, on the reverse strand, counting down.
CTACACCCCGGTCTCCTGGGACCACGCCTTCGCGCTGATCGCCGAGGAGCTGCGCGCCCTGGACACCCCGGACGGCGCCGCGTTCTACACCTCCGGCCGCACCAGCAACGAGGCCGCCTTCGCGTACCAGCTGTTCGCCCGCCGCCTGGGCACCAACAACCTGCCGGACTGCTCCAACATGTGCCACGAGTCGTCCGGCTCGGCGCTCACCGAGACGCTCGGCGTCGGCAAGGGCAGCGTCAGCCTCAAGGACCTCTACCAGGCCGACCTGATCATCGTGGCGGGGCAGAACCCGGGCACCAACCACCCCCGCATGCTCTCCGCCCTGGAGCGCGCCAAGCGGGCCGGCGCGACCATCGTCAGCGTGAACCCGCTGCCGGAGGCGGGCCTCGAGCGGTTCAAGAACCCGCAGCACGCGCGCGGGCTGGTCGGCCACGGCACCAAGCTGACCGACCTCTTCCTGCAGATCCGCCTCGGCGGGGACCTCGCGCTGTTCCGCGCGCTCAACCGGATCATCCTGGAGCAGGACGGCGTCGACCGCGCCTTCGTCGCCGAACACTGCCACGGCTACGAGGAGTTCGAGGAGCAGGCGCTCAAGACCGACCCCACGGACGTGCTCGCCGCGACCGGCCTGCCCTGGGAGCAGATCGAGGAGCTGGGCCGCCTGGTGCTGGCCTCCGAGAAGGTCATCGTCTGCTGGGCGATGGGCCTCACCCAGCACAAGCACGCCGTGCCCACCATCCGCGAGGTGGTCAACTTCCTGCTGCTGCGCGGCAACGTCGGCCGCCCGGGCGCCGGCGTCTGCCCCGTGCGCGGGCACAGCAACGTCCAGGGCGACCGGACGATGGGCATCTTCGAGCGGCCGACAACAGCCTTCCTCGACGCGCTGGGCAAGGAGTTCACCTTCGAGCCGCCGCGCGCCCACGGCTACGACTCGGTGGACACCATCCGCGCGATGCGCGACGGCAAGGTCAAGGTGTTCTTCGCGATGGGCGGCAACTTCGTCGCGGCCACCCCGGACACCGAGGTCACCGAGGCGGCGATGCGCCGCTGCCGGCTGACCGTCCACGTCTCCACCAAGCTCAACCGCTCGCACGTGGTCACCGGCGCCCGCGCCCTGATCCTGCCCACCCTCGGCCGCACCGACCGCGACGTCACGGCGCACGGCGCCCAGTTCGTCTCCGTCGAGGACTCGATGGGCCAGGTGCACGCCTCCCGGGGCGGCCTGCGCCCGCCCGCGCCCGGGCTGCTCTCCGAGACCGCGATCGTCTGCCGCCTGGCCCGTACCGTCCTCGGGCCGCAGGACACCGTGCCGTGGGAGGACTTCGGCTCCGACTACGACACCCTGCGGGACCGGATCGCCCGGGTCGTGCCCGGTTTCGAGGACTACAACGAGAAGGTCCGCCGCCCCGGCGGCTTCACCCTCCCGCACGGCCCGCGCGACTCCCGCACCTTCCCGACCGCGACCGGCAAGGCCAACTTCACGGTCAACCCGCTGTGCGCGCCCGAGGTCCCGCCGGGCCGCCTGCTGCTGCAGACGCTGCGTTCCCACGACCAGTACAACACCACGGTCTACGGCCTCGACGACCGCTACCGCGGCATCAGGGGCGGTCGCCGGGTGGTGCTGGTGAACCCGGCCGACGCCGCCGAACTGGGCCTGGCCGAGGGCCAGTACGTGGACCTGGTGAGCGAGTGGACAGACGGCACCGAGCGCCGCGCCCCGCACTTCCGGGTCGTCCACTACCCCGTGGCCCGCGCGGGCGCCGCGGCCTACTACCCGGAGACCAACGTCCTGGTCCCGCTCGACTCCACCGCCGACATCAGCAACACCCCCACCTCCAAGGCCGTCGTCATCCGCTTCGAACCCGACTCGGGCGAGGGGCATGCGCGGACCGAGCAGAACTGACCGAGCAGAACTGACGGGGCGGAACTGACGGGGCGGGCAGCGCGAAGGCCGCCCGGCGTCCGGGGACGTCGGGCGGCCTTCGGCGTGCCGGGTCAGTGCGGCAGACCGCCCAGCGGCAGCGTCGCCGTGGCGCTGCCGGGGGCCGAGGCGCCGGTCGAGGCGGTGGTGCCGGCAGAGCCCGTGGTGGTCGGCGAGCCCGTGCCGCCCGTCGGGGTCTGGGCGGGGGTGCCCGTCGGGGTCTGAGTCGGCGTCTGGGTCGGTGTCCCGGTCGGCGTGCTGGTCGGCGTCCCGGTGGGTGTGCCCGTCGGGGTCCCGGTCGGCGTGCCCGGGTTGCCCGGGGTGGCGGTGCCGGGGTCCGAGGGCGTGCCGGAGCCGGCGGGCGTGCCGCTCGGCGTCGCCGGGGTGGCCGGCTGCTGGGCCGCCGGGCCGCCCGGGGCGGGCGTGACCTGGTTGGCCGGGCTGGGCGCGATCGGGGTGACCGAGTCCCAGCCCTTCGGCAGCTCGGGCACCTTCCAGGCGCCGCCGGCGTCGTCCGCCGCTCCGTCCGGGTCGGGCCGGACGGCCCCGAGGATCGGCATCGAGCCGATCGGCGAGACCTTGATGAACGCGCCCGGCCGCGGCGCCTGGACGATCAGCCCGCCGCCGAGGTACATCCCGACGTGCGAGGCGTCCTGGAAGTAGATCACCAGGTCACCCGGCCGCAACTGGTTCAGCGGGACGTGCTGTAGCTGCGCCCACTGCTCCTGGCTGGTGCGCGGGATCGGCTTCCCGGCGTGCAGCCAGGCCTGTGAGGTGAGGCCCGAGCAGTCGTAGGAGTCCGGGCCGGTGCCGCCCCACAGGTACGGCTTCCCGAGCTGCGCCAGCGCGAAGGCGACCGCCGCGCGCCCGGCCAGCGAGGGGGTGCGCTCCCCCTTGCCGAGGGCGCCGGAGGCGAGGAAGGCGAGCTGGGCCTCGTCGGCCTTGGCCTTCTCCAGCTGCTCCAGTTCGGACCGCTGGGCGCCGGTGAGCGAGGAGACCAGCTGCTCGACGGAGGCGAGGTCGGCCGCGACCTTGGCCTTGGCGGCGTCCTGCTGGGCGACCAGCGCCTGGGAGGCCTTGAGCGCCTCCTCGGTCTGCTTCTTCAGCCCGTCGAGCGCGTCCCGGTCGGCCTTGAGCCGGTCCAGGAACTCGGACTGCGAGCGGCTGGCGGTCGTGAGCAGTTCGGCGATGGTGACCGCCTCGTACGGGTCCTTGGAGAGCAGAAGTTCGGCGTAGGCGGAGGCGGAGCCGTTGCGGTACTGGGCGGCGGCGAGCTGGGAGGCGATGTCCGTCCCGGCGTCGACCTGCTTCTGCTGCCGGTCCAGCTTGCCCTGGAGGTCGGTGAGCGCGGCCTGCTGATCGGTGACCTTGGCCACCGCGGCGTTGTACTGCTCGGTGGCGGCCTCGGCGCTCTGGTACAGCCCGTGCAGTTGGTCGAGCAGCGGCCCGAGGGTGGCCTTGGCCTGGGCCAGCGGGTCCGCCCCGGGCGACACCGCGACGCCCGTTCCCGGATCGGGTGCGGCGTAGGCGGCCTGGGCGGCGGCCGGCAGCGCGAGTGCGGCGGCCGCGAGGACGGCTCCGCACCGCAGGGCCGCCCGCACCCAGGGGCGTACGCCCGTCGACTCCGTGCCCTGTGCGGCCCCGCCCATGGGTGGTCCTCCCCGACCTGTCCTGCCCTGTCCTGCCGTCGACCCGTGCCGGATCCCGCCGATCCTCCCACGGGTCCCTCCCCGGATACAGGGCGCACTCCGACCGGGAGGTTAATTCTCCATTTGAGGTGTGAGACAGGTCTCAGCAAACGGGGGCGAAACGGGGTTTTCTCCGCGAATGCCCAGCTCAGATCAGCCGTTGACACCCCTGGGAAAGCTGCCGGACACCCATGGGTCACCATCGGAACCACGATTCCCGGCCCAGTTCACCTTCCGTTCACTCAACCCACCTACGGTCACGGCGTCATCAACGTCCGTGCGACAACTACGACGATTGTTTGGGTATGGAACACATCTCGTTCCTGGTAGCCGTGGTGATCATCGCGGCGCTCGCCTTCGACTTCACCAACGGGTTCCACGACACCGCCAACGCGGCCGCCACCGCGATCGCGACCGGGGCCCTTCGTCCGAAGGTCGCGGTCACCATCGCGGCCCTGCTGAATTTCGCGGGTGCGTTCCTCTCCGTGAAGGTGGCCACCACCATCTCCGGCGGCATCGTCAACGAGAAGGCCGGCGTCCATCCCGAGATCATCTTCGCCGCACTGGCCGGCGCGATCCTCTGGAACCTGCTGACCTGGCTGCGCGGCCTGCCGTCCAGTTCCTCGCACGCCCTGTACGGCGGCCTGATCGGCGCCACGGTCGTCGGCGTCGGCATGAACGGCGTCAACTTCGACACCGTGATCACCAAGATCATCGTCCCGGCGGTCGCCTCTCCCCTCGTCGCCGGGCTCGCCTCCTGGGGCGCCACCAAGCTCGCGTACGCGATCACCCGCAGGGGCCGCGCCGAGACCACCGAGAAGGGCTTCAAGACCGGCCAGGTCTTCTCCTCCTCGCTGATCTCGCTCGCGCACGGCACCAACGACGCCCAGAAGACGATGGGCATCATCACCCTGACGCTGGTCTCGGTCGGCGCCCTGCCGCACGGCGCGCTGCCCCCCACCTGGGTGATCATCTCGGCCGGCGCCGCGATCGCGCTCGGCACCTACATGGGCGGCTGGCGGATCATCCGCTCGATGGGCAAGGGCCTGGCGGACATCCGCCCGCCGCAGGGCTTCGCCTCCGAGTCGGCCGCCGCGACCGTCATCCTGACCTCCTCGCACATGGGCTTCGGCCTCTCCACCACCCAGGTCTGCTCCGGCGGCATCATGGGCGCCGGCCTCGGCGGCCCGAAGGGCGAGCTGCGCTGGAGCATGGTCCGCCGCATGGTCTACACCTGGGGCCTGACCCTGCCGGCCGCCGCGCTGGTCTCCGGCGGCGCCGCCCTGCTGGCCCGGCAGGGCAGCTGGGGCGTCGCCCTGGTCGGCGCCGTGCTGGTGGCCGGTTCGGGCGCGATGTGGATGCTCTCCCGCCGCCAGCCGGTCAGCGCGGACAACGTCAACGACGTCGCCGAGGTCACCCCCGTCGAGGTCACCGCCGTCGCCCCGACGAACGCCGCCCCCACCCCCGCCTCGACCACGGTCGCGGCCTGAGCGCCGACGCCGAGGAGCACTCACCATGCACATCAAGTGGAACGCACTGGCCCAGACCGCCGGCGTCAGCTTCGGCGTCACCGTCGCCGTGGTCGCCGTCTTCGCCCTCGGCATCCTGGCGCTGTCCCGCCGCGAGGCCGCGCTGAGCGCCCGCGAGGGCGAGCCCGGCCAGGCCTCCGGCGGCGGCAGGCCCGCCCTGCTGGCCGGCGCGTACGCCTGCTTCGCGCTCTGCGCCGCCGCCGTGGTCTACGGCCTGGTGCTGATCGCCGCGCCGTAGCGGCCGTCCCGCAACGCCGAACGGGCCGGGGAGTGTTCGCCACTCCCCGGCCCGCTGCGCGTATCCCCGTCCCGACGACCGGTTGTCCCGGCCGGTCGGTTGTCCGACGTCGGCTCTCCTGACGTCAGCTCTCCCGGCGTCAGTTCTCCTGGGTGGTCTTCAGCGCGGTCTCCCGGATGAACAGCACGGTGACGAAGGACAGCGCCGCGAAGGGGGCGGCCCACAGGAAGACGGTGCCGACGCCGTGGCCGAAGGCGTCCGTCACCAGCGGGACCATCGGGGCCGGCAGCTCCGCCAGGTCCGGGATGCCGCCGCCGGCCGCCGCGTGGCCGGCCGGGACGTGCGCCGCGGCCAGGTTGGCCGCCAGGTAGTCGCCGACCTTGGTGGTCATCAGCGCGCCGAGCGCGGAGACGCCCATCGCCCCGCCCATGGTGCGGAAGAAGGTGACGACGGAGCTGGCCGCGCCGAGCTCGTGCCGGGGCACCGTGTTCTGCACCGCGAGCACCAGGTTCTGGCTGGTCAGGCCGAGGCCGACGCCGGTGATCGCCATGTAGACGGAGAGCAGCACGTAGTCGGTGTCGGCCCGGGCGGTGCCGAGCAGTGCGAAGCCGATCGCCAGCAGCGCGGTGCCGGAGACCAGGTAGGCCTTCCACTTGCCGTACTTGGTGATCAGCCGGCCGGCCACGGCGGAGGACAGCGCCAGGCCGATGATCATCGGCAGGGTCATCAGGCCGGCCATGGTCGGGGACTTGGCCCGGGCCAGCTGGAAGTACTGGCTGAGGAAGGTGGTCGCGCCGTACATGCCGACGCCGACCAGCACGCTGGCGATCGCGGCCAGGGTGACGGTGCGGTACCGGAAGAGGTCCGGCGGGATGATCGGCTCGGCGGCGCGGCGCTCGACCACGACCGCCAGGGCGCCCAGCAGCAGGCCGCCGCCGACCATGGCCGCGGTCTGCCAGGAGATCCAGGCGTAGTTCTTGCCGGCCAGCGTGATCCAGATCATCAGCAGGCTGACGGCGCCGGTGATGACCAGCGCGCCCAGGTGGTCGATCTTCACCCGGCGCTTGACCACGGGCAGCTTGAGGGTGCGCTGCACCACCAGGATCGCGGCCAGCGCGAACGGGATGCCGACGTAGAAGCACCAGCGCCAGCCCAGCCAGGAGGTGTCCACGATGACGCCGCCGATCAGCGGGCCGCCGATGGTGGCGAGGGCGAAGACCGCTCCGAAGTAGCCGCTGTAACGGCCGCGCTCGCGCGGCGGAACCATCGCCGCCAGGCAGATCTGGCCGAGCGCGACCACACCGCCGGCGCCGACGCCCTGGAGGGCGCGGCAGGCGATCAGCTCGCCGGTGTTCTGCGAGAGGCCGGCCAGCGCGGAGGTGGCGATGTAGATCAGCAGGGCGATCTGCAGCAGCAGCTTCTTGCTGGCGAGGTCGGAGAGCTTGCCCCAGATCGGGGTGGAGGCGGTCAGGGTGAGCAGGGCGGCGGTGATCACCCAGGTGTAGGCGGACTGGCCGCCGTGCAGGTCGGTGAGGATGTGCGGCAGGGCGTTGGAGACGACGGTCGACGAGAGCACGGCCACGAACAGGCCTAGCAGCAGGCCGGACAGTGCCTCCATCACCTGCCGGTGGGTCATCGGTCGGTCGTCGACGCCGCTTCGGGCTGTCGCCTCGGCTGTCACGGTCATCTGCGTCCTTCGGCGGGAGGAGGGGGTACGCGGGCGGCACAAATTCGTTGCCTTAAGCAACCATAAGCTCGATGGTTGACTAAGGCAACTTTCTTCAAGCACCGGCAAAGCCCTCCCGGCCGGGCGTGATCACTCAGCCGGCGGCTCCCCCAGCACGTCGTTGAAGCGGTGCAGCAGCTCGGCGAACCGGACCACGTCCTCCCGCGACCACCCGCCCACCACCTCGCGCACCCGCCGCAGCCGCACGTCGTACGCGGTCAGGTAGCGCCTGCGCCCGTCCTCGGTCAGCGACACCAGGGCCGCCCGGCCGTCCTGCGGGTCCGCCTCCCGGGCGACCAGGCCGAGCTCCTCCAGGGCGCGGATCTGCCGGCTCACCGTGGCCTTGCCGACCGCGAAGTGCAGTCCGACGTCCGTCACCCGCACCCGCCCGGCCTGCTCCAGGTAGCCGAGCATGCTGTACGCCGCACCCTCCAGCTCCGGGTGCACCCTGCGTGAGAGTTCCGTCACTCTGGCGCGGCCCCGCCGGAACATCAGCCCGACCTCGCGCTCCACCGCCACCAGGGCTTCTTCGTCCATCACGGCGCCAGTATCGCCCAGCCGCGACGGGCCCACGGCGGTGCGGAGGTTGAGACCAGCTCAACTACTTCATAGTATTAAGTATCCGATTTCCCCCGATACGCAAGGAGATGTGGATGACCGCCCCCGGGCAGGGTTTCGTCGCGGAACTGAAGGGCGCGGTCACACCGCGTGCGGCAATGCTGGTGATCGGCGTGCTGCTGCTGCAGCTCGGCTTCATCGCCTCGTACGTCGGAGCGCTGCACCACCCGACCCCCCACAAGCTGTCGATCGCGGTGGTCGCCCCGCCGCAGGTCGCGCCGAAGGTCGTGCAGGGCCTGGCATCGGTGCCGGACGAGGCCGTCAAGCCCGTCACCGCGCCGGACACCGAGACGGCGACCCAGCGGATCAAGGACCAGAAGATCTACGCCGCGCTGGTGGTGAACCCGAACGGCACCGAGGACACCCTGCTGGTGGGCGGCGCCCGCGGCACCTCCGCCGCCAAGGCCGCCGAGAGCGTCACCACCGCGCTGGACCAGTCCCAGGGCCGGACGGTCAAGGTCGAGGACGTCGTGCCGCTGGCCAAGGGCGACACCAACGGGCTCAGCGCCTTCTACCTGGTCATCGGCTGGTGCGTCGGCGGCTACCTGGTCGCCTCGATCCTCGGCATCAGCGCCGGCTCCAAGCCGGCCAACGTCCACCGCCTGCTGATCCGCCTCGGCGTCCTCGCGCTGTACTCGGTCGGCGCCGGCCTCGGCGGCACGATCATCGCCGGACCGGTCCTGGACGCGCTGCCCGGTTCGGTCCTGGCGCTGACCGCCATCGGCGCCCTGGTGGTGTTCACGGTCGGCGCGTTCACCATGGCGCTGCAGTGCCTGTTCGGCATCATCGGCATCGGCCTCGCGGTGCTGGTCTTCGTGGTGCTGGGCAACCCGAGCGCCGGCGGCGTCTACCCGGCGCCGATGATGCCGCCGTTCTGGCGGGCGATCGGCTCGCTGATCCCGAACGGCGCCGGCACCAGCGCCACCAAGTCCATCGCCTACTTCGGCTCCACCAACCTGGGGATGCCGATCGTGGTCCTGGTGATCTGGGCCCTGGTCGGCGTCGGCGTCGCCTTCCTGGCGGTGCTGCGCGGCCCGCGCTCCGGCAGCCGCGAGATCCTCGTGGAGACCACGCAGGCCTGAGCACCGGCTGCCCACCCGCGCCCCCGGCCGCCGACGGCCGGGGGCGCGGTCGTCCGGGTACGACGCTCCTCAGCCGCCCGTGAGCGGTCCCGGGTCGGCGACGATGGCGCGCACCACGCCGACCGCCGCGCCCAGCAGCGGCCCGCGCCGGCCGAGCTTGGAGACCGTCAGCCGCTCCTCCGCCCACGGCCGCACCGTCACCCGGGCGGCCAGCTCGCGCCGCATCGCCGGCAGCAGCCAGGGCGCCAGCCGGGCGTAGCCACCGCCCAGCACCACCTCGGCCGGGTCCAGCAGGTTGACGGCGCCGGCGGCCGCGATGCCGAGCGCCGAACCGGCCCCGGCCAGCGCGGACAGCACCGGCTCGTCCCCGGCCGTGGCGCGTTCGGCCAGCAGCGTCACCCAGTCGCCGTGCGCACCGCCCAGCCCGGCCGCCCGCAGCACCGCCGCCTCTCCCGCGTACTGCTCCAGGCAGCCGCGCGCCCCGCAGGCGCAGCGCGGCCCGTCCGGGCGCACCGGCACGTGGCCGAACTCGCCCGCGTAGCCGCGCGCGCCGCGCAGCAGCCGGCCGCCGACCACGATCGCCGCGCCGACCCCGGCCTCGGCCGAGACGTAGAGGAAGTCCTCCGGGCCGTGGTCGAGCCACCGTTCGGCCAGTCCGCCGAGGTTGGCCTCGTTGTCCGCCTGGATCGGCAGCTCGGCCAGGCCCTCTCCGGCCGCGCGCAGCGCCGGGCGCAGTTCGGGGGCGAGCGGGACGTCGTGCCAGCCGAGGTTGGCGGCCCGTTGGAGCACCCCGCTGCCGCCGACCAGCCCCGGCACGGCCAGGGTGAGTCCGGCCGGGTGCAGGCCCGACTCGATGACGGCGGAGCGCACCAGCCGGGCGAGGTCGGCCATCACGGCGGCGGGCGGGCGGCCGCGGTTGGCGACCTCCTGGCGCCGCCAGGCGCGCACCTCCCCGCGCAGGTCGACCACGCAGGCGCCCAGGTGCCGGACGCCGATCTCGGCGCCGAGGCCGCCGGGCCCGAGCGGATTCAGCCCGAGCGCGGTGCCGGGGCGCCCGACCTTGCCGCTGGGCGCGGCGGGCCCCTCCTCGACGACCAGTCCGGCGGAGATCAGCTGTTCGGCGAGGGAGGAGACGGCCGCCCTGGTCAGCCCGGTCTCGGCGGCGACCTCGGCGCGCGAGCGCGGGCCGCGGGCGATCACGTCGAGCACCAGCGCCAGGTTCGCCCGGCGCATCCCCTGCTGGCTGGCGGGTCCGGTCCGGCCGGTGTCCGGCTCCCCGCGCATCACGTTCATGCGCCCTACCTCGTGTCCTGGGGAACGTCCTGCGGCATCCCGGGTGCAGCGTAACCGGGGTTCGGCCCCGGGAGCGGGTCCGGGTGCGCCCGCTCGACGGCGTGGGTGAACACCCACCGGCGCATCGCCCAGAAGCGGAACAGCATGGCGACGAACGTCCCGACGAGCATCCCGCTGACGAAGTCGGCGATCTCCTGGGTGAGCGGGCCGACGTACGGCTCGCGCAGGTCCAGGGCGTACCGGGAGAAGGCCAGCGGCAGGTCGTTGAGGCCGACCGCCACCGCGCTGACCAGGAAGAACAGCAGGGCCTCCCGCCCGCGCCCGGCGGCGCGGAAGGCCCAGCTGCGGTTGAGCAGATAGGAGACGACGGTGGCGATCACCGTCGCCACCGTCAGCGCGACCACCGGCTTGTGCTCCAGGACGGTGAACTTGAGCTCGACGTCGATCACCACGGTGAGCGCGAAGCAGCCGGCGCCGACCAGCAGGAACTTCACCAGTCGGCGGTGCCGCACCAGGGCCGGACGCAGCCTGGCCGGCACCCGGGCCAGGACGCGCTGCGTGGGGGACGGCATCTCCGCAGTGTGGCACGTGCGGATGCCGTCGGCCCCACGAGCGCCGAACCGGCCCCGGCGGCGGGGGCTACGCGGCCGCGACCAGCACCTCGGCCGGCTCCAGGGCCAGCTTCAGCACCTCGCGCACGTCCGAGACGGGGTGGACGGTGAGCCGCTCCAGCACCTCGGCCGGGACGTCGTCCAGGTCGGCCTCGTTGCGCTTGGGGATGATCACTGTGGTGACCCCGGCCCGGTCGGCGGCGAGCAGCTTCTGCTTCACCCCGCCGATCGGCAGCACCCGGCCGGTCAGCGACACCTCGCCGGTCATCGCGACGTCGGTGCGCACCTTGCGGCCGGAGAGCAGCGAGGCCAGCGCCGTGGTCATGGTGATGCCGGCACTGGGCCCGTCCTTGGGGACGGCCCCGGCCGGGATGTGCAGGTGCACGCCGCGGTCGCGCAGCGAGGTGACCGGCAGTTCCAGCTCGGCCCCGCGCGAGCGCAGGTAGGAGAGCGCGATGTGCGCGGACTCCTTCATCACGTCGCCCAGCTGCCCGGTCAGGGTCAGCCCGGTGCCGCCGGTCTCGGCGTCCGCGAGCGAGGCCTCGATGTAGAGGACGTCGCCGCCGGCTCCGGTGACCGCCAGGCCGGTGGCCACGCCGGGCACGGCCGTGCGCCGCTCGGCGGGCTCCTGGGCGGACTCCGGCACGTGGTGCGGCCGGCCGATCAGGGCGCGCAGGTCCTGCGCGCCGATCGCGGCGGGCAGCTCGCGGTCGCCCAGCTCGGCCTGGGCGGCGACCTTGCGCAGCACCCGGGCGATCGAGCGCTCCAGGTTCCGCACGCCCGCCTCCCGGGTGTACTCCCCGGCGAGCTTGCGCAGCGCCTCCTCCGCCACGGTGACCTGCTCGCCGCCGAGGCCGGCCCGCTCCAGCTGGCGCGGGAGCAGGTGGTCGCGGGCGATGACGACCTTCTCGTCCTCGGTGTAGCCGTCGAGCCGGACCAGCTCCATCCGGTCGAGCAGCGGCTCGGGGATGGCCTCCAGCACGTTGGCGGTGGCGAGGAAGACGACGTCGGAGAGGTCGAGCTCGACCTCCAGGTAGTGGTCCCGGAAGGTGTGGTTCTGCGCCGGGTCCAGCACCTCCAGCAGGGCGGCGGCCGGGTCGCCCCGGTAGTCGGAGCCGACCTTGTCGATCTCGTCGAGCAGGACGACCGGGTTCATCGAGCCGGCCTCTTTGATCGCCCGCACCAGCCGGCCGGGCAGCGCACCGACGTAGGTGCGCCGGTGGCCGCGGATCTCGGCCTCGTCCCGGACGCCGCCGAGCGCGACCCGGACGAACCTGCGGCCCATGGCGCGGGCCACCGACTCGCCGAGCGAGGTCTTGCCGACGCCGGGCGGGCCGACCAAGGCCAGCACCGCGCCGCCCCGGCGGCCGCCGACCAGCCCGAGCCCCTGGTCCGCCCGGCGCTTGCGGACGGCCAGGTACTCGACGATCCGCTCCTTGACGTCCGCCAGACCGGCGTGGTCGGCGTCCAGCACGGCGCGGGCGGCGGCGATGTCGTACGCGTCCTCGGTGCGCTCGTTCCAGGGCAGCTCCAGGACGGTGTCCAGCCAGGTGCGGATCCATGAGCCCTCGGGCGACTGGTCGGACGCGCGCTCCAGCTTGTCGACCTCCTTGAGGGCGGCCTCGCGGACCTTCTCGGGGAGGTCGGCGGCCTCCACCCGGGCGCGGTAGTCGCCCTCCTCGTCGGCCGGGTCGCCGTTCAGCTCGGCCAGTTCCTTGCGGACGGCCTCCAGCTGGCGGCGCAGCAGGAACTCCTTCTGCTGCTTGGCCACGCCCTCCTCGACGTCCTTGCGGATGGTGTCGTTGACCTCCTCCTCGGCGAGGTGGTCGCGCAGCAGGGTCAGCGCGTACTCCAGCCGGGCGACCTGGTCGGCCTCCAGCAGCACCTTGAGCTTCTGCTCGGCGGTGACGAACGGCGCGTAGCCGATGTTGTCGGCGAGCTCGCCGACGCCCTCGATCTGGGCGACCCGGTCGACGATCTGCCAGGCGCCGCGCCTGCGCAGCCACTGGGTGGACAGCGCCTTGTACTCCTTGACCAGCTCGGCGGCCCGCCCGGCCACCGGCATGCCGGCGGAGGACTCCCGGAACGGCGTGGTCTCTACCCAGAGGGCGGCGCCGGGGCCGGTGGTGCCGGCCCCGATCCGGACCCGGCGCACGGCGCGCACCAGGGCGGCCGGGTCACCGTCGGCGAGGCGGCCGACCTGCTCCACCGTGGCCAGCGTGCCGACCGCCGCGTACGAGCCGTCCACCCGCGGCACCAGCAGGACCTGCGGCTTGCCGGAGCCGTCGGCCGCGGCGCGGGCGGCCTCGACGGCGGCGCGCACCTCGGTGTCCTTCAGGTCCAGCGGAATGACCATGCCCGGAAGCACGACCTCGTCGTCGAGCGGCAGCACGGGCAGGGTGAGCGGAGTGGACGTCGATGCCATGATCTCTCCCCAGTCAGTGAAGTTGAGTCGATGTGACTAAGGCTTCACGGGTACGGGATGTTCCCGACACCTTGTTCGCCATGAGCGAACGTCACGGGCGCGGAACGGCCAAGGGGAGGCGCCGTCAAAAAGCGCGGACGGCGGGCGACGGGAGGCGTCGTCAAGAAGGTCCGGAGAGCCGCCCGACGGCCTTGTCAAGAGGCGCCCGAGAGGACCCCCCGAAGGCGGGAGCGGCTGGTCAGCGCGCGGTGGACGGCCTCGCGCCGCCGGGCACCGCGGCGGCGGCGGGCCCGGCCGCCGGGGCCGTCGCCGAGCGGGGGCGCGACCGGGGCGGGCGCCGCTCGGCCCCGCGCAGCCAGCGCCAGAGCGCCACCCCGGCGAGCAGCGCGGCCGGGTGCCCCACGGCGGTGACCACGTCCTTCTCGGCGGCGATCTGCTGGGCGATCATCAGACCGGCGCCTCCCAGCGCGAGCAGCCGGGCGGGCCGCGGCAGCAGCCCGGCCACGGCGCCCAGACAGGCGAGCACGCCGTAGCTGACCCCGATGTCCAGGTCGCGCATCGCGCCGGGCGCCATCCGCCCGGTCTCCACCGCGGTGATCACCACGCCCTGGGAGAGCAGCGTCGCGGCGACGTGCCCGATCGCGAACACCGCCGCCGCCCGGGCCGGTCCGACCCGGCGCTCCAGCGGCGCGAGGGTGAGGGCGAAGCCCCACAGGTAGGGCATCCACACGTCCCCCGCGATCCAGAATCCGCTCAGTACGAGGGCGCGCAGGGGGTGCTGGAGCAGGTTGTGGCCGTCCGAACTGGAGACTTCCCGCAGTCGCCGGACGAGTTCCGGATCGGCCAGGCCGGCGAAGGTCGTGGTGGCGCCCACCACCGCGAGGTATCCGAGCGTGAAGGGATTACGCCGGGGCGTCGGGACCCGTTCCACCAGCCACTCGAGGACGCCGGTGCGCAGCCCGTGGCGGAGCATTCCGTACGGCGCCCGCGCGGACGCGCTCCGGTCGGCGCCCCGTCGCAGCCCAGCCATGCCGCCTCCGCTCCACGCCCGCAGCCACCGGTTCCGCCGCGCCCCGACCTACCGGCGCGGGGCCCGGATTCCTCCCGGCGGAGCGTTGTCGTGGTCACGGTACGTCGAGGTTCTGAAAGGCAGCTGGGAAAAGGCCGTGAAGACGGTTGCGGTGGTAACGATTCCGTTTACCGACATTGGTCCAGACCTTCTGTCGATTAACGCGTCAGTAGAGCCCCTGACCGGCTACTTGGCGTCAACTCGACTGCATACGTACCGTTACGCAGAGAAAAATCGCCGGGTAAGGTATCGGCCCGTGCCCACTCGTGCAGTGGGTCCGAGGGCGACCCGACGGTCGGCCCACGGGCCGGAAACGTCCGGTCCACCTGCCGGAAATCATCCGCTGTCCGTACCCTGCGAGGTGCGCGGGAGAAGCGGGCGGGACACCACCCGTCCTCCACTCTCCCGGGCGCGCGACGGGACGGCGGACCCGGCACAGTCCACGACGGAACAAGACTACGAGCGGAGCCCCGCCATCCCCACAGGTGGCCGGCCCGCAGCCCTGGGGGCGGTGGCGTGACCGTGACAGAAATTCAGCAGGACAACCACAACACCGGCGGCGCGGTGAGCAGCCAGCGCAGAGTGCTGGTGGTGGAGGACGAGCCCACGATCGCCGAGTCGATCGCGGCCCGGCTGGGCGCGGAGGGCTTCAAGGTCGCCGTGGCCCACGACGGCCCGGGCGCGGTCGACGGATTCCACACCTGGCAGCCGGACCTGGTGGTCCTGGACATCATGCTGCCCGGCTTCGACGGCCTGGAGGTGTGCCGCAGGATCCAGGCGCAGCGCCCGGTGCCGGTGCTGATGCTGACCGCGCGCGACGACGAGACGGACCTGCTGGTCGGCCTCGGCGTGGGCGCCGACGACTACA
Source organism: Kitasatospora sp. NPDC029312 (assembly GCF_055569215.1). Lineage (NCBI taxonomy): Bacteria > Bacillati > Actinomycetota > Actinomycetes > Kitasatosporales > Streptomycetaceae > Kitasatospora > Kitasatospora sp. NPDC029312. The sequence continues at coordinate 180,067 of NZ_JBVHXY010000002.1, read as the reverse complement.
TGACCAAACCGTTCTCGATGCGCGAACTGGCCGCCCGGGTCAACGTGCTGCTGCGCCGCGTCGAGCGCGCCCAGCAGGCCGCCCGCACGCCCGCGCTCGGCAGCCTGCGCTTCGGCGAGCTGGAGATCGACCACGTGCAGCGCCGGGTCCGGCTGGCCTCGGGCGACGTCCACCTGACGCCGACCGAGTTCGACCTGCTCGCCTGCCTGGCCGCCCAGCCGCGCGCGGTGCTCACCCGTGAGCAGCTGCTGGCCGAGGTGTGGGACTGGACCGACGCGTCCGGCACCCGCACCGTCGACAGCCACGTCAAGGCACTGCGGCGCAAGATCGGCGCCAGCTGGATCCGCACCGTCCACGGTGTCGGGTACGCACTGGAGGCCCCGCTCTCGTAACGGCGGGAGCTTCGGGCGACGGGCCACCGGGGGGCCCGTGTCCCGGGACCGCCGTGCCACCACGCGGGGATCACAGGGGACCAATGACCTTTCCACAGCAACGCAACGGGGACGCCGACGCCGCGCGCCCGCAGACGCTGGCCGTCCGCGCCGCCCGCCGGGTCTGGGCTGACATCCGCCCGCTCGACCCGGTCCGCTCGATCAAGGGCAAGCTCGCCCTGCTGGTGATCGTCTCCGTGTTCCTGGCCACCGGGATGGTGGTCGTGGCGATCCGGTCCGAGACGCAGATCCGGATCATCATGATCTTCTCCATGATCGCCTCGCTGCTGTTCATGCAGTTCCTCGCGCACGGGCTGACCGCCCCCCTGCGCGAGATGACGGACGCCGCCCGCGCGATGGCCTCCGGCGACTACAGCCGCCGGGTCGAGGTGAACTCGCGCGACGAGATCGGCGAGCTGGCGGCCGCCTTCAACGCCATGGCCGCCGATCTCCAGGCCGCCGACCGACACCGCCGCGAGCTGGTCGCCAACGTCTCGCACGAGCTGCGCACGCCGATCGCCGCGCTGCGCGCCGTGCTGGAGAACGTGGTGGACGGCGTCGTCCAGCCCAATCCCGCGACCCTGGGGGCCGCGCTGGAGCAGACCGAGCGGCTCGGCCGCCTGGTCACCCACCTGCTCGACCTCTCCAAGATCGACGACGGCGTGGTCGACCTGGACGCCCGCCCCTTCGAGGTGCGCGAGTTCCTGGACGGCGTGCTGCGCGGCGTCACCGTGGACGGCGCGACGGCCGGCGGGGCCTTCTCCCGGCGCGGCGACGTCCGGCTGGCCCTGGAGGTCAGCCCGGCCGGCCTCACCGCGGTGGCGGACCCGGAGCGGCTCCACCAGGTGGTCGCCAACCTGGTCGACAACGCCTGCAAGCACTCCCCGCCCGGCGGCACGGTGACGGTGCGGGCCCGGCCCGAGGACGAGGAGGGCGGCCTGCTGCTGGAGGTCCAGGACGAGGGCCCCGGCATCCCGCCGGCCGACCGCACCCGGGTGTTCGAACGGTTCAGCCGCAGCGGCACCGCCACCGCCTCCGGACCGGGCTCCGACGGCGGCACCGGCCTGGGCCTGGCCATCGCCCGCTGGGCGGTGGACCTGCACGGCGGGCGCATCGCGGTGGCCGAGTCCCCGAGCGGCTGCCGGATCGAGGTCCGGCTGCCCGCGCAGCGCTGAGCGGCCGGGCCGGCGGTCGCTGGGCGGACGGGGACATTTGTCACAGATCCGACACAGACGCATACGAAGGTCGTCGGATGATCCAACCGGGACTATGTCCGGTTTTGCCCGCATATGTTGCGCGATCGGGCGCGATCGGTTCCCCTCAGATACGGCTTTCTAACGCACTTTTTCAGCCAAATCGCAGGTCAGCACTGTGATCTGGACGACGCCTGGGGCCCGGGGACTGCGCGATCACTGGTCAGGGGCGTAGCCTTAATCCCCGCTGTCCAAACATCCCAAAAGGAAGCGGAAGAGGGCGGTTGCCGCCGTGTCGCCACAGTCCCCTGAAACCCCCAACAGCTCGGCAAGCTCCACTGGCTTCGGCCCCAATGAGTGGCTCGTCGATGAGATCTACCAGCAGTACCTCCAGGACCCGAACTCGGTAGACCGAGCCTGGTGGGACTTTTTCGCCGACTACAAGCCCGGTACCGAGGTGACCCCAGTGACCCAGGCCGCGACCCAGGCCGGCCCCACGCCGACCCCTGCCGCTGCCCCCGCGCCCGCCGCTGCTGCTCCGGCCGCACCGGCCCAGGCCGCGCCCGCCGCTCCGCTCGCCGCCGCGCCCGCCGCTCCGGCCCCCAAGGCCGCCGCTGCCGCCCCGGCCCCCGCCGCCGCCCCGACCGGCCCCGAGCTGGTCCAGCTGCGCGGCCCGGCGAAGGCCGTCGCCACCAACATGGACGCCTCCCTGGAGGTGCCGACCGCGACCTCGGTCCGCGCCGTCCCGGCGAAGCTGTTGATCGACAACCGCATCGTCATCAACAACCACCTGCAGCGCGCCCGTGGTGGCAAGGTCTCCTTCACCCACCTGATCGGCTACGCCCTGGTCCAGGCCATCAAGGCCCACCCGGGGATGAACCACAGCTACAAGGTGGAGGACGGCAAGGCCTTCCTGGTCAAGCCCGAGCACGTCAACCTGGGCCTGGCCATCGACCTGGTCAAGCCCAACGGCGACCGCCAGCTCGTCGTCGCGGCCATCAAGAAGGCCGAGACCCTCGACTTCTTCGGCTTCTGGCAGGCCTACGAGGACATCGTCCGCCGGGCCCGCGCCAACAAGCTGACCATGGACGACTTCACCGGCGTCACGGTCTCGCTGACCAACCCCGGCGGCATCGGCACCGTGCACTCCGTGCCGCGCCTGATGCAGAACCAGGGCACCATCGTCGGCGTCGGCGCCATGGAGTACCCGGCCGAGTTCCAGGGCTCCGCCCCGGAGACGCTGGCCCGCCTCGGCGTCTCCAAGATCATGACGCTGACCTCGACCTACGACCACCGCGTCATCCAGGGCGCGGCGTCCGGCGAGTTCCTGCGCGAGATCCACCGCCTGCTGCTCGGCGAGAACGGCTTCTACGACGAGATCTTCGAGTCTCTGCGGATCCCGTACGAGCCGGTCCGCTGGGCCACCGACGTCGCCACCACCCACGACGACGAGGTCAACAAGACCGCCCGCGTCATGGAGCTGATCCACGCGTACCGCGTGCGCGGCCACCTGATGGCCGACACCGACCCGCTGGAGTACAAGCAGCGCAAGCACCCCGACCTGGACGTCGTCCAGCACGGCCTCACCCTGTGGGACCTGGAGCGCGAGTTCGCGGTCGGCGGCTTCGGCGGCCAGAAGATGATGAAGCTCCGCGACATCCTCGGCCTGCTGCGCAACACCTACTGCCGCACCGTCGGCATCGAGTACATGCACATCCAGGACCCGAAGCAGCGCAAGTGGCTGCAGGACCGCCTGGAGAAGCCGTACACCAAGCCCGAGCGCGAGGAGCAGCTGCGGATCCTCCGCCGCCTCAACTCCGCCGAGGCCTTCGAGACCTTCCTGCAGACCAAGTATGTCGGGCAGAAGCGCTTCTCGCTGGAGGGCGGCGAGTCGCTCATCCCGCTGCTGGACGCCACCATCGACGCCGCCGCCGAGCACCGCCTCGACGAGGCCGTCATCGGCATGGCCCACCGCGGCCGCCTGAACGTGCTGGCCAACATCGTCGGCAAGCCGTACGGCAAGATCTTCGGCGAGTTCGAGGGCAACCTCGACCCGAAGTCGATGCACGGCTCCGGCGACGTCAAGTACCACCTGGGCGCCGAGGGCACCTTCACCGGCCTGGACGGCGAGACCATCAAGGTCTCGCTCGCCGCGAACCCCTCCCACCTGGAGGCCGTGGACCCGGTCGTCGAGGGCATCGCCCGCGCCAAGCAGGACATCCTGGACCAGGGCGGCACCACCTTCCCGGTGCTGCCGATCCAGATCCACGGTGACGCGGCCTTCGCCGGCCAGGGCGTCGTCGCGGAGACCCTGAACATGTCGCAGCTGCGCGGCTACCGCACCGGCGGCACCGTGCACGTCGTGGTGAACAACCAGGTCGGCTTCACCGCCGCCCCGGCGTCCTCGCGCTCCTCGATGTACTGCACCGACGTGGCCCGCATGATCGAGGCCCCGATCTTCCACGTGAACGGCGACGACCCGGAGGCCGTGGTCCGCATCGCGCGGCTCGCCTTCGAGTTCCGCCAGGAGTTCCACAAGGACGTGGTGATCGACCTCATCTGCTACCGCCGCCGCGGTCACAACGAGGCCGACAACCCGTCGTTCACCCAGCCGCTGATGTACGACCTGATCGACAAGAAGCGCTCGGTGCGCAAGCTGTACACCGAGGGCCTGATCGGTCGCGGCGACATCACCATGGAAGAGGCGGAGCAGGCGCTCCAGGACTTCCAGGGCCAGCTGGAGAAGGTCTTCGCCGAGGTCCGCGACGCGGCCCAGGCGCCGGCCGACGCCACCGCCGGCAAGCCGGTCGCCGACTTCCCGGTCTCCATCCAGACCGGCATCTCCCAGGAGATGGTCAAGCGGATCGCCGCCTCGCAGGTCAACCTGCCGGACTGGCTGACCGTCCACCCGCGCCTGCTGCCGCAGCTGCAGCGCCGCGCCGCCTCGGTCGAGGACAACACCATCGACTGGGCGATGGGCGAGACCCTCGCCATCGGCTCGCTGCTCATGGAGGGCCACCCGGTCCGCCTGGCCGGCCAGGACAGCCGCCGCGGCACGTTCGGCCAGCGGCACGCCGTCCTGATCGACCGCAAGACCGGCGAGGACTACACCCCGCTGCAGTACCTCACCGAGGACCAGGCCCGCTACACCGTCTACGACAGCCTGCTGTCGGAGTACGCGGCCATGGGCTTCGAGTACGGCTACTCGCTGACCCGCCCGAACGCGCTGGTGATGTGGGAGGCGCAGTTCGGCGACTTCGTCAACGGCGCGCAGACCATGGTCGACGAGTACATCGCCTCCGCCGAGCAGAAGTGGGGCCAGCATTCCGGCGTCACCCTGCTGCTGCCGCACGGCTACGAGGGCCAGGGCCCGGACCACTCGTCCGCCCGCCCGGAGCGCTTCCTCCAGCTGTGCGCCCAGAACAACATGACGGTCGCGATGCCGACCCTGCCGTCGAACTACTTCCACCTGCTGCGCTGGCAGGCGCACAACCCGCACCACAAGCCGCTGGTCGTCTTCACCCCGAAGTCGATGCTGCGTCTGAAGGCCGCGGCGAGTGCGACGGAGGAGTTCCTGTCCGGCTCGTTCCGCCCGGTCATCGGCGACTCCACCGTCGACCCGGCGCAGGTCCGCAAGGTGGTCATCACCGCCGGCAAGTTCTACTACGACCTGGAGGCCGCCCGCACCGAGCGCGGCGTCACCGACACCGCGATCGTCCGGGTCGAGCGGCTCTACCCGCTGCCGGTGGCCGAGCTCCAGGAGGAGCTGGGCCGCTACGGCGACGACGTCCAGTTCATCTGGGCGCAGGAGGAGCCGGCCAACCAGGGTGCCTGGCCGTTCATCGCGATGAACCTGGTCGACCACCTGCAGGTCGCCATCGGCCGCAGCGCCGGCGGCTCCCGCCTGCGCCGCGTCGCCCGTACCGCGGCCTCGTCCCCGGCGGTCGGCTCGGCCAAGCGGCACGCCGCCGAGCAGCAGGCGCTGATCGAGGAGGTCTTCGCGCTCTGACGCGCTGAGGCCCCGCACCGCCGATACGCCCGCGGCCCCCGTCTCCCCGACAAGGGAGCGGGGGCCGCGGGCGTTCCGCCGTACGGCCGGACGTTCCGCCGTACGGCCGGACGTTCCGCCGTGCCCCGGGCGTCGTCCAGCGCCCCGCGCCTCGTGTCGTGCCCCGCGCCTCGTGTCGTGCCCCGGCAAAGGTCGCAGCTCTGCAACCAAACGGCGACCGGCCTGCACGGGTTCCTGACGGGTCGATAGGTTATGCCTCGCCGGATCGCCGCCCCGGCGCCCGTCCGTCCTCGCGCCGGCGGCCCGGCCGAACGACCTCACCGCACCTCCCAGGGGGATCACCACATGACCGCCGACACGCCGCACCCCGGCAAGCTCCCTCCGGTCTTCCAGCCGCTCCTTCCGGACGACCCCCGGGAGGTCGGCGGCTACCGGCTGTTCGCCCGGCTGGGCGCCGGCGGCATGGGTCGCGTCTACCTGTCCTACACGCCGGGCGGGCGCCCGGTGGCGCTCAAGGTGGTCCGCCCCGAGTTCGCCGAGGACGGCGAGTTCCGCCGCCGGTTCGCCCAGGAGGTCAGCAACGCCCAGCGGATCCACGGGCTGTACACCGCGCAGGTGATCGACTCCGGCGGTCTGGACTCGGACGCCCCCTGGCTGGTCACCGCGTACGTCCCCGGCCCGTCCCTGCAGCAGGTGGTGCGCGAGCACGGTGCGCTGCCGGTGCGCACCGTGCTGCTGCTGATGGGCGGCATCGCCGAGGCGCTCCAGGCGATCCACAGCGTCGAGGTGGTCCACCGCGACCTCAAGCCCGCCAACGTGCTGGTCGCCGGGGACGGCCCCCGGGTGATCGACTTCGGCATCGCCCGGGCCGCCGACGCGACCGCGCTGACCGGCACCGGCTACCGGATCGGCTCCCCCGCCTTCATGGCCCCCGAGCAGGCGCAGGGCCGGGCCGTCACCCCGGCCACCGACGTCTTCGCGCTGGGCGCCCTGGCCGCGTACGTGGCCGGCGGCACCCCGCCGTTCGGCGACGGCCCGGACACCGCGGTGCTCTACCGGGTGGTGCACGAGCAGCCGGACCTGACGGCCGTCCCGGCGGACCTGCGCGAGCTGGTCCAGCGCTGCCTGGCGAAGTCCCCGGAGGACCGGCCGAAGCCGGCCGAGATCATCCAGGCCGCCCGCAACCACCCGGAGGTCGGCGGCCAGCTCCGGTTCGGCGAGGACTGGCTGCCGCGGCAGGTCAACACCGAGATCACCCGGCGCTCCGACCTGCCGAGGACGCCCCCCACCCCGCTGCCGGCCGCCCCCGCCACCCCGCCGGCCCCGGCCGCTCCCCCGCAGCCGGTCGGTGCGCCGACCCACCCGGCCACCGTCGCCGCCCAGCCGCCGCAGCAGCCGGCCACGCCCCCGCCCGGCTTCGCCCCGCCGCCGCTCGGCGCGTACGGCGCCCCGCAGCTGCCCACCGAGACGCCGACCGCCCCGGTGCTGCCCGCCCCGCCGACCGTGCCGCTCCGCCCGGAGGCGCCGTCCTTCGACACCCCGCCGCCCGGCCCGGTGGTCACCGCCGCCGCCCCGGCGCCCGAACCGGAGCCCGAGCGCCGGGGCGGGGTGTCCTGGAAGGTGCTGCTGACCGTCGCCCTGGTGATGGCGGTCGGCGGCACGGCGGGCGGCGTGGTGCTGGTGAAGAAGCTGGACGACGGCGACAAGAAGAACAACAGCAGTGGCAGCATCTCGGTTCAGCAGGGCACCGGCACCCCTGCCCCGGTGCCCGTCCAGGGCGGTACCGCACCCAGCCCGAGTGCCACCGCCTCCGGCGTGTCGGTGACGGCCGGCCCCTCGAAGTCCGGGCCGGCCACCGTCTCCGCCCCCGCGCGGCCGGTCGGCTACACCCCGCTGCTGGACAAGAGGGCACTCTCGATCCCGGCCGCCGAGTTCTCCTCGGACGCGTACCGGATCGACCTGAACGCCGGCACGGTGGTGCCGCGCAGCGGCTCCAGCGACCTCAAGTGGGGCCTGGGCGTCACCAACACCGGCACCGGCAGCAAGGCCAACTCCTTCGAGAGCGCGGGCGACGAGAAGTCGGACTTCGCCGTGATCACCGAGGCGACCGTCACGGCCGAGCAGTGCGCCGCCGCGATCGACTCCCGGCCGGACACCGACCTGACGTACAACCGGGTCGCGCCGGGCCGCCTGCTCTGCATCCGCGACCGGGCGAGCCGGAACATCGCGATCGCGGCGATCACCGCCGCGGACCCGACCACGGGCGCCGCCTCGATGACCGTCAGCACCTGGCGGGCCGGCTGACCGGCGGGTCTATCCTGGCCGGGTCAATTCCCACCGGACCGGAGCGAACCGTGTACTTCACCGACCGAGGCATCGAGGAGCTGGAGAGCCGGCGCGGCGACGAGGAGGTCACCTTCGAGTGGCTGGCCGAGCGCCTGCGCGAATTCGTCGACCTCAACCCGGACTTCGAGATCCCGGTCGAGCGGCTGGCCACCTGGCTGGCCCGGCTCGACGACGAGGACGAGGACGACGAGTGACCCGGTGACCGCCGGACGAGGGCCCGGGAGGCAGCCGCCTCCCGGGCCCTTCGCGTACCCCGCGGGGCAGACCCCGGGTCGCCGGCTCCGGGACGGGGTCCGGGAAGCCCCGGGGACGCCTCGGGGATCCCTCGGGGAAGGGTCGGGGACGGGTTCGGGGTCGGAACCGCTTGCTTTTCCCGGCACGCGATATATCGTCTTTGGAAGAGGACGCGATACATCGCGATCGCTGAGCGGGAGGCGGCAGAGATGAGCCAGTGGACGATCGAGGGGCCCGGCAGGACCACCGTGACCGATGAGGTGCGCGCGCTGCACGTGCGCGTCATCGACGGCTCGGTGAACGTGGTCGCGGCCGAGGGCCAGGCCCGCCTGGAGGTCACCGACCTCACGGGCGAGCCGCTGCACGTGACCGTCGTCGACGGCGTCCTGACGGTCACCTACAAGGACATCAACAGCTGGGGCGAGTTCGGCGAGTGGATCAAGTCGATCGGCTCGGTCCGCAGCTTCTTCGACTCCTTCAAGCGCAAGCGCTCCGTCGCGGTCACCGTGACCGTCCCGGCCGGCACCGAGGTGAAGGTCGGCACCGTCTCGGCCGACACCACCGTCACCGGCGTCGAGGGCCACGTCTCGGTGCAGAGCGCCAGCGGCGACACCACGCTGGCCGGGCTGACCGGCCGGATCGACGCCAGCACCGTCACCGGCGACGTGGACGCCCAGGCGGTGGGCGGCCGGCTCAAGGTCAACACCGTCTCCGGGCAGCTCACCGTCGTCGCCGGCACCGCCGACAAGGTCCAGGCCAACACCGTCACCGGGGCCGTCACCCTGGACCTCGACGTGGCCGGCGAGACCGACGTCAAGGTCAACACCGTCAGCGGGGCGGTCGTGGTGCGCATCCCCTCGCTGGCCGACGCCACCGTCGAGGCCGGCTCCACCAGCGGCGAGGTGTCCAGCACCTTCGACGAGCTCAAGATGAGCAGCACCTGGGGCGCCAAGAAGATTTCCGGCCAGCTCGGCGAGGGCCGCGGCAGCCTCAACGTCACCACCGTCTCCGGCGCGGTCACCGTGCTGCGCCGCCCCGACCACGAGGACGACGACCCGGCGGTGGCCAAGGAGCTCCCGGCCTCCCCCGACGCCGACCGGCCCGCCGGGCCCGACTTCACCAAGGAGGCCTGAGATGACCCCCGTGTTCGGCCACGGCCGTCTCCGGCTGTACCTGTTGAAGCTGCTGGACGAGGCGCCGCGCCACGGCTACGAGGTGATCCGCCTGCTGGAGGAGCGCTTCCAGGGGCTGTACGCCCCCTCGGCCGGTACGGTCTACCCGCGCCTGGCCAAGCTGGAGCAGGAGGGGTTGGTCAGCCACAGCACCGAGGGCGGCCGCAAGGTCTACCGCCTGACGGACGCCGGCCGTGCCGAACTCCAGGCTCGCCGGGTCGAGTTGGAGGAGCTGGAGCTGGAGATCCACGACTCCGTGGCGCAGCTCGCCGGGGCGATCCGGGAGGACGTCCGGGACAGCGCCAAGGTCCTGCGCGAGGAGCTGTGGCAGGCCGCCAAGCAGGCCCCCCGGCCGGAGCGCGGCGAGGCCGCCGGCGACCCGTGGGCCGGGCCCTGGGGCGACAACGAGTCCTGGCAGCGGGCCAAGGAGGAGTTCGCGCAGTTCAAGCGGCACGCCAAGGAGCAGGCCAAGCGCGCCCGCGAGCAGGAGAGGGCCGCCAAGGCCAAGGCGAAGGCCGCCGAGGACGAGGCCCGCCGGCTGCGCGAGCAGGCCAAGGCGTCCCGCACCGCGGCCCAGCAGGAGGCGCTGCGGATCAAGCGCCGGGTCGAGCAGCAGGTGCGCGAGCACGCCGCGAAGGGTGACTGGCCGACCGGACTGGCCGAGGGCCTGGCCGAGCTGACCAAGGGCCTGGCCGGGCTGGCCGACGCGGCGCGCTGGGGCCACCACCCCGGGGAGGAGCCGGCCGAGCAGGTCTCGGTGACCCGGATCGACCTCGACAAGGACGCGCCCACCGCGCCCGCCGAGCCCACCGCCCCCGCCGACCTGCCGCCGTGGACGCGCATCGACCCCGCCGCGGACCCGGCCCGGGAGCTGGAGCGGCTGCTCGACCGCTTCCGCGACCAGGTCCGCGACGCGGCCCGGGACGGCGGGGTGAGCGCCGACCGGCTGGCCGAGGCCCGCTCGGTGCTCGGCACGGCCGGCGAGCGGCTGAGGCGGCTGCTCGGCTGAGCCGACGGCCCGCAGCACGGCCGCACGGCTGCACGGCCCGCACCGCGCGCACGGCGCAGCGGCCCGGTGCCCCCGAACGAGGGGCGCCGGGCCGCCGTCGTGTCAGGGGTTGAGCACGATCTTGCCGAAGACGTCGCCCTTGGCCAGCCGGGCGAAGCCATCCCGGGCCTCGGCCAGCGGCAGCACCGAGTCGATCACCGGACGGACGCCGGTGGTCGCGCACAGCGAGAGCAGGCCGGCCAGCTCCTCCTTGGTGCCCATGGTGGAGCCGACCACCTTGAGCTCCAGGAAGAAGATCCGGTTCAGCTCGGTCGCGCTCGGGTTGGGGCCGGAGGTGGCGCCGGAGATCACGATGGTCCCGCCCGGGCGCAGCGACTTCACCGAGTGCGACCAGGTCGCGGCGCCGACCGTCTCCATCACCGCGTCCACCCGGGCGGGCAGCCGGGAGCCGCTCTCGAAGGCCGCGTCCGCGCCGAGCTCGACCGCCCGGCGACGCTTGGCCTCGTCCCGTCCGGTGACCCAGACCCGCAGGCCGGCCGCCTTGCCGAGGACGATCAGCGCGGTCGCCACCCCGCCGCCGGCGCCCTGCACCAGGACGGTGTCACCGGGCTTGACCCCGGCGTTGGTGAACAGCATCCGGTAGGCCGTCAGCCAGGCCGTGGGCAGGCAGGCGGCCTCCTCGAAGCTCAGCTCGGCGGGCTTGGGCAGCAGGTTCCAGGTGGGCACAGCCACCTGCTGGGCGAAAGTGCCCTGGTAGCGCTCGGTCAGGATGGACCGGGGCTCATTCGGGCCCACCCCGTGCCCGGTCTGGCCGATCACCGAGTGGATGACCACGTCGTTGCCGTCCTGGTCGACCCCTGCGGCGTCGCACCCGAGGATCATCGGCAACTTCTCGGCCGGCAGGCCGACCCCGCGCAGCGACCACAGGTCGTGGTGGTTGAGGCTGGCGGCCCGGACCGTGACCACGCTCCACCCGGGACGGGCCTGCGGCTCGGGGAGTTCGCCCAGCTCCAGCCCGCTCAGCGGGTCGTCGGCGTCGATACGTGCGGCGTAGGCAGCAAACATGCCCCGGACGATAGCCGGGACGGCCGGGGCCGGGAACCACGCGGAGGTGTGACGCGTGTCCCGGCCCCAGACCGTTGTCCTGGCGGCGATCCGCCGGAGCGTCAGATCCGCGCGACGCCCTCGGCGCGGGCGGCCTCGGCCACCGCCTTGCTGACCGCCGGGGCGACCCGCTCGTCGAACGGCGAGGGGATGACCTTCTGCGGGGTCAGCTCGTCGGCCACCACACCGGCCAGCGCCTTGGCGGCGGCCAGCTTCATGCCCTCGGTGATCCGCGAGGCCCGCACCTGGAGGGCGCCCGCGAAGATGCCCGGGAAGGCCAGCACGTTGTTGATCTGGTTCGGGAAGTCGCTGCGCCCGGTGGCCACGACCGCCGCGTACTTGTGCGCGACCTCGGGGTGGATCTCCGGGTTGGGGTTGGCCATCGCGAAGACGAACGCGCCCTCGGCCATGGTCGCCACGACCTCCTCCGGCACGGTGCCGCCGGAGACGCCGATGAACACGTCGGCGCCGGCCAGCGCGTCGGCCATCGAGCCCTTGAGGCCGGTCCGGTTGGTCAGGGCGGCGATCTCGGCCTTGACGTCCGTCAGGTCGCCGCGACCCTCGTACACCACGCCCTTGCGGTCGCAGACGGCCACGTCGCCGATGCCCGCCGCCAGCAGCATCTTGGCGATGGCGATGCCCGCCGCGCCGGCGCCGGAGATGACGGCCCGCAGCGAGCCGACCTCACGGCCGGTCACCTTCGCCGCGTTCCACAGGGCAGCGGTCGTGACGATCGCGGTGCCGTGCTGGTCGTCGTGGAAGACCGGGATGTCCAGGGCCTCCTGGAGCCGGCGCTCGATCTCGAAGCAGCGCGGGGCGGAGATGTCCTCCAGGTTGACGCCGCCGAAGGAGGGCGCCAGCCGCACCACCGTCTCGACGATCTCGTCGACCCCGGTGCAGGCCAGCGCGATCGGCACCGCGTCCACCCCGCCGAACTGCTTGAACAGGATCGCCTTGCCCTCCATCACCGGGAGCGAGGCCTCCGGGCCGATGTCACCGAGGCCCAGCACCGCGGTGCCGTCGGTGACCACCGCGACGGTGTTGGACTTCCAGGTGTAGTCGTTGACCAGCTCCGGCTGCTCGGCGATGGCCGTGCAGACCCGGGCGACACCGGGGGTGTAGGCGAGGGACAGGTCGTCCGCGTCGCGCACCGGAACGGTCGCCCGGATCTCCATCTTGCCGCCGCGGTGGAGCGCGAAAACGGCGTCGACCGGATCGTCGGTGTCCTGGGTGCTGCTCTGAATGATCTCCGCTGCCACGATGACCTCTTCGTCATTGTTCTGGCGAGGTGCGCGGCCGACGGAGTGCGCGACCCGTCCGGAAACCGGAAACCGGGTACGCCGAAGCGGACCCGGGGTCGGGGTCGGGGGCGCCCGTCGGGTGGCGCCCTCGGATGAGGGTTTTATGGGGTCTTGTGTTGTCCGCGTAGTGCTACCGGGCCGAGCGTAGGTCGGACAAAGGCATCGCACCTATGCCTTTTCGTCCTCGTCGCGCGCCGTTCATCGCCGTGCTGTCGCGTCGAGTGGGCCCGGCGTCGGAAGCGTCGGACACCAACAACGGCAACGGCGTGAACACACGCACACCCGCAGGAGTGAACGCAGACCCGGAGGGGAGTCGGCACCCCGGATACGGAGCCACGTGATGACTTCCGGTCCTGGGCACCCCGAGCCTGTCGGGGCTCGTCGGCCTGGTTCGAGCGTTCGGGGGTCACCCGGTTTGAATTCTGACACACCCGCCGCCGGGCCTGGCAGGCCGGGATGACAGGATCGCTTGTCCGCCGTTCGGCGGACACCACAGCGACACCTAGGCGACCGCGCGTCCCGCCCACAGGAGCAACCTTCATGCCTCACGTCCCCCAGGTCCGCCGTCCGTTCTTCGTCGCGGCCGCACTGGCCGCGGCCGGCGCCCTGCTGCTCACCGGCTGCGGCGGTGACGGGCCGACCGCCGCGAGCGACCCGGTCAAGGACATCCGCGCCAAGCTCCCCAAGGCCCAGCGCTCGGCCGGGGTGCTGCGCATCGGCATGGACGTCAACTACGCGCCGGTGGAGTTCCGCGGCCCGGACGGCAAGCCGACCGGACTCGACCCCGAGCTCGCCGCGGCCCTCGGCCGGATCCTGGACGTGCGGATCGAGTTCGTGGACACCCCGTTCGACAAGCTGATACCGAATCTGCAGGGCAAGCAGTTCGACGTGGCGATGTCCGCGATCAGCGACATCCGCCAGCGCCGCGAGGGCCTGGACGAGAACGGCAAGCAGGACAACCCCGGCGTGGACTTCGTGGACTACTTCATCGCCGGGACCTCGATCGTCGTCCCGAAGGGCAACCCCAAGGGCATCAAGACCCTGGACGACCTGTGCGGCAAGACCGTCGCCTTCCAGCAGGGCACCACCCAGGACGACATCGGCACCCGGCAGGTGGCCGTCTGCGCCCGCACCGGCCGTCAGCTGACGGTGCACAAGCTGGACACCGATGCCAAGGCCCTGGCCGAGGTCGCCTCCGGCGCCGCCGCGGCCGGCCTGAACGACTTCCCGGTGGCCGCCTACGCGGCGAAGACCATCGACGGCGGCAACCGCTACGAGGTGACCGGCGCGCAGTCCACCTCCATCCCCTACGGGATCGCGGTGCGCAAGCAGGACACCGACCTGCGGGACGCCGTGGCCAAGGCGGTCGACCAGCTGATCCGCAGCGGCGAGTACGACAAGATCCTCGGCAAGTGGAACGTGGCCGCCGGCGCGGCGCAGAACGCGGTGGTCAACGGGGGCATCTGAGCGACGGGCCATCCCGACCGGGGGCGTCCCGACCGGGGGCGGGCGGTCCCCGGCGGGCCTCCGGGCGGAGCGCGGAGGGATCTGCATACTTATACGCAGGGTGACAGGGACAAGCGAATCGTCCGAATAGCGGACGGTGCGAGCCCTTGTTATCCGATTTTGATCTGGATGAGGGCCACCCGACCGTCATCAGATGGCAGGATTCCCCCCATCTCGGATCGAGCCGACCACCGGTCGAGGCGGTTCCGGTCAACGTCCACCTCGGCGGAGGGTGGCGGAAGCAGTCCCCGCACCACCCTGGGCGGCCACCTGCGCCCAGGCAACTGCACCACCAGGCAATGCCCGTACGACGACGTACAGGGACCTAGCCCTCCGTACGGTCCCGTACGGCCAGCTGCCCCCGGTGCGCCGCTTCCGCGGCGTACTCCGCCCGATTTCTCTCCCCAGGAGGAGATCCCCCTCATGACCGCCCGTACCCAGCGCACCCGCTTCCTCGCGGCCGGCGTGGCTGCCGTGTCCGTCTCCCTGGTCCTGACCGGCTGTGGCAGCAGCAAGTCCTCGTCCGGCTCGGCCACCGGCGGCGGCGTGAACGCCAGCGCCACGGTCCCCGCCGTGACCGCCGACCCGTCGCTGGCCGCCGCCGTGCCGGCCGACGTCAAGGCCGCCGGCAAGATCGTGGTCGCCACCGACGCCTCCTACGCGCCCAACGAGTTCAAGGACGAGAAGGGCACCATCGTCGGCATGGACGTCGACCTGGCCAACGCCATCGCCAAGAAGCTGGGCCTGACCGCCGACATCCAGAACGCCACCTTCGACGCGATCATCCCGGGGATCACGGGCAAGAAGTACGCGATGAGCATGAGCTCCTTCACCGACACGAAGGAGCGCGAGGCCTCGGTCGACATGGTGACCTACTTCAGCGCCGGTACGGGTGCCGCGGTGAAGAAGGGCAACCCGGACAAGATCGACCCCAAGGACCTCTGCGGCAAGAAGGTCGCCGTCCAGACCGGCACCACCCAGGCCTCCGAGATCAAGGACACCGTCAACCCCGCCTGTGCTCAGGCCGGCAAGCCCACCGTCCCCAACGACGGCGACAAGTTCGACCTGCAGACCGACGTCACCCAGGCGCTGGTCTCCGGCCGCGACCAGGTCATGCTGGCCGACTCCCCCGTCGTCGACTACGCGATCAAGCAGACCAACGGGCAGCTGGAGAAGGTCGGCGACGTCACCGACACCGCCCCGTACGGCGTGGTGCTGGCCAAGGGCTCGCCGCTCTCCCAGGCCGTCCAGGGCGCCATCCAGTCCCTGATGGCGGACGGCACCTACAAGAGCATCCTGGAGAAGTGGGGCGTGCAGGCGGGCGCGATCGACAAGTCCGTCGTCAACGGCGCCACCAGCTGATCCCGTAGTCCTGAACACAACCCCTGAGGCCACACAGTGAACTCTTCCGACCAGGGGTCGGTGCACCCGGGACGGCCCGAAACCCTCAAGGCCGTCCCGGTCCGCCACCCCGGACGCTGGGTCGGAGCAGCAGTCGTCGCACTCCTCGCGGCGATGCTGATCCACGCCCTCACCACGAATCCCCAGTTCCAGTGGGACGTCGTCGGCACGTACCTCTTCGACTCCACGATCCTGCACGGCCTCGGCGTCACCCTAGAGCTGACCTTCCTCTCCATGCTGATCGGCGTGGCGGGCGGCATCGTCCTCGCGATCATGCGCCTGTCGCCGAACCCGGTGCTCTCCAGCACCGCCTGGTTCTACATCTGGGTCTTCCGCGGCACCCCGGTGCTGGTCCAGCTGCTGTTCTGGAACTTCCTGGGCACGCTCTGGGCCAACATCTCGATCGGCGTCCCGTTCGGGCCGGCCTTCTGGTCCGAGCCCACCAACCAGGCGATCCCGCTGTTCGTCGCCGCCCTGCTCGGTCTCGGCCTCAACGAGGCCGCCTACATGGCGGAGATCGTCCGCGGCGGCATCCAGTCCGTGCCGCTCGGCCAGACCGAGGCCGCGCACGCGCTCGGCATGAGCCAGTTCAACACCATGCGGCGGATCATCCTGCCGCAGGCGATGCGGGTGATCATCCCCCCGACGGGCAACGAGACCATCTCGATGCTGAAGACCACCTCGCTGGTCTCGGCGATCTCCCTGGAGGAGCTGCTCCGGGCCGGGCAGAACATCTACTCGCGCACCTTCCAGACCATCCCGCTGCTGCTCGTCGTCAGCATCTGGTACCTGCTGCTGACCTCGATCCTGACGGTCGTCCAGTACTACATCGAGCGCCACTACGCGCGCGGCGCCAACCGGGTGCTCCCGCCCACGCCGCTGCAGCGACTGCGCCGGCTGTTCGCCGGCAAGCCCGTCCCGCCGGCCAAGGACGACGTGGTCACGGGCCTCGAAGGAGGTGGCCACGTATGACCGACCTGACCAAGCCCCCGGCGGACGCCCCAGCCGTACCGATGGTCGAGGCGCACGGCGTGCGCAAGTCCTTCGGCCTGGTGGAGGTGCTCAAGGGCATCGACCTGGAGGTCAGGAAGCGCGAGGTGTTCGTCCTGGTCGGCCCCTCCGGGTCCGGCAAGTCGACCTTCCTGCGGTGCATCAACCACCTGGAGAAGATCAACGGCGGTCTCCTCTCGGTGGACGGCGAACTGGTCGGCTACCGGATGAAGGGCGACCGGCTCCACGAACTGAAGGACCGCGAGGTCGCCCAGAAGCGCCGGGACATCGGCATGGTGTTCCAGCACTTCAACCTCTTCCCGCACATGACCGCGCTGGAGAACGTCATCGAGGCGCCGGTGCAGGTGCGCAAGGAGACCAAGGCCGCCGCGCGGGAGCGCGGGATGGCCCTGCTGGAGCGGGTGGGCCTCGCCGAGAAGGCGAAGAGCTACCCCTCGCAGCTCTCCGGCGGCCAGCAGCAGCGCGTGGCGATCGCCCGCGCACTGGCCATGAAGCCGAAGCTGATGCTCTTCGACGAGCCCACCTCGGCGCTCGACCCCGAACTCGTCGGCGAGGTGCTGGACGTCATGCGCGGCCTGGCCGAGGAGGGCATGACGATGATCGTCGTCACCCACGAGATGGGCTTCGCCCGCGAGGTCGGCGACGCACTGGTGTTCATGGACGGCGGCGTGGTGGTCGAGTCCGGCACTCCCCGCGAGGTGCTCACCAATCCCCAGCACGAACGCACCCGGGCCTTCCTCTCGAAGGTGCTCTGACCCCGCCCGGTCGGCGCCCGGCAGGAGGCTTCCTGTCGGGCGCCGTCGTTTTGCCCACCCGGGTAATAGGCTGGAAGCAGTCAGCCCGTTACCGACATCTCTGGAAGGACCGCCGTGGAGCTCGCCTCGTATGCCGATCTCGCCGTTCGGCTGGTGAACACCGAGGAGCCCGAGCGCGGCACCGACACGCTGACCTCCGTGGACGCGGTGCGCGCCCTGTTCTCCGACTCCTCGCGGGCCGCCGCGCTGGCCGACGAGTCCGACGTGCCGCGCCTGCGGGGCGTGCGGACCAGGCTGCGCGGAGTGTTCGAGGCCGCCGCCGAAGGGGACGAGGCCCGGGGCGTCGACCTGCTGAACAGCCTGCTGATGGAGTACCCCGTCAGCCCGCTGGTCTCCGGGCACGACTACCTGGACGACGCCGGCCGGCCGCGCTGGCACCTGCACCTCGCCGACAACTCACCGACCGCCACCGCGCACTTCAGCGCCGTCGCCTGCATGGGCCTGGCGGTGCACCTGACCGAGCTGGGCGCCGACCGGCTCGGCATCTGCCAGGCGGCGCCCTGCCGCAACGCCTATCTCGACACCTCCACCAACCGCTCCCGCCGCTACTGCTCGGACCGCTGCGCGACCCGCGCCAACGTGGCCGCCTACCGGGCCCGCAAACGCCAGGAGGCCGAGGCGGCGCTCAACGCCGGGCAGCCGTAGCGGCAGGACGCCGGGCGGGAGGGCTCAGAGGTCCTCGACCCACACCCCGAGGCGGCGGGCCAGGCCCGGCAGCCGGGCCAGCGGCGGGCTCAGCACCAGCCGCTCCAACCGGCGGCCCGGCGCCAGCCAGGCCGGGCGCGGGCGCAGCCGCAACAGCACCCGGCCGAGCACCAGGTCGTCCGGGACCGGGCCGTAGCTGCGGCTGTCGCTGTCCACCGGCCGGTTGTCGGACAGCAGCCACCAGCCCTTCGGCCGGCGCTCGGCGGCCCGCTTCACGACCAGCAGGTCCTGCTGGAAGGGGTGCCGGAACAGCACCACCGCGCCGGGCCGGATCGGCGCACCGTAGCGGACCAGCAGTTGGTCGCCCTCGCGCAGGGTCGGGATCATCGACGGCCCCGAGACGTCGACCAGCCCGAACGGCACCGCACCGCCGGCCGCACCCCCGGCCGCACCGCCGTCTTCCGGCTCCCTGCTCCACGCCACGACTCCTCCTCCCGGACGGCCCGACACCAGTCTGCCGTACGGACCGTCATCCGTTCGGTGTCCGGATTACCCCGGTTCCGGGTCCGTCTTTCGCCCTAGGCCCACCGCCCGATCGCGAAACCGGGAGGGCGGAAGGGTAATCTCGGGCGCGGGAAGACGATCTAAGGAAGGACTCCCATGTTCTCTCGTCTGTTTGCACCGCGTGCCACCGCCCACGCCCACTGTGACCTGCCCTGCGGCGTGTACGACCCGGCGCAGGCCCGGATCGAGGCCGAGTCGGTCAAGGCCACCCAGGAGAAGTACCAGGCCAACGAGGACCCGCACTTCCGCGCCCGCGCCATCATCATCAAGGAGCAGCGCGCCGAGGCCGTCAAGCACCACATCTCGGTGCTGTGGAGCGACTACTTCAAGGCCCCGCACTTCGAGAAGTACCCGCAGCTGCACAAGCTGATCAACGACACCCTGAAGGCCGCCTCGGCCGCCAAGGCGTCCACCGACCCGGCCACCGGCCAGGCCCTGCTGGACCTGATCGCCGAGGTCGACAAGATCTTCTGGGAGACCAAGCAGGCCTGAGCCTGACGCGTCGCCACCCGGCCGCCCCCGTCCGCCCGTCGGACGGGGGCGGTCGTGCGTTCACGGGCGGTCCGCAGCCGGCCCGCGTCCCGCCCGCATCCCGCCCGGGGCCCGCCGGCGCGGGGGGCGACCCCCGCCCGGTAAGGACTGCCTAGCCTGAGTGCCTGTTATGCTGCCAGGGCGTCCGAGGGGGGAAGTCCGGTGCGAATCCGGCGCTGACCCGCAACGGTGAGCGCGGCCCGGGGCACCCCCCGTCCGCGCCAGTCCGATCGCCCCCGGTCGCTGAACTCCCGACAACTCGCCGTGGACTGCGAGGGGAGGGCGCCCGGGCACACCCCGGCCGGCGCCCGCCCCGGCACGCCCGCGGCCCGAGGCAAGGCGCGGCCCCACGTGCACAGCAGTTCGCCCGTTCGCCGAATACCCGCCCTCCCGCTCGCCGCGGGTCTCGCCGTCGCCCTGCTGCTGTCCCTGGTCTGCGGGGTCGCGCTCGGCGCCGCCGGAATCGAACTCCCGCGGGTGCTGCGGCTGCTGGGCGCCGGGCTGACCGGCGGCCGGCTGGACGCGTCCGAGGCCGCCGGCTACGCGATCGTCTGGGAGATCCGGCTGCCGCGCACCGTCCTGGCCGCGGTGGTCGGCGCCGGGCTGGCCGCCACCGGCGTCGCCGTCCAGGCCCTGGTGCGCAACGCGCTCGCCGACCCGTTCGTCCTCGGCATCTCCTCCGGCGCGGCCGTCGGCGCCAACGCCGTCCTGCTGTTCGGCGCCTTCGCCTCGCTCGGGGTGTGGGCGATCTCCGCCTCCGCCTTCGCCTCCGCGCTGGTCGCCATGGCACTGGTCTACGTCGCGGCGCGCACCGCGTACGGCCTGACCCCGCTGCGGCTGGTGCTCACCGGCACCGCCCTCTCCTACGGCTTCTCCGCCGCCACCACCCTGATGGTCTTCGCCGCCGACCGCGGCGAGGCCGCCCGGGCCGCCATGATGTGGCTGCTCGGCAGCCTCGGCGGCGCCACCTGGGGCTCGGTGCCGATCGCGGCCTGCACCGTCCTGGCCGGGCTGGCCCATCTCCTGTGCGCCGCCGGCCGGTTGGACGCGCTCGCGATGGGCGACGAGACCTCCGCCTCGCTCGGCGTGGACCCGGACCGGCTGCGCCGGGAGCTGTTCGCCGTCACCGCCGCCGTCACCGGGACGGTGGTCGCGGTCAGCGGGGCGATCGGCTTCGTCGGACTGCTGGTGCCGCACCTGGCCCGGATGCTGGTCGGCGCCGGCCACCGCCGGGTGCTGCTGGTGGCGCCGCTCGCCGGGGCCCTGCTGCTGGTCTGGGTGGACATCGCCTCGCGTACCCTGCTGGCGCCCGCCGAGCTGCCCGTCGGCGTGTTCACCGCGGTGCTCGGGGTGCCGGCCTTCCTGCTGCTGATGCGCCGTCGCGGCCAGGCCCTGGGAGGCCGCTGATGTCGCGCACCGAACCGGCCGGGGGCGCCGAGGCGCTGGCCGTCGACGCCGTCTCGGTGGAGCTGGCCGGGGCCCGGCTCGTCCACGAGGTGAGCCTGGAGGCCGCCGCCGGGCAGCTGGTTGGCCTGATCGGGCCGAACGGCAGCGGCAAGTCGACCCTGCTGCGCTGCGTCTACCGGGTGCTGCGGCCGGCCGGCGGAGCCGTCCGCCTGGGCGGCGACGACCTGCACGCGCTCACCGCCCGCGAGTCGGCCCGGCGGGTGGCCGCGCTGTCTCAGGAGCACTCCGCCGAATTCGACTTCACGGTGGCCGAGGTGGTCGCCATGGGCCGGCTGCCGCACCGCCGCGGCCTGGGCGGCCCGACCGACGCGGACCGGCTGCGCTGCGCCGAGGCGCTGGGCAGGGTCCGGGCCGGGCACCTCGCCGACCGCGGCTTCCTGAGCCTGTCCGGGGGAGAGAAGCAGCGGGTGCTGATCGCCCGGGCGCTCGTCCAGGAGCCACGGCTGCTGGTGCTGGACGAGCCCACCAACCACCTGGACATCGCCCACCAGTTGGAGGTGCTGGCGCTGGCCAGGGAGGCCGGGCCGACGGTGCTCACCGCCCTGCACGACCTCAACCTGGCGGCGAGCCACTGCGATCTGCTGTACGTGCTGCGGGCCGGCCGGATCGTCGCCTCCGGGCCGCCCCACGAGGTGCTCCGGCCCGACCTGCTGGCCGAGGTGTTCGGTGTCCGGGCCACCCCCGTACGGCATCCGGGGACCGGCGCCCTCCAGCTGCTGTTCGACCGCCTGCCCTGACCTGCCCGAAGCCTGCTCGAAGACCGTTCGAGACTGCCGAGACCGCTCGAAGACCGCTCCGATCCGAAAGAAGTGACGTGCGCACCAAGGCCGTTGCCGCTGCCGCCCTGCTCACCCTCGGGCTCACCGCCTGCGGCGCCGAGATCGCTCCGGGCCCGGCCGCCACCGCCTCCCCCCACTACCCGGTGACGATCGACAACTGCGGGGAGAAGCTCACCTTCTCGCACAAGCCCGCCCGGGTGGTGACCAACGACGTCAACATGGCCGAGCTGATGTTCTCCCTCGGCCTCGCCGACCGGATGGCCGGCTACGTGATGCCGGACGACAAGGGCCGGGTCGACCGGGTGGCCTGGAAGGACGGCTACCAGCAGACCAGTTGGCTCTCCAAGAAGACGCTCACCAAGGAGATCGCGCTGGACGCCGGGGCCGACCTGGTGTTCGCCGGCTGGCACTACGGCTTCGACGAGGGCAGCGGCGTCACCCCCCAGGCGTTCAAGGCGCTCGGGATCGACTCCTACGTGCTCAGCGAGTCCTGCCGCAGCGGCAACGGCACCGAGCGCGGGGTGATGGACCCGCTGGACGCGCTCTACACCGACCTGGCCAACCTCGGTGAGGTCTTCGACGTCAGGGACCGCGCCGACCGGCTGGTCGCCGACTTCCGGGCGAGCATCGCCGCCGTCCCGCAGACCGGCCACCGCCCGTCGGTCTTCCTGTACGACAGCGGGCAGGACAAGCCGTACACCGCCGGGAAGTTCGCCGCCGCCGACCGGATCATCGACAAGGCCGGCGGGGCCAACGTCATGGGCGACCTCGCCGACAGCTGGGTCACCGCCGGCTGGGAGAGCGTGGTGCGGCGCGACCCCGAGGTGATCGTGATCAACGACTACGCGACCCCGAGCGCCGAGGAGAAGCGCGCGTTCCTCAAGTCCTTCCCGCCGCTGGCCGGCGTCTCCGCGATCAAGAACGACCGGATCGTGGTCCTGGACTACGCGGACCTGGTCGAGAGCCCGCGCAATCCGGCGGCGATCACCACCCTGGCCGCCTACCTGCGCACCGTCCCGGCCCGCTGACCGGCCTCCGCCCGGCGCTGTCCAGCCTCGGACCGGCGCCTCCCCGGCGTGTGCCCGGCCGCTGCCGCCCCGGTCGAACCCCTCCGGTCGGGCGTACGCTCGGAGTACGAGCCGACGGACCGACCGGAGGAACGAGACCATGACCACCATGGCGGCGCCGTCCGCCTTCGACACCCGGGCACTGCGCGAAGGCATCGAGCGCTGCGACGCCGAGGCCCTGCTGGCGCTGTACGCCGAGGACGCGGAGCTGCGCGTGGTCGACCGCAAGACCCAGCCCAGCCACCCCCTGGTGATGCACGGGCGGGACGAGATCGGTGCCATGCTGAACGACGTCTACGGCCGCGAGATGACCCACAAGCTGGAGCAGGTGGTCGTCCAGGAGGACCACGTCGCCTTCCTGGAGTCCTGCCGCTACCCCGACGGCGTGCGGGTGCTGATGGCTTCGATGGCCGACCTGCGGGACGGCCGGATCGTCGACCAGACCTCGGTCCAGGCCTGGGACGAGCCGGGGCCGGAGCAGTAGGCTCGCGGCATGATCCGCACCGCCGTCGTCACCGACGTCCCCGTCATCCTGAGCATGATCCGCGAACTCGCGGAGTACGAGAAGGCGCCGCGGGAGGCGGTGGCCACCGAGGAGCAGCTGCGTGAGGCCCTGTTCGGCGCGAACCCCGCGCTGTTCGGCCTGATCGCCGAGGACGACGCCACCGGCGAACCGGTCGGCTTCGCGGTCTGGTTCCTCAACTTCTCGACCTGGCGCGGCACCCACGGGATCTACCTGGAGGACCTGTACGTCCGCCCGCAGGCCCGCGGCGGCGGCCACGGCAAGGCGCTGCTGCTGGAGCTCGCGCGGATCGCCGTCGAGCGCGGCTACGCGCGGGTGGAGTGGTCGGTGCTGGACTGGAACCAGCCCTCGATCGACTTCTACAAGTCGCTCGGCGCGGTGCCGATGGACGAGTGGACCGTCTACCGGCTCACCGGCGAGGCGTTGACCGCCGCCGCCGGCCGTTGAACGTCCGGAGCCGGCTTCCGGCGCGGCAGCGTCCGGGAAGTCGCTGAGAAGACGGTGAGAAGTCGCTGATCCGACCGCTGAGTACGGGAAAAGCCCCTGCCACCCAGCGTCGCAATGCCTTACCATGAGTAACTCTCGCACCGGGGTGCGGAGCACACGCAGCGAAGGCGGACCAGCGGCATCGGCGCCGCCCTTCGAGGGGTGGCAAGGCGCCCCTCTACGGGTAGCACAGGTACCAACCAAGCACAGCGCGTCACCCAGGAGGCAAGGGTGTCCCAGATCGACAGCGATCTCGGAGTTCAGGACTTCGTGGAGGTCCGGCTGCCCGCGGCGGGGGCTTACCTCTCCGTGCTGCGGACAGCGACCGCCGGGCTTGCGGCCCGGTTGGACTTCACCCTCGACGAGATCGAGGACCTGCGGATCGCGGTGGACGAGGCCTGCGCCATCCTGCTCCAGCAGGCGGTGCCCGGGTCCGTGCTGTCCTGCGAGTTCCGCCTGGTCGGCGACTCGTTGAAGGTGACGGTCTCCGCTCCCACCACGGACGGCAAGGCGCCCGAACGGGACACCTTCGCCTGGACGGTGCTCTCCGCACTGGCCGGTGAGGTCGACTCCTCGGTCGGCGAGGACAAGACGGTCTCGATCAGCCTGCACAAGAAGCGCGGCGGCTCCACCGCCCACTAGCCGGCCCCGAGCAGCACCCTGCAAGGGCCGTCCGCCGCTCCCCCACCGGGGGCTCGGCGGGCGGTTCCCGGTACCGCTCCCATGCGGTACGACCAACGAGACGATGCCGGGGCCGACGGCCCCGGCGCTCCCGGAACGGAACGGGGGAATGGCCGTGAGTGATCTGGACCGTACCGGCCTCGCGACGGCGGGCCCTGCCGTACCGACCCAGGCGAGCGTTCCCGGCCTCGCCGCCAACGACGAAGCGCACCCGAAGGACGCCCACCGGATGAGCCACCCGACCGAGCCGACGTCTGAGCCGACGCCCGCCTCCGCGCCCCCGCCGGACCCGGCGGACGGGGCGGTGGAGCTGCACGGCGCCGTGCCCGCCCAGGTCTCGCACCGCACCGGCGCCCCGGACCGGGAGGCCGCCCGCGCGCTGTTCGTCCGACTGTCCGCGCTGCCCGACGGCTCCCCGGAGCGCGTCGAGCTGCGCAACCAGCTGGTGCGGATGCACATCCCGCTGGTCGAGCACCTGGCCCGGCGCTTCCGCAACCGCGGCGAGCCGCTGGACGACCTCACCCAGGTCGCCACCATCGGGCTGATCAAGTCGGTGGACCGCTTCGACCACGAGCGCGGGGTCGAGTTCTCGACCTACGCGACGCCGACCATCGTCGGCGAGATCAAACGGCACTTCCGCGACAAGGGCTGGGCGGTGCGCGTCCCGCGCCGCCTCCAGGAGCTGCGGCTGTCGCTCACCACGGCGACCAGCGAGCTCTCCCAGCGGCACGGCCGCTCCCCCACGGTGCACGAGCTGGCCGAGCACCTGGGGATCTCCGAGGAGGACGTCCTGGAGGGCCTGGAGTCCGCCAACGCGTACTCCACGCTGTCCCTGGACGTCCCGGACAGCGACGACGAGTCGCCGGCCGTGGCGGACACCCTGGGCGCCACCGACGAGGCGCTGGAGGGCGTCGAGTACCGCGAGTCGCTCAAGCCGCTGCTGGCCCAACTGCCGCCCCGCGAGCAGAAGATCCTGGTGCTGCGGTTCTTCCGGAACATGACCCAGTCGCAGATCGCCGCCGAGGTGGGGATCTCCCAGATGCACGTGTCCCGGCTGCTGGCGCGGACCCTCGCCCAGCTGCGGGAGAAGCTCCTCGTGGAGGAGTAGGACTGACGGCCGCTCAGCTCCCGCTGCCGCGGCCGCCCGGCCCGCCAGGACCCCGGCGGCCCTGTGTGCTCAGCCCTCGTGCTGGGCGTACAGGGCCGCCGTCGACTTCGGGTTCAGCAGCGCGCCGATGCCCACCAGGCCGAGCAGGCCCACCACCGCGCCGACCGCGATCATCGCGCCGCCGCTCTGCACCATGTAGTAGGCGACCGGCAGGCAGATCGAGTTGGTCAGCACGGCCGGGCTGCGGCCCCAGCGGCGCTCCTTGAGCAGCGCCCGGGCGGCCAGGACCGGCAGCACGCCGAGCAGGACGATGACCAGGCCGCCGAACTCGTTCAGGGCCAGCTGCTTGGCCTGGCCGGACACCGCGGACACCATGTCCGAGATGCCGACGACGGCCAGCGCGGCGCCCTCCAGGGCGGTGATGACGGCGCCCAGGGTGAGCGGAACCGGGCGGGCGGGTGCGGGGGCGGGGGTTTCTGCGGTCACTCCAGCAGGGTAGCCGCCGCCTGGTCCGTACCGACCCGTAGGCTTTCCCCATGCGCGCTCTCCTGGTCGTGAACCACAAGGCCACCACCACCAGTGGCCGGACCAGGGACGTACTGATCCACGCGCTGCGCAGCGACCTCAAGCTGGAGGTCGCCGAGACCAAGTACCGGGGCCACGCGCGCGACCTGGCCCGCGAGGCGGCGCAGGACGGCACGGTCGACCTGGTGGTGGCCCTGGGCGGCGACGGCACGGTCAACGAGGTGGTGAACGGGCTGCTG
The DNA here is from genome assembly GCF_055569215.1 of Kitasatospora sp. NPDC029312. Taxonomy (NCBI): domain Bacteria; kingdom Bacillati; phylum Actinomycetota; class Actinomycetes; order Kitasatosporales; family Streptomycetaceae; genus Kitasatospora; species Kitasatospora sp. NPDC029312. Next base: position 153,920 of record NZ_JBVHXY010000002.1, on the reverse strand, counting down.
GCGCACGGCCCGGGCGAGAAGGTCCCGCGACTGGCCGTGGTGCCGGGCGGTTCGACCAATGTGTTCGCCCGCGCGCTGGGTCTGCCCAACGATCCGGTGGAGGCCACCGGCGCCCTGCTGGACGCGTTGGAGCACGGCCGCGAACGGCCGATCGGGCTGGGCAAGGCGATGACCGAGGGGCTGCCGGACCGCTGGTTCACCTTCACTGCCGGCCTCGGCTTCGACGCCGGGGTGGTCGGCCGCGTCGAGGAGCAGCGCCGGGCCGGGCGGAAGTCCACCCACGCCCTGTACGTCGGGCAGGCGGTCCGGCACTACTTCACCCAGCGTGAGCAACGCCGAAAAGGCCCGGTGACCCTGGAACTACCGGGCCGCCAGGCCGTGCCGGGCCTCGTCCTGGCGATAGTCAGCAACACCTCGCCCTGGACGTTCCTCGGCAACCGTCCGGTCTACCCCTCGCCCCTCGCCTCCTTCGACACGGATCTCGACGTCTTCGGCATCACCCTGATGACGGCGTTCGGAACCGCTCGAACGGTCCGTCAGATCCTGCGGTCGCACGCGCCTTCGAGCGATGGCGCCCCGCCCGCCGGCCCGTCCGGAAAGCACGTCGTCTCCTATCACGACGTCAGGCACTTCACCTTGGTTTCGCAGGAACCCGCCCCCTTCCAGGTCGACGGGGACCATCTTGGAGACCGGAGGCGGGTCAGTTTCACAGGCGTACGGCGGGCACTGCGTGTGATTGTGTGACCGGAAGGGGGCTTCGCCCTTGTTCTCGAACGCACAAGCCCCCTTCACTCCATAGAAGTACTGGCTGTGAGCTAGGCGACACCGAAGAATCAAAAATTCCTCCCCGAAGGGGGTTGTATCCGAGCCCGAGGTTTGCGAACCTCTACATGGCGATCGGGACACATCGCAGCGACGGCACCTCCGGAACCACAGGAGCGCCGACCGCGGAGTGTCCCTCGAATCGCCGAATCCCCCTAGCGCAGACCACCCGGGCCCGGTGGGCCTTTGGTCTCTTTTGCTGTTGTGGGATTCGTGAAAGCGTTCACATTCACAAGCCATTCGATTATGCCGATCGGGTCCACCCCCGCGGCAGGAGGAGTTGGACGACCATGGACTGGCGCCACCGCGCTGTCTGCCGCGAAGAGGACCCGGAGCTGTTCTTCCCGATCGGGAACACCGGTCCTGCTCTGCTGCAGATCGAGGAAGCCAAGGCCGTGTGCCGCCGCTGTCCGGTGATGGAGCAGTGCCTCCAGTGGGCTCTCGAGACCGGTCAGGACGCCGGCGTCTGGGGCGGTATGAGCGAGGACGAGCGTCGCGCGATGAAGCGCCGTGCCGCCCGCAACCGCGCCCGCACCGCCTGATCAGCTCCGCCTGATCACACGCCGTAGCAGTAGCACCAACCGCAGTACCGATCAACACATGATCAAAGGCTTCCCTGCACCTCCTGGTGAAGCCTTCCGCACCAAGTGCCTTGCCTGGCGAGGCTCCGCGACACCGGACCGTCCAGCCACTTGATACTGTTCACTTAGAGCAATATCGTGGAGCTGAGGCGCTCACCGTGTGCAACGCACCGGCCCCAGTGTCGCACCACCCAGAGCCCCCGTTCCGGCCGACTCCCCCCGACGGCCGGAACGGGTTGAGAGGCCCTGTCGACCCACCCCCCCCGGTCGACAGGGCCTCGTTTCTGTCTCCGCCCGGCTCCGGCTGTCTCCGCCCGTGTCCGGCCGCCCCCGCCTGTCTCGGCCCGCGTCGCCCGTCCGGCCTGTCCGCGTGTCCAGCGTGTTTTCGTCCGGTTCCCCGCCGCGGGCGCCGGGCGCGCGCAGTGGCCACCCGGCGCTTACGCCGAATGCACGCCCCTGCCACGCACCCGGGTGCCTCAGCGGACGGGGATCTCCAGGATCACCTTGGTGCCGCCGTTCGGGCCGGCCACCATGTCGAACGTCCCGCCGAGCTCCCCGGTGGCCAGCGTCCGGACGATCTGCAGACCGAGGTTCCCCGCCGTCTTCGGGTCGAACCCCTCCGGCATGCCGCGGCCGTCGTCCTGGACGGTGATCAGCAGGTACTCCTCCGGCGGGGCGCCGCCGTTCCAGCTGTCCGACCAGCCCATCCCGGTCGCCGGGGCCCGGCCGCGGAGGGCGCTCACCTCCAGGTTCCCGGAGGCCGTCGGGCCGAACGCGTGCTCCAGGGCGTTCTGCAGCAGTTCGGTCAGCACCATCGACAGCGGGGTCGCCACCTCGGCGGACAGGATGCCGAAGCTCCCGCTCCGGCGGGTCGCCACCCGGCCGTCCTGGGACAGCTCCATCACCATCGCCAGCACCCGGTCGGCGATCTCGTCGAAGGCCACCCGCTCGTCCAGCCCCTGCGAGAGCGTCTCGTGCACGATCGCGATGGAGCCGACCCGGCGCACCGCCTCGTCCAGCGCGGCCCGGCCGGACTCCGACTCCATCCGGCGGGACTGCAGCCGCAGCAGGGCGGCGACGGTCTGCAGGTTGTTCTTCACCCGGTGGTGGATCTCCCGGATGGTGGCGTCCTTGGTCATCAGTTCGCGGTCGCGGCGGCGCAGCTCGGTGACGTCCCGGCAGAGCACCAGGGAACCGGTCAGCGTGCCCTTGGGCTTGAGCGGGATGGCGCGCACCGTCACCACTCCGCCCTGCGCCTCCACTTCGGTCTGCCGGGGGGCCCAGCCGCTGGCCAGCTTCACCAGCGCCTCGTGGACGGCCGAGCGGGACGGCGGGACGAGGTCGGCGGTGGCCCGGCCGAGGTGGCTGCCGACCAGGTCGGTGGTGAGGCCGAGCCGGTGGTAGGCGGAGAGGGCGTTCGGGCTGGCGTAGGTGACGATGCCGTCCGCGTCCAGCCGGATCAGGCCGTCGCCGACCCGGGGCGCGGCGTCCATGTCGGCCTGCTCGACGCCCGGGAACGGGAAGCTGCCGGCGGCGATCATCTGGGCCAGGTCGGAGGCGCTCTGCAGGTAGGTGAGCTCCAGCCGGCTGGGGGTGCGGACGGTCAGCAGGTTGGTGTTGCGGGCGATCACCCCGAGCACCTTGCCCTCGCGCCGGACCGGGATGGACTCGACCCGGACCGGGACCTCCTCGCGCCACTCCGGGTCGCCCTCGCGCACGATCCGCCCCTCGTCGAAGGCGGCGTCCAGCAGCGGGCGGCGGCCGCGCGGGACGAGGTGGCCGACCATGTCGTCCTGGTAGGAGGTGGGGCCGGTGTTGGGCCGCATCTGCGCCACCGAGACGTAGCGGATGCCGTCCCAGGTGGGGATCCACAGCACCAGGTCGGCGAAGGAGAGGTCGGAGAGCAGCTGCCACTCCGAGACCAGCATGTGGAGCCATTCCACGTCGGCCCCGGTGAGGGTGGTGTGGCGGCGGACGAGTTCGTTCAGCGAGGGCACATGGCGAGGGTAGCGCCGCCGCTCGGGGGCGGGCGCGGCGGACCGGCGGCCGGCCGGGAGCGGGCCGGCGGCTGCGGGCCAGGGGTTCCGGGCGGGCCAGAGCGGGGCCCGTTCGCATCCGGCGGGTTGTTTAGACCAATTTTCGGGCCGGCCTGGACAACTCAGATTGGTCTAGTCCACAATGAAAGGGCACCAAGGAGAGGCCACCGCGCAACTGCCCTGACCGCGCGCGGCCCCTCCTCGGTCGGACGCCGCCGAGCGAGGACCCCGCACAGTCCTCGCCCGACCCCGGTGCCCGACGACAGCTCCGGGCTGCGGTGCCGCACGGGTTGAGGGTCCCGTGTCGGCGCCGTGGCCCGTAGTGCTGCCCGGGCCCCTCCCCGCGGTTCCTCCCCTTCTCCGGACCATGTCCCGCCGCTCAGGCGACCGGCTCCCCGTCCACAGCCTGTGGACGGGGAGCCGGTTCGCGCGCGGCCGTCAGTGGGTCTCGGTGACCTTGGCCAGGGCGCGCGGGGCGTCCGGGTCCTGGCCCCGGGCGATGGTCACCTCGTAGGCCAGCTGCTGCAGCGGCAGGATCTCCAGGATCGGCTGGACCTCCTCGGGCACGCCGGGCGGCAGCGCGAAGCCCGCCGAGGCGGCGTCCACCTGGGCCTGCTGGCCGATCACCACGAGGTCCGCACCGCGCCCGCGCAGCCGGTCCAGCACCGGCTGCAGGGCCTCGCCGCCCTTGCCGTCCGGGACGATCGCGATGACCGGTGAGACGTTGTCCACCATGGCCAGCGGACCGTGCAACAGGTCGGCGCCGGAGAACGGGCTGGCCGGGATGTACGTCGTCTCCATCAGCTTGAGCGCCGCCTCGCGGGCCGTCGGGTAGCCGTAGCCGCGCGAGGTGATGACCAGGCGCTGGGCGAAGCGGTAGCGCTCGGCCAGCGCCCTCACCTCGGACTGCCGCTCCAGTACCCCGGCGGCCAGGGCCGGCAGCCCGGCGGCGGCCGAGCCGTCCCCGCCGCGCAGCCCCTCGACCAGCAGGTAGAGCGCCAGCAGCTCGGCGGTGTACGTCTTGGTGGCCGGAAGTGCCTTCTCCGGTCCGGCCAGCACGTCGATGTGGAACTCGGAGACCTCGGCCAGCGGCGAGTCGGGGTTGTTGGTGACCGCGAGGGTGATCGCCCCGGCCTCGCGGGCGGCCTTGGTGGAGGCGACCAGGTCGGGCGAGCCGCCGGACTGGCTGACGGTGATCACCAGGACGTCGGTGAGGTCCGGCTTGGCGCCGTAGGCGGTGGTGGTGGACATCGAGGTCAGGCCGGCCGGCTTGCCGAGCAGGATCTCGATCAGGTACTTGGCGTAGAGCGCCGCGTTGTCGGACGTGCCGCGCGCGGTCAGCAGGACGAAGCGGGGGCTGCGGGCGGCGATCGCGCCCGCGATCGCGCGGATCTTCGGCGCCCCCTCGTCGAGGATGCGCCGCAGGACGGCCGGCTGCTCGGCCATCTCCGCCGCCATGATCCGGCCGGGAACGGAAACAGTCTGCGGGTCGGACATCTGGGTGTGCCTCCGATGAGATGGGTCGACCCCGCCCGGGCGGTCGCCCGACGGGGACCTCTACGGCGGCGAGTCCGCACACTCGCTGCGTCTGTCCTGGATTCCTCTGGTTCCGGTTTCCTGGTTTCCTCTGGTCCTGGTTTGCTGGCGCAATCTTACGAGGGCGGCCGCGGCCCAGCACCCCTGAACCTCCCCGCCGCGCGGTCCTCGCGACGGTTCGGCGGGAGCGTGCGGGGGGGGCGTGCGGGGGGGCGGCCGGCGACGGCGTTCCGGTGTCAGGAAGCGTTGTTGATCAGCTGGTCGATCGCGGCGTCGGCGTCCCTGGTGGCCTGGTCCACGGACTTGCCCTTGAGGATCGCGGCCAGCATGTCCGGGATGATCTTCTGCTTCTCCACCGCGCCCCAGCCGGGGGCCAGCGGGGTGAACCAGGCGTCCGGGACGGCGTTGGCGGCTGCGGCGGTGGTGGCCTTGTTCCGCAGCGGGTTCAGCTGGGTGAGGTTGTTCGGGAGGATGTCCTTGTCGGCCAGCGCCTGCTCGGACTTGGCGCTGGTGAACATCCGGATCCAGTCGGTGGCCGGCGCCACCTGCGGGGACTTGGCGGTGACCGCGAGGTCGGAGCCGCCGATGAAGGTGGGCAGCGGCTTGCCGTCCGGGCCGGGCATGGTGGCCACCTTGACGGCGTCCTTGAGGCTCGGGTCGCCGGTGACGGGCGCGGTCACGCTGGCCGCCTCGAAGCCGTTGCCGTAGAAGGCGGCGGCGTGCCCGCGGGCCATCGACTCGAACTGGTTCTGCTCGTTCACCGTCAGGTCGCCCTTGTTGTACTTGCGCACCAGGTCGGCGAAGTGGCCGATGCCCTGCTGGGACTTGGGGTCGTGCAGGGTGCCGTGCCAGTTGCCGGAGCTGTCGAACTTGGCGATGCTGCCGCCGTACGCGGCGACGTAGCTCATCGCGGCGTACCAGTACGGGCCGGGCAGGTACAGCGGTGAGAAGGTCCGGTCGGACTTGTTCCGGTCCGCGATCCGGTCCAGCGCGGCCAGCAGGTCGCTCTCCGTCCTGGGGAAGTCCGCGCTGCCGGTGGCCTGTTGGAAGGTGGCGGAGTTGTAGATGGCGACCCGGGCGCCGGCGTAGTACGGCACGCACCACAGCTTGTCCTGGTAGGTGCAGGTGTTGGCGAGCGCCTTGATCCAGCTGTCGGAGTTGTCGAAGGTGGTGCGGTCGACCGGGGCGAGGGCGCCGGAGAGCACGTACTTCATGGTCTCGGTGTTGCCGAGCTCGACCACGTCGGGGGCGCTGCCGTCGGCGAGGGCCTTGTCGAGCTTGCCGACCTTGTCGGCCCAGCCCTGGTAGACCAGCTTGAGGCTGACGCCCGGGTACTTCGCCGCGAACTCGTCGTCGACCCGCTGCACGAGGTCGGGCCAGTTCTTCTGGGCGTCGTCCATCAGCCAGACGGTCACGGTGCCGGTGGCGGACTTCGGGTCGGCGGAGGAGCCCTTGCCGTCCGCCGAGGGCGAGCCGGACGAGGAACAGGCCGTCAATGCGGCCGCCAGGGCGGCGATCGCGAGCGCGGACACGAGCTGACGCTTCATCACGCCATCCTCCGAGGGTGTTCAAGAACGGTGATGCCCGCCGACAGCGTGATTGGCGCCCGCGGCGGAGAGTCCGGGCGGGACGGCGAAGAGCTTCGAGGAGGGCGCGATACCACATCCGGCGACGTCCACGTCAGAACCGGATGCATGGACTCTGGCCTAGACCAAGTGTGGTGTCAACGGCCAACAGGCCTTGCCACCACGGCCGTTGCAGAGCCGTTGTACCGCGTGGCGATCAGTCGCCGGGCCGTCACCCTCGGTGGGACTTAAGGGGGATTTAAGCCCTGCTTGAGGGAGCGGAAACGGAACGGGCCCGTCATGCGACACGCGCATGACGGGCCCGTCGGCCGACGCCTCCCGGCCCGGCCGGTGACGTCTCGTCCGTCGGTTCAGCCGATCGCTCCCGGCTGCCCGGTGAGCACCTCCACGGCCGCCAGCCCGCAGACCCGGGCCGCGCCGTGGGTGGAGATGTGCAGCGCGCCGATCGGCTCCGACTGGGGCAGCCCCATCTCCACCACCGCGGCGTCCGGCCGGGCTGCCACCAGCCGACCGAGCGCGGCGGACATCCAGGCGTGCCGGTGCGCGTCCCGGACCACCAGCACCAGGCGGCGGCCCTCGGCGCCGGCCACCAGCTCGGCGACCAGGGCGTCCAGCAGCTCCGGGGCGGCCTCGGCGGCCGCCACCTCACGGGTGCGGGTGCCGGGGAAGCGGTCGGCCAGCATCCCGGCCACGCCCCAGGGGGTGACGTCTCCGACCGCGATGTTCGGCTCGTCCGAGAACGAGGCCACGTACGGGCGTTCGCTCACCGGCAGCACCTCGCGGCCCGGCGCCCGGACCACCCTCAGCGCCCGGCGCGCGGCTCGCAGGCCGACCGCGAGGTCCGGCTCCGCCCGCTCGCCCTGGGCCGCGATCCGGCCCCAGCTGCCCAGCGCCCGGACCCGGTCGGCCGCGTCGGCGAGCCGCTCCTCGGTGAGCTTGCCGGAGCGCACGCCCGCCACGATGGCGTCGCGCAGCATCAGCACCGTCTCCTCGTCGGCCAGCCCGCCGCCGACGCAGATCGCGTCGGCGCCGGCCGCCAGGGCCAGCACGGTGCCCTCGCCCATCCCGAAGGTGTCGGCGATGGCCCCCATCTCGATCGCGTCGCTGACGATCAGGCCCTGGTAGCCGAGGCCGCCGTCGGCCGGGGCGGCCCGCAGCAGGTCGCGCAGCACCGTCGGGCTCAGGGTGGCCGGCAGCTTCGGGTCCAGCGCCGGGATCATGATGTGGGCGGTCATCACGGCCTTGGTGCCGGCCGCGATGGCGGCCTGGAACGGCACCAGGTCGCGGGCGCGCAGCACGTCCAGGTCGACGTCGATGACCGGCAGGCCGTGGTGGGAGTCCACGGCGGTGTCGCCGTGGCCGGGGAAGTGCTTGGAGCAGGCGGCCACGCCGGCCGACTGCAGGCCCTCCACCCAGGCGGCGGTGTGCCGGGCGCACAGCTCGGGGTCGGCGCCGAAGGACCGGACGCCGATCACCGGGTTGCGCGGGTTGGAGTTGACGTCGGCGGTGGGCGCCCAGTTGTAGTTGACGCCGGCCGCGGCCAGCGCCCGGCCCAGCTCGCGGGCCACGTCCCGGGTGAGCGCCGGGTCGTCGATCGCCCCGAGCGCGAGGTTGCCGGGCCAGGAGGAGCCGGAGCCCGCCTCCAGCCGGGTGACGTCGCCGCTCTCCTCGTCGATGGCGATCAGCAGGTCGGGGTTCTCCGCGCGCAGCGCGCGGGTGAGCGCGGAGAGCTGGTCGAGATCGACCACGTTGCGGTCGAACAGGGCGACCGAGCCGAGACCGGCGGCCAGGTGGCGGCGCAGCCAGGCCGGCGGCTCGGTGCCGACGAAGCCGGGCTGCAGGACGGTCAGGGCGTCGCGGTGCAGCTGGTCGCTGTCCGGGGCGGTGGGAACGAGGATGCTCACGTGGCTCAGCCCTTCACGGCGCCGTCGGTGAGACCGCCGACCGCCTTGCGCTGCAGGAAGATGAACAGGATCAGCACGGGGATGGCGAACATCGTGGAGGCCGCCATGGTGGCGCCCCAGTCGTTGCCGAAGGCCGTCTTGAAGGAGGACAGCCATAGCGGCAGGGTCTTGCCCTGCTCCTTGTTCAGCCACAGCACGAGCGGGAACTCGTTCCACGCCGTGATGAAGCCGAACAGCGAGGTCGACATCAGCCCGGGGGCCAGCAGCGGGAAGATCACCTTCACGAAGGCCTGGGTGCGGGTGCAGCCGTCGACCATGGCCGACTCCTCCAGCTCCTTGGGCACGGCGGCGATGAAGCCGCGCAGCGTCCAGATGGTGAAGGGCAGGATCATCATCATGTAGAAGAGGGTCAGCGGCAGCAGGCTGTTCAGCAGGTCGTTGTCCCGGGAGATGATGTACGCCCCGATGGTCATGACCTCCCAGGGCGCCATCTGCGCCATCATGATCACCAGGACGAAGGTCTTGCGGCCGCGGAACCTCATCCGGGCGATCGCGAAGGACGCCAGGGTCGCGATCACCAGCGAGATCAGCACCGCGCCGACGGTGACGGTGATGCTGTTGGTGGTGTACGTCCAGAAGTCCGGGGCGTTCACCGCGGTGGTGAAGTGCTGGAAGGTCCCGTCGAAGGGGATGAAGACCGGCGTCTTGCTGATGATGTCGCGGTCCTGCTTGAACGCGGTCGCGATCATCCAGTAGACGGGGAAGATGAAGAAGACGATGAGGACGACCGCGATCACGTTCGGCCAGGTACGTCCGAAGAGAGAGCGCCTCACAGCTCGTCCTCCTGCTTGATCATGATGCGGAAGTAGTACGCCATCAGCACGCCCAGCATCAGGATGGTGAGCACCGCGATCGCGGCGCCGACGCCGTAGTGCTGGCTGCCCGAGCCCTCCAGGAAGGCGTGGACGGGCAGGGTCCGGGTGAGCTTCTCGGGGCCGCCGCCGTTGATCGCGTAGACCTGGGTGAAGGACTTGAACACCCAGATGACTTCGAGGAAGGTCGTGGCCAGGAAGAACGGCTTCAGGTTGGGGAAGATCACCGCGCTGAAGATCTTCCGGGAGCCGGCGCCGTCCATCCGGGCGGCCTCGTACAGCTCCCTGGGAATCGTCGTCAGACCGGCGTACATGTTGAACGCCACGAAGGGGATCGACATCCAGACGATCAGCAGGATGACGACGAAGAAGGTCGAGTACTCGTCGCTCATCCAGTTGTAGTGCGCCATCGAGTGCCAGCCCAGCTGGTCCAGGAACCAGTTGACGACGCCCCACTGCTCGTCGAACAGCCAGGTGTAGACGGTGGTCGCGGCGACCACCGGCATGGCCCAGGCCATCAGCAGCGCGATCGACAGCGCCAGGCGCATCTTCTTGCCCAGGTGGTTGAGCAGCAGGCCGATCAGGGTGCCGCCGACCATGATCAGCACCACGTTGACCAGGGTGAAGACGACGGTGCGCCCGGTGACCGCCCAGAACTCCGGGTCGGTCAGCTGCTCCTTGTAGTTGTCGAAGCCGGTCCACTCGGTCAGGTGCAGGACCAGCTGGCGCCGGTTGAGGTTCTGGAACGACAGCAGGACGGTCTTCAGCAGCGGCCAGCCCAGCAGCAGGATGGTCGCCGCGACGGCCGGCAGCAGCAGCAGGTAAGGGGCGAGGCGCGTGCCCAGGCCCGGTCCGCTCGCGGATCTGGTGCGCTTCGGCGCGGCGCCCTCGGCCCCGCCGCCGGCGGCACTGGTGTCATTACCGGCCACAACGGCCTCCCCTGGCTCCGGGGACCGTGTCTGCACCCGCTCCGAATGCACAGCCATCGTTCTCACTTCCTCACAACCCGGCCACGACGGACGGGCGTCGCCCACCGGCCCCCCGCCGGGGGCCGGTGAGCGACGCCGCTCGATGCTTACTGCTTCTCGTTGAGCCGCTTGGCGATCTCGTCGTCGTACTTCTTCGCGGTGGCCGCGTAGTCGCCGCCCTGCAGGGCGGCGGTCAGGAAGTCCTTGATCGGGTTCGGCTTGTTCTCGACGCTGGCCCAGTTCGGGGTGTTCGGGGTGATCCCGCCGACGGCGGCGGCCGACTGGGCGGCCTTCGCGAAGTCACCGGCGAGCTGGCTGTTCAGCGCGGCCTTGTTCGGGATGTTCCCGGCGGCGGCGACCAGACCCTCGTTCTTGTCGTCGAGGGCGATCTTCAGGAAGTCCTTCGCCATGTCGGTGTTCTTGCTCTGCGAGGCGATCGCGAGGTTCGAACCGCCGAGGAAGACGCCGGAGGGCTTGTCGGCGGTCTTGCCCGGGAGCGGGAAGAAGCCGATCTTGTCCTTGGCCATGGTCTTCTCGTCCGGCAGCTCCCAGCCGAGGGCGATCATGGTGCCGACGTCACCCTTGCCGAAGACGTCCTTCTGCTGCGGGGTGGCCTCGTCCTTGTCCTTCGGGCCGGTGGCGGAGTAGCCCTGGAGCTTCTTGTAGGTCTCGAAGGCCTTCTGCGCCTCGGGCGAGGACAGGCCGCCGACCCACTTGTCGCCGTCCTTCTTGGCGATCTTGCCGCCCTCACCGGTGAGCAGACCGAAGTAGGTGTACCACTCCTGGCCCGGGAGGTAGATCGGGTCGGTGACGCCCGGGGTGGCCTTCAGCTTGTCCAGGTCGGCGTAGAACTCGTCCAGGGTCTTCGGGGCGTCGGTCAGGCCGGCCTTGGCCCACAGGTCCTTGTTGTAGGCGACCACGCGGTTGGAGACCCACCACGGGGCGGCGTACTGCTTGCCGTCCAGGATCGCGGCCTCGTTCTGGTTGGCGGCCCAGCTGTCGCCGCCCAGGGCGGACTTGTCCTTGGTGATGTCCAGCAGACCGCCCGAGGCGGCGTAGCCGGCGGTCTGGGTGTTGCCGACCTCCAGGACGTCGACCGAACCCTCGGAGAGCGCGGCGGTGATCTTCGGACCGATGTCGGTCCACTCCTGGGTCTGGAAGTCGACCTTCGAACCCGGGTAGGTGGTCTCGAACTCGGTCTTGACCGCGTCGGTCCAGCCCTTGGGGGCCGAGCCGGTCATGGTCCACACCTTGAGCGTCTTGCCCTTGTACTTGTCGGCGGCCGAGGCGGAGGACGACTTCGAGTCGCCGTCCTTCTTGCCGTCCGAGCCGCAAGCCGCCAGGCCGACGACCATTGCTGCGACGCCGACCGCCGCGATGAGCTGACGCTTCACGCCATCCTCCTGAGGGATGCCTGGGTTACCCCCGTCGGGCGGCAGCGGCAGGCCCACGCGAAGCGGGAGGAAAGGTGCCGCGGACCCCTTCGAACGGGTGGGGGGATTCATCGTTACCGGCCTAGTGGTGTAGACCAGATGCCTGGAGCTTGGCCTAGACCAATGGGCCTGTCAACGGCTGTTCGACCGATCCCGACCACCCGTTATCAAGCCGACACCGCACATCGTTCATCGCGTGATGAGGTATTCGTTCCGTAGCCATACATGCAACGATGTGAGCCGTTAACGATGTGGCGGGGCTGTAAAGGGCTCCGCGAGAAGCGGGAGAACGGTCCGATGAGCAGCGACGGGGGAACCACCGCCCAGGTCGACGACCCCGAGGTGAACAACCTCCCGGCGCCCGGCGCCGACCCGACCGCGCGCGTCCCCAAGTACTACGGCCTCAAGCGCCACCTCCTCCAGCTGACCGAGACCCAGCCCGCCGGCACCCCGGTCCCGCCCGAGCGCGCCCTGGCCGCCCAGTTCGACACCTCGCGCACCACCGTCCGCCAGGCCCTGCAGGAACTGGTCGTCGAGGGCAGGCTGGAGCGCATCCAGGGCAAGGGCACCTTCGTGGCAAAGCCCAAGGTCGCCCAGGCCCTGCAACTCACCTCCTACACCGAGGACATGCGCGCCCAGGGCCTGGAGCCCACCTCCCGGCTGATCGAGATCGGCTACATCACCGCCGACGACCGGCTCGCCCCGCTGCTCGACATCAAGCCGGGTGGCCGGGTGCTGCGGATCGAGCGGCTGCGGCTGGCCAACGGCGATCCGATGGCGATCGAGGTCGCCCACCTGTCCGCCAAGCGCTTCCCCGCCCTGCGGCGCAACCTCGCCAAGCACAACTCGCTGTACGCGGCGCTGCGCGAGGTCTACGGGGTCACCGTGGCCGAGGCCGAGGAGACCATCGAGACCACCCTGGCCGACCCGCGCGAGGCCGGGCTGCTGGGCTCCGACCTCGGCCTGCCGATGCTCCAGCTGTCCCGGCACTCCTTCGACGCCGAGGGGGAGCCGGTCGAGTGGGTGCGGTCGATCTACCGCGGCGACCGCTACAAGTTCATCACCCGGCTGAAGCGGCCGGAGTAGGCGAACCCTCCGCTTCACGCCCCCTACGCACCTCGGGCACCGGCGCGCGCGACCCGCACGCCGGTGCCCGCTCCTGTCCGGATAGCGGAAAGTTGCGCCAATTCCGGTGACATGGATCACTCCATGCCCTAGATTGCGCAGCCGTACTGACTGCCGATCACCGATGGTGCTGCTCGGCGGGCTCACGGGGGTGCGCGACGGCTCCCGGGGCTGCGGCGCCGACGGGGAACCCTCCGGAGCGGAGCCGAAGATGCCGTCTGACCAAGCCCCCAGCAAACCTGTCATGCCCGAGCCAGCCGGGCGGTCCGTCCCGGCGGTGACCCCCGAACGGGTCCTGGCCGGGCTCGCCCTGCTCGTGCCGATCGTGGCGATGCTCTGGGTGTCCTCGTACGACAAGAACGACCCGGCGGTGGCCGGGATGCCGTTCTTCTACTGGTACCAGCTGCTCTGGGTGCCGGTCTCGGCGGTGTTCACCGTCGCCGCGTACCTGCTGATCAACCGGGACGAGAAGGCCCGCGCCGCGGCCCGCCGGGGCGGTGCGCGATGAAGGACGTCAACGTGCCGGCCCTCGTGGTCTTCGTGCTGTTCTTCGCCCTGGTCACCGCGATGGGCTTCCTCGCCTCCCGCTGGCGCCGCGCGGACGACGCGGCCCACCTGGACGAGTGGGGCCTGGGCGGACGCAGCTTCGGGACCTGGGTGACGTGGTTCCTGCTCGGCGGCGACCTCTACACCGCGTACACCTTCGTGGCCGTCCCGGCGGCGGTGTACGCGACCGGCGCGGCGGGCTTCTTCGCGGTGCCGTACACGATCATCGCCTACCCGCTGGTCTTCCTCTTCCTCCCCCGGCTCTGGTCGGTCTCCCGGGTGCACGGCTACGTGACCCCGGCCGACTTCGTCCGCGGCCGGTACGGCTCGCGGCCGCTGTCCCTGGTCGTCGCGCTGACCGGGATCCTGGCCACCATGCCGTACATCGCCCTCCAACTGGTCGGCATCCAGGCGGTGCTGGACGTGCTCGGGGTCGGCGGCGGCGCGAACGCCAACTGGTTCGTCAAGGACCTGCCGCTGTTCATCGCCTTCGGCGTGCTGGCCGCCTACACCTACTCCTCCGGCCTGCGCGCCCCGGCGCTGATCGCCTTCGTCAAGGACGCCCTGGTCTACATCGTGATCATCGTCGCGGTGATCTACATCCCGATCCGCCTCGGCGGCTACGGGCACATCTTCAGCGCGGCCGCGGACCACTTCAAGCAGACCAAGGCCGGCTCGCTGACCGTCCCCGACAACAAGCAGTGGACGTACGCGACGCTGGGCCTCGGCTCGGCGATGGCGCTGTTCATGTACCCGCACTCGGTGACCGGCGTGCTGGCCTCGAAGTCCCGCAACACCGTGCGCCGCAACATGGCGATCATGCCCGCCTACTCGCTGATGCTCGGCCTGCTGGCGCTGCTCGGCTTCATGGCGATCGCGGCGGGCGTCGGCGGCGGCGTCAAGGGCTACAACGCCCAGCTCTCGGTGCCGCAGCTGTTCGCGAACATGTTCCCGGACTGGTTCACCGGCGTGGCCTTCGCCGCGATCGGCATCGGCGCGCTGGTGCCGGCCGCGATCATGTCCATCGCCGCGGCCAACCTGTTCACCCGCAACGTCTACAAGGAGTGGCTCAAGCCCGCCGCCACCCCCGCCGACGAGACCCGGATCGCCAAGCTGGTCTCGCTGCTGGTCAAGGTCGGCGCGCTGGTCTTCGTGCTCGGCATGGACAAGCAGGCCGCGATCAACCTCCAGCTGCTGGGCGGCCTGTGGATCCTGCAGACCTTCGTGGCCATCGTCGGCGGCCTGTTCACCCGCTGGTTCCACCACTGGGCGCTGTTCGCCGGCTGGGCGGCCGGCATGGTCTACGGCACCTGGAAGACGTACGGCATCGCCAGCCCGGCCACCAAGCACTTCGGCGGCAACGCGGCCGAGATCCCCGGCATCGGCGAGATCGGCTACATCGGCCTGACCGCCTTCGCGCTCAACCTGATCGTCGCGGTGGCGCTGACCCTGGTGCTGCGGGCGGTCAAGGCGCCCGACGGCCCGGACGAGACCAAGCCGTCGGACTACAGCGCCGAGGCCGGCGACGACGAGCTCGAGAACGCGCCGGAGCCCGTAGCGGCGCACTGATTGCCGCCGCGCGCGCCCTGTGATCGTGCCGCCTTCTCCGTGAACACTGGAGGAGGCGGCGCGATCATATGTATGAACAGGCGTGCACGCTGGGCACCACCAGACCGGACCGGCGACCGGCCGGAACCTGATCGACCCACGGGGAGCTCGCGGCCATGGCAGAACTCGGTACCACCCTCAACGGCCAACACCAGTCCACCCAGAGCCCGCACCACCACGTCACCACCCACCGCCCGGCGGCGGCCACCCGGCTGCCGTCCGTGCTGATCGCCACCCGGCACGGCGAATCCACCGCCAACGTCGAGTTCCAGCTGGCCGAGGCCGTCGGCGCGCTCAGCGTCCCGATCAGCTGCCGGGACGCCGACATCCCACTGTCGCGGCGCGGCCGGCAGCAGGCCCAGGCGCTCGGCCGCTGGTGGGCCGCCCTGCCCGGCGCCGACCGCCCGCGCAGCGTCTGGTGCTCGCCGTACGTGCGCACCGCCGAGACCGCCCGGATCGCGATCGCCCAGGCCTGCGGCCTCGGCGCCGTCCCCGTCACGCCGGCCCTCCGCTACGACGAGCGGCTGCGCGACCGCGAGCTCGGCATCCTGGAGATGCTGCCGAAGGCCGCCATCGAGGCCAAGTACCCGGAGGAGGCGGCCCGGCGGCGCAAGATGGGCGAGCTGTACTACCGCCCGCCCGGTGGCGAGTCCTGGGCCGACGTCGCGCTGCGGGTGCGCAACCTGCTGCGGGACCTCTGCGAGGAGGAGGCCGGGCGGCCCGTCCTGCTGGTCGCCCACGACTGCACCGTGCTGATGCTGCGCTACGCGCTGGACCGCCTCACCGAGGCGCAGCTCACCGCGCTCGGGCCGGTGCACAACTGCTCCACCAGCCTGTGGCGGGCCCAGGAGGGGCGGCTGCGGCCGGACGGCTGGAACGCCGTGGACCACCTGGCCGGCTGACGGCTACGGCCGGCTGGCCGGCTGCGGGCTTACGGGCTGCGGGCTTACGGGCTGCGGGCTGCGGGCTTCCGGGCGCGTACGGGCTTGCGGGCCGACCGATCAGCAGGCGTCGGCGAAGCAGCGCCGGTACGCCAGCGGCGTGGTGCCCAGCCGGCGTCCGAAGTGGTGCCGCAGGGCGGCCGCGTTGCCGAAGCCGCAGCGCACCGCGATCACGTCCACCGACTCGGTGGTCGACTCCAGCAGCCGCTGGGCCAGCAGCACCCGCTGCCCCGTCAGCCAGCGGTGCGGGGTGGTGCCGGTCTCCTGCTGGAAGCGCCGGGCGAAGGTGCGCGGCGACATGTGCGCCCGGGCGGCCAGTTGCTCGACGGTGGCCTCCTCGTCGAGGTGGTGGCGCATCCAGTCGAGCAGCGGTGCCAGCGAGTCGCCGTCCCCCTCGGGCAGCGGCCGGTTCACGAACTGGGCCTGCCCGCCCTCCCGGTGCGGCGCCACCACCATCCGGCGGGCGATCGCCCGCGCCACCTCGGCCCCCTGCACCTTGCGCACCAGGTGCAGGCAGGCGTCGATGCCCGCCGCCGTGCCCGCCGAGGTGATCACCGGGTCGTCGTCGACGTACAGTACGTCCGGTTCGACCACCGTCTTCGGGAACCGCTCGGCCAGCTGCTCGCTGTGCCGCCAGTGGGTCGCCGAGCGGCGGCCGTCCAGCAGCCCGGCGGCGCCCAGCACGAAGGCGCCGCTGCAGATGGACAGCACCCGCCCGCCGTTCGCCACCACCCCCCGCAGCGCCTCCAGCAGCGGCTCCGGGTACCGCTCACGGATCCCGGAGGCCGTCACCACCGCCAGGTCCGCCCCGGCCAGCCGCTCGGGCCCGTACGGGACGTCCACCGCGAAGCCCGAGTGGGTCGCGTGCGGGCCTGGTCGGGCGCCGGCCACCGCGAAGTCGTACCCGGGCAGGCCGTCCGCGGTACGGTCCAGGCCGAACACCTCACAGGCCACGCCCAGTTCGAAGGGATGGACCTCCTCCAACACCACCGCGACGACGTTCTTCAGCATGCCGCCCAGCATGCCCCGGACGGCCGGGCGGGGGGAAGGCCCGCGGTGGCAGGATTTCGCGGCAAAAGGTCATTCCTGCCACTCGTGGGCACCCGCCCCGCCCGGCCACAGTGGTGTCCATGGAACCCGGCACCCTCGCAAGCGCACTCGCCCTGGCCGGCACCGTCGGCGGTTTCGGCCTGCTCGGCACCCTGATCGGCCGCGAACTCTCCCGCGGCGCCGCCACCGGCCGCGACAACCACCACCGCCCGGGCGGCTACCCGGCCGACCCCGCCCTCCCCGACCGGCTGTACGGCACCATGCCCGCCGCCTCCCTGCGCCCCTCCGCCGACCCGGCCACCCTCCCCGTCCGCTCCACCCCTGAGATCCGCACGGCACACGGCTCCGGCACACTGGCCCGATGGACTTCCTCATCCGCCAGGCCCTCCCGCGCGACCTCGAAGACGCCGGCCGGATCACCGTCGAGGCCTTCGTCGGCGACGGCTACACCCGGCCCACGAGCGACTACGTCGGCCTGCTGCGGAACGCCGAACGCCGCGCCCGGGAGGCCGAACTCCTGGTCGCCGTCGACGCGGCCGGCGAACGGGTCCTCGGCTGCGTGACCTTCGCCGTCGGCGGCACCGAGTGGGCCGACATCGCCACCCCGCGGGAGGGCGAGATCCGGATGCTCGCCACCGCCGCCGCCTCCCGCGGCCGCGGCGTCGGCGAGGCCCTGGTGCGCGCCACCGTCACCCGCAGCCGCGACCTCGGCCTGGCCGGCATGGCCTTCTCCACCCGCCCGGAGATGACCGCCGCCCACCGCGTCTACGAGCGCATAGGCTTCCGGCGCACCCCGGCCCGCGACTGGGCGCCGTACCCGGGAATGGACTTGATGGTCTACACCATGGCCTTCTGACGCCCCCGCGGACATCACCGGGTGCCCCCTTCCCGGTGACCGGCGGACGATCAACAGACGACTTTTGATATAAACCACAGATCAAGACACGTCTTTGACACGTCGCGACAATCGATCGACCCGGGGGGACGCACCACATGGACGACGGGCCCGGTCTCGGCGCGCCCGGAAGCGGCCCGACGCTGCAGGACATGCGCGAAGCACGGGGCGTCCAAGCCCCCGCCACCAGCCGCTACGCCATCCCCGCGCCGGCCCCCGAGCCGCGCGGCCCGCTGCCGCCCTCGGTCCGCTTCAAGGCGGTGGACGGGCTGCGCGGCGTCGCGATCGCCTCCGTGCTGCTCTACCACACCGACTGGTTCCAGAACGGCCTGTTCGGCGTGGACGTCTTCTTCGTGCTCTCCGGCTTCCTGGTCACCCTGGTGCTGATCCGCGAGCTGGACCGCACCGACGGCATCCGGCTCGGCGTCTTCTACCGTCGCCGCGCCAAGCGGCTGCTGCCCGGTCTGTTCGCCACCGTCATCCTGGTGGTCGGGCTGTCCGCCCTGGTCAGTCCGCTACGGGACGTCAAGGACCTGCGTCCGCAGGCACTCGCCGCGCTCGCCCAGATCGCCAACTGGGCCCAGCTGTCCCGCGGCGACGCCTACTGGCAGCACTTCGCCTCGATCGACCCGCTGGCGGCCATGTGGTCGCTCAGCATCACCGAGCAGTTCTACGCGGTCTGGCCGCTGCTGCTGCTCATGGTCTTCGGCCTGTGCCACCGCTCGCTGCGGGCCACCGGCATCGCCACCGCCGTCCTGTTCGCCGCCTCGGCCGTCGTCGCCCCGCTGATGTGGGACGGCGACAACAGCGACCGCCTCTACCTCGGCACCGAGACCCGGGCCGTCGGCTTCGCGGCCGGTGCCACCGCCGCCTTCGGGGTCTACCTGTGGCTGCGCCGCCGGGTCCGCGCGGCGGCCGCCGACGGCGCGGACGGCGCCCGCCCCCGGCGGAGCCCGTCGGGCGGCGCCGTCCTGCCCACCCTGGTCGGCACCGCGGCCCTCGGCGGCCTCATCTGGGCCAGCCTGTCCGTGAGCTCCTACCACCAACCGTGGCTCTACCAGGGCGGGCTGGCGCTCGTGGCGGCGCTCGCCGCCGTCCTGACCGCCTCGCTCTGCCACGACCGCGGCCCCCTGGTGTGGCTGCTGTCGCTGCCCCCGGTACGGCTCACCGGCACCATCTCCTACAGCCTCTACCTGCTCCACCTGCCGGTGTACTGGCTGCTCCAGCACTACGTCGACGACATATCGCCGCGGAAGCTGCTGCTGATCGGCGGACCGGTCTCCTGGGTGCTGGCCTGGCTACTGCACACCGCCACCGAGAAGCTGCGGGTGCTGCGCTGGCGCGCCTTCCCGGCCGTGCCGCTGCTGGCCGTCACGGCCGCGGTGGCCACCACCGGCGCCTGGTACCTGCCGGCCTGGGTCACCCACGAGATGAAGTCCGGGCCTAGCAGCAAGCCCGTGGTCCTGGTCCTCGGTGACTCCTTCGCCCAGGACCTCGCCACCGGCCTGTACCGGCACGGCGACCGCTACCGGGTGGTCGACGGCGGGATCAGCGGCTGTGGCGTATTCGACCCGGACAAGGTGCGCACCACCTCCGGGACGGAGTTCGAGACGAGTACGGACTGCCGGGACCGGACGGCCGAGTGGGACCAGCGCCTCGCCTCCGCCGCGCCCCGGGCCGTCGTGATCCACCTCGGCTGGGACGCCGCCGAACAGTACCTGGACGGCACCTGGCTGAACCCCTGCGACGAGGACTACCGCAACCGGTACCGCGTCCAGCTCTCCCAGGCCGTGGAGCAGGTCCGCCGGGGCGCGCCCGGTGCCCGGGTGCTGCTGATGAACGAGCGCGTCGAGAACGGCGCCATCAACAAGACCTGGGGCACCTGCTACAACCAGCAGGTCGGCGACTTCGTGAAGTCCGCCGGCGGCAGCGTCGCGCTGCTCGACCTGGACACCTTCTACTGCCCGTACGACACCTGCGTCTGGAAGGACAAGGACGGCCACCGGGTCACCCCCGCCAACGACGGGGTGCACCTCACCCCGGCCGGCATGCGGTTCGTCACCCCGTGGCTGGAGAAGCAGATCGCGGACGCGCTGTCCGGGGCCCGGCCGGACCACCCGGGCCAGGAGCCGGCACCGACCGCCACGGCCACTCCGACCCCGGCGGCCGCCCCGACGCCCACGTCCAGGGCCACCTCGACGCCCGCCCCGACGCCCGCCGCGAGCGCCCGGCCGACGGGCCGGGCGACCCCGGCCAAGCCGTCCAGGACGCCGATCGCCAGGGCGACGGCCGGGACCGGCGACCACCCGGCGGAGACCCAGCCGTAGCCCTCGGGGCCGGAGCCGTCGCGGCCGCCGGCTACTGCTGCGGGACCTCGTACGTCTGCGCGAAGCAGTCGCGGATCGCCTTCTCGGAGTCCGGGCGCCCGGCGTAGTCCATCCGCGGGGTGTCCGGGGTGGTCGGCAGGGTCGGGTCGATGCCGAAGTACAGCGACCAGAAGTACAGCCCGCGCAGCTTGCGCTCCTGCGCCACCTGGCAGACCGCGGTGAACCAGGTGGCCTGGACGGCCTCGTTCAGCTCGGTCTTCTTGTAGTACTCACCGGGCGTCTTGTACGCGCCCTTCTGCGCCGGGATGCCCACCTCGGTGAGCTTGGTGGTCGGCTGGGGGCCCTTGCCGCGCTTGTCCAGCCAGGCGTTCCAGCTGGCCTTGAGGTCGGCGATCGGGGCGTCGTCGTCGGCGTTCTTCGCCGGGGGGTAGGCGTCCGCGCCCGTCCCGTCCGCCGGTACCGCGATCGGGCCCTTGGACCAGTTGTCGAAGTTCGCGTCGTACACCAGCTCGCCGTGGAAGGTCTTCCGGGCCTCGTCGATCAGGCCCTGCCAGTGCGGGTCGCCCTCCAGCGAGTTGAACTCGGTGCCGATGGTGAACTCGGCCGCCGAGTGGTCCTGCGCGGTCTTCAGGTACGGCGCCAGGAAGGTGGCGTAGCTGGCGAACCAGGCGTCCCGGTCGGTCGGGGCGATGTTGCCGCGCCACTTCTGGGTGTGCACGTAGTCGAACACCTCCTCGTCCATGATCGGACGCACGGTGGTGCGCAGGCCGGCCCGGTGGGCGGCGTCGAGCAGCAGCGCGAGGCGCTCCGGGCTGGGTGAGGTCGGCCGGCCGGCGACGGCGTTCGACTTGGTGCCGGTGGTGTAGTACGGGAACGTCACCGACAGGGAGTTGGCGTTCAGCCCGACCACGTACTTGACGATGCGGTCGACCTTGCCCTGGACGTAGCTGTCCGGGTCCGCCGGGTCGTCCAGCCAGTACACCTGCACGCCCCACTCGGGGCTGCCCTTGGTCCACGGGCGGGTCACCTTGGGGCCGGTGTCCGCGGGAACCGACGGCGCGTCCTTGCCGAAGCCCCAGACCCGGCCCTGCTCGGTCGGGGCGCCGGCCCAGTGCACCTCGGTGGGGCGCTGGTGGTCGAACCTGATCGGGTGGTCACCCCAGACCACCGGGACGACGACGGTGATGCCGAGCACCAGGGTCGGCAGGACGAATATCGCGGGGCGTTTCACAGTCGTGTTTTCCGATCAGGCCGGCTTGGCGATGACGACGAACTTGTTCTCCTCGCGCTTGAGGAACTTGATCAGTCCCCGCAGGCCGCCCCAACCCTCCAGGAAGGAGAACACCGGGATGCAGGCCACCACGACGATCGGCTCCCACCACTTGCGCCGGTGGTTGGCCGAGGAGACCACGTTCAGCCGCAGCCCCTCCCAGTAGGTCCAGATCACGTACGCGAAGTTGATCGCCCACAGCAGCACCACGGACTGGGTCACCGGCGAGGTGTTCCAGGTGCCGGTGAACCAGGCCACCATCAGCACCAGGCCGACGTGCTGCAGCGGGCCGAGCACCCAGCTGACCATGCCCATCCCGATGAACAGCCGGTACCGCAGCGGGATCGTCTTGTTGAAGCAGAGCGCGACCAGGCCCCAGGCCCAGCGCTCGCGCTGCTTGAGGAAGTCCTTGACCCCGGCCGGCGAGGCGCCGTAGCAGCGCCCGTTGAACCAGTCGCTGCGGCCCGGGTAGCGCTGGCAGAAGTTCAGCGCCATCTGGGCGTCCTCGACGATGGTCTTCGGCCCGAAGTCCCACCCGATGGTGGCCTCCACCGAGGAGCGCACGATCAGCAGTTCACCGTGCACGCCGGCGATCGGGGTTCCGGTGCCGGTCATCGCGCGGAAGCGGGCGATGTCGTCGGCCGGGCGGATCGCGTCGGCGAGCCAGGTGAAGGTGGAGACGGCGTTCTCCCGCGGGTACGTCAGGATGCCCTGGGCCATGTGCTTGGCGTCGTCCCCGGCGCGGCGCTGCCGGTTGACGAACTGGGCGACCGCGGCGGCGGTGTCGGGGCCGACGCCGGTGTCGTCGTCCATGTGCAGCACCCAGACGTCGTCCTCGGCCTCGCCCTCCTCGATCCGCAGTTCGTGCGAGTAGTGGTTGGCGCGGGCCTTGAACTTGGTGCCGTTGGCCGTCTCGTACGCCTTCGGCACGGTCACCACCCGGATCAGCGGGTGGCGTTCGGCCAGCTCGTCGATCCTCTCGGCGGCGGCGCAGCCCTCCTCGGTGAGGATGTCCACCCGCATCCACGGGAAGTACGGCGGCAGGTGCTCGACGTACGAGAGCACCGAGCGCTCCAGCGCCGGGTAGGTGTCGTGGCGGCCGATGGTCGGCACGAGCACGATCAGGAAGTCGTCCTCGACCGGCGCCGGCGGGGTCATCCTGTCCACCTGGCGCAGCCGCCGGCGGACCATCAGCACGCCCTGGAAACCGATCAGCACGCCGAACACGGGCATGCCCCACAGGATGGTGATCGCCCAGCCGAGCGGGGTCGGGTTGGGGACGTACGCCCAGATGGAGAAGGCGAAGATGATCAGGAAGGCGACGTAGAACGGCAGCACCCGGGGCTTCCACGACATCTGTCGCTCGGCGAGCCGGGCGGCCTCCCGGGACGTGGTGAGCACCGTCCGCGCGGGGGCTGTCGTCGTCATGGCGGAAGTCGTTCCTCGTCTGGTGTCGGTCCGGCCCCCGGGCGGGGCGCGGGTCGTCGGTGGGCGGTCAGGCCTGCGGCGGGCGGTCAGGCCTGCGGCGGCCGGTCAGGCCTGCGGCGGGCGGTCAGGCCTGCGGCGGGCGGTCCGCGGGCGGCGGGTCGGCCGGCGGCGGCACTCCCGGGCCGGGGGCGACCGGGCCGGGTGCCGCCGGGCCGGGTGCGACCGGTCCGCCGCCCGGCTGGCCCGAAAAGGGCGGAGCGGCGGGCCACTGCTGCTGGGCGACGGTCGGCTGGTACGACGGCGCCGTGTGGGTGGGCTGCTGGGCGTACGGGACCGGCTGCGGCGGCTGCGGTTGCGCCGGGGGCCACCCGGCGGGCTGCGGCTGGCCGTGGGGCTGCTGGGGTGCCATCGGCTGCTGGTGCCAGTCGGGCTGGGCCGGCTGCTGCTGCGGCCACGCGTACTGCTGCTGTCCGTACGGTACGGGCGTCGGCGCGGACGGCACGGTCTGCATGATCGACCAGTGCGGCTCCCCGGCCGGCGCCGCCTCCGGCCGCGCTCCCCACCTGGAGCGGGCGAGCAGCAGGACCAGCACCGCGGTGACGACCACGCCGATCGCGAAGGTCGCGAGCTTGAGCCAGCCCTCGGTGGTCCCGGTGAACCACTCCCGCTGCGGCTGGTCCAGCAGCGCACCGGTCAGGCTGCGCACCCGGTTGTAGCCCTCGACGAGCGCCACGCCTGCCGCCACCCCGAGCGCCCAGTCGCGCCCGCGCCACAGGAGGATCCCCGAAAGCAGGTAGAGCAGGCCGTAGTTGAGGCTCCCCGTCTCGGCGGCCACCGAGGAGCCGCCGTAGTAGAAGATGCCCTTGACGTACGCGGCGAAGCCGACCTGGCCGAAGCAGTTGTACGCCGCCCAACCGAGCAGCACCGCACCCCAGCCGACCGCGAGACCACCGGCCCCGCGTATCGGACCTGTCTGTGCCATCCCCTACCCCCGCCCCTTCGGACCTTCACCCGACCGTGCACCCAGTCCTCGGTTTCGCCGCCACAGGATGCCACACGCCGCAACGGACCCGGAATTCCACCCGTTCGACGAATCCTGGAGCGTCCCCAAGCGTCCCGGCGCGAACCCGGTGGACCTCACCGGACGTGCAGCCCGCCCCAGTCGACGGTCCCGCCGAACGCGCCGGAGCCGCCGGTGATCGCCAACGGGCTGTGGTAGGTCGCGTTGACGTCCGCGGCCGGGTTGCGCGGCTGATCCGGGGTCAGGTTGGCGGCGGTGAGCGACTGTCCCCAGACCGTCCAGATCGTCCAGGGTGTGCGCCGCAGGGTGTCCGGCTGGCGGGAGTTGACGGGGACGGCGAAGGACTCGGCCAGGATCCGCGGCTTGTCGTAGGCGGCGAGCCCGTCGTAGTAGCGCTTGGTCCACACCTCGCCGGTGCCGATCGGGTGCGCCGGGCTGCCGCTGTAGTCGTCGACGCCGACGACGTCGACGTACTGGGTGCCCGGGTAGTAGTCCCACGGGTCCACGCCCGGGGCGCCGTCCCAGGACACCGGCGTCCAGACGAACAGCAGGTTGTGCAGGCCCCTCGTCTCCACCAGGTACTTGTAGGTGATCTTCCACAGTGCCTGGTAGTCGGCCGGATTCTGGCCCGCCCACCAGAACCTGCGGGAGCAGTCCTGCACGTTCATCTCGTGGTAGGGGCGCAGCAGCACCGGCACGTCGTGGGCGGCCAGGTACTCCAGGTGGTCGGCCAGGTACGACAGGTCGGTGATCAGCGCGCGGTACTCGGCGGTGTCGTGCGCGGCGTCCACGACCCGGCCGAACCAGCCGGGGTCCTTCGCCGCCGGGGAGTTGGCGCAGAGCACCCGGTCGAAGGACTTGACGTCCGATCCGGGGTAGGGCTCGTGGAAGGACATGCCGACGATCCCGGCCGGGGCGCCGCCGTTGTCGGGCAGTTCGGTGGTGCTGCCGTCGCAGTTCGGCTGGACGCCGGAGCTGTCGTAGGTGCCGTCGTCGGCGCGCGGGTGGCCGGACCAGACGGCGGCCATCAGGTCGACGGCGTCGTCGGTGTACTGCCAGCCGGCCCGGCAGGTGGGCCAGCGGCCGGCGGAGTAGGAGCGCGGATTGCCCACGCCCCAGGCGTTCTGGCCGTAGCCGGGGCCGAGGTCGGTCTCCAGGAAGCCCGGCAGCTTCCCGGTGATGTCGGCGGCCTTCTTGTAGTAGTAGCCGACCTGTTTGGTGCCGCGGTAGTCGCCGTACTCGGGGTTGTTGCGCTCGTTGTGCGCTTCGACGTGCTGGCCGATCACCGTTCCGCCGCTCTGCCCGGTGCGGGCCTGGCGCTCCAGGTCGGTGAGGAACTGGTCGACGGCGCGGGCGTTCGGCGAGGCCTGCGGGTCACGGGCGAGCAGGTCCCGCCCCACGTCGGGCGGCAGGGTGCGCCCCGGGGCGCCGACCGACACCGGTACCCGCAGGGGCTGGGTCGCGTCGATCCGGTCGTCCCGGCCCAGCAGCGCGAAGGTGCCCGCGACGACCACGATCCCGGCCGCGGCCAGGACGGCGGACTTGCCGCGCAGGGCATTGGGCAGGGCCACGACCGCTCCTCCGGTTGCTCGCCGGTACCGACCCCCACGGACGCAACCGGAACACGCGTACGAAAAACTCCGATGAGAGCCTGCCACACTCCCCCGGTCCCGGCGAACGCGTCCGCCGGCACCGGGATGCCGGCGTAGCTCAGCCGGCCGGGGTGGCCGCCGGCGTGCCCTGGGATCCGGGCGTGGCGGAGCCCGCCGCCTTGGCCCGCTGGAGCAGCCGGCCCTTCACGTGCTCGGCGAACCCGGAGGCCGCCGCCGTCGCGGTGGCGTCGGGGGCGTTGCCGCCCTTCGCCGAGCCCTCGACGGTGAAGTAGGCGTACCGGCCGAGGCTGCTGTGGGTGCCGGTGCAGCCGGCGTTGGCGCAGAACGCCGGGGCCCCGGGCGCGGGAAGGCCCTTGAGCTGGCCGGTGTAGTTCTTCATCGCGGTCTCGGCCTGGATCTTGTGGTCGAAGACGGCGGCGCCGACGGTCACCGCGCTGTCGCCGGAGACGTACGTCGCCCGGAGCACCTTCTGGCAGCCCTGGTCACCGAGGACCTTGCCCAGCCCGCCGGTGGTGGAGTTGCCGTCCCAGCAGGGCTGGTCCAGGGAGACCACGGTCCGGGTCCAGGTCGCGCCGTTGATCGTCACCTGCGTCGCGGAGAACAGCGCCCCCGCGTCCTGCGGCGCCGGGTCGGTGGCGGCCTCCCAGATCGGCTTCGACGGGTCGTCACCCTGGCCGCCCGGGCTCGCGCTCGACGGGCCGGGGGTCGGGCGGCCGGAGGTGGCCGCCACGGTGGGGGTCGGGCCGCCGCCGGTCTTGCCGGGGTCGCCCTTCTTGCCGAGCAGCACCGCACCGCCCGCGACCAGGCCGCCCACCACGACGACCGCGGCCACGACGCCGATGACCTTCATCCGGCGCTTGCGCTTGGCGGCGGCCTCGTTGCGGTTCGCCAGCGCCTCCCAGTCCGGCTCGACGCGCTGCGGCGGCACGGGCTGCGGCGGGGGCTGCTGCTGCCACTGCGGGGCGGCCATCGGCTGCACCGGCTGGTGCTGCGGCTGGGCCTGCGGCGCCATCGGCTGCGGCACGGGCTGGGGTTGCGGCACTGGTTGGGCCTGCGGCTGCGCGACCGGCTGCGGCTGCGGCACAGCCGGAACGGGCTGCGGGAGCGGCTGCGCGGACGGCACCACCGGCCCGTAGGAGGCCGGCGGCGGGCCGAAACCGCCGCTCGGCGGCGGCACCGGGCCCGGCCCCGCCGGCTGATGATTCCGTGCGTCCCCCGACCCGGCGGGGGGCGTTCCCTGCGGCCCCTGCCCAGGTACGCCAGTTCCGTCGCTCATGCGCCCAGATCGTAGGGCATCCCCCCGACCACCGGTCCCCCCGGTGACCGTTCCGTATCGAAACCAGGACGGGCGCCGGCCGGATCCGGCCCTGACGTCGGGTCGGCCGCGCCCGGCCGGGGCGCGGATCGGCTCGGGCCCGGGGCGGATCAGGGACGGTCCGACGCCCGGATCCGGCCCCCGGAAGGCCACGAACGGCCGCCCGCCCGGTACCGCCGGTCATCGTTCCGACACACCGCGCCGCACAACATCTGGTGCCGCATCACCGAGACACCACTACATGTATGCTCACTCCTGCTGTCGATGCAGGGGAACCCGGTGCGAATCCGGGACTGCCCCGCAGCGGTGTGCGGGCGGCTCCAGCAGCCGTGTCCGCGAGTCCGAGTACCTGCCGGCGGCGTGCGCCACGGCCCTCCCGCAGAGGCCGCGCCAGCACGAGCAGTACCCCTCCGGGCCTCGCGGGCGGGCCGGGGAGACACCGTCGCGCGACGCGTTCAGCGTTCGCGCCGTGCTCCCCTGCCCAGATCGGCCCGGTGCCACCCGATCACGCCGCCGATCGCCGCCAGGAGAGAGCGCCTTGACCACCGCTGCCTCAGCCACCCTGCCCGCCCAGGGCACCGGCACCGCCTTCACCGACCCGACGGTCTCCGACCCCGGGGGCGCGCTGCTGCGGCTGCTCACCGACCGCAGCGCCGATCTCACCGAGGTGGACCCCGGTCATGTCGCCGCCGCCGCGCTGCGCGGCCGCCACGCCGGCTCGGACTTCGCCGAGCTGCGCGGGCTGGCCGTGGACGCCGCCGCGTCGATGATCGCCGAGGACCCCCAGTACTCGAAGCTGGCCGCCCGCCTGCTCGCCCTGGAGATCGTGGACGAGGCGAACAGCCAGGGCTCGGTCTCCTTCTCCGCCTCGATCGCCGTCGGCCACGCCGAGGGCCTGATCGGCGACACCACCGCGGCCTTCGTCGCCAAGCACGCCGCCGCCCTGGACGCGCTGATCGACGCCCACGGCGACGACCGCTTCGAGTACTTCGGGCTGCGCACCGTGCAGTCCCGCTACCTGCTGCGCCACCCGATCACCCGCAAGGTCATCGAGACCCCGCAGCACTTCCTGCTCCGCGTCGCCTGCGGCCTGGCGGTCGGCGACTCCGAGCAGTCGGTGCGCGAGGTGGCCGAACTGTACGGCCTGATGAGCCGCCTGGAGTACCTGACCTCCTCGCCGACGCTCTTCAACTCCGGCACCCGGCACCCGCAGATGTCGAGCTGCTACCTGCTCGACTCCCCGCTGGACAACCTCGACTCGATCTACAACCGCTACGCGCAGATCGCCCGGCTGTCCAAGCACGCCGGCGGCATCGGCCTGTCCTACTCGCGCATCCGCTCGCGCGGCAGCCTGATCCGCGGCACCAACGGCAAGTCCAACGGCATCGTCCCGTTCCTGCGCACCCTCGACTCCTCGGTCGCCGCGGTCAACCAGGGCGGCCGACGCAAGGGCGCGGCCTGCGTCTACCTGGAGACCTGGCACGCCGACATCGAGGAGTTCCTGGAGCTGCGCGACAACACCGGCGAGGAGGCGCGCCGCACCCACAACCTCAATCTGGCGCACTGGATCCCGGACGAGTTCATGCGCCGCGTCAACGCCAACCAGGACTGGTCGCTGTTCTCCCCGGCCGACGTCCCCGAGCTGGTCGACCTGTGGGGCGCCGACTTCGACGAGGCCTACCGCAAGGCCGAGCAGGCCGGCAAGGCCGTCCGCACCATCCCGGCGCAGACCCTCTACGCCCGCATGATGCGCACCCTCGCCCAGACCGGCAACGGCTGGATGACCTTCAAGGACGCCTCCAACCGCGCCGCCAACCAGACCGCCCTGCCGGGCCGCACGGTGCACTCCTCCAACCTGTGCACCGAGATCCTGGAGGTCACGGACGACTCCGAGACCGCCGTCTGCAACCTCGGCTCGGTCAACCTCGGCGCCCACGTGGCCGTCGGCGCCTCCGCCGACGACCTGCTGGGCGCGATGGACTGGGAGCGCCTCGACGCCACCGTCCGTACCGCCGTGACGTTCCTCGACCGCGTGGTCGACATCAACTTCTACCCGACCACCGAGGCGGGGACGTCCAACTCCCGCTGGCGCCCGGTCGGCCTCGGCGTGATGGGCCTGCAGGACGTCTTCTTCAAGCTGCGGATCGACTTCGACTCCGCCGAGGCCGCCCGCCTGTCCACGCTCATCGCCGAGCGCATCATGCTCACCGCCTACGAGCGCTCCGCCGAACTGGCCGAGCAGCTCGGCCGCCACGAGGCGTACGGCGAGACCCGCGCCGCCCGCGGCGAACTGCACATCGACCACTTCCCGAGCGCCGCCCCGCAGTGGGCCGACCGCTGGACGGCCCTGCGCGCCCGCATCGCCGAGACCGGCCTGCGCAACTCGCTGCTGCTCGCGATCGCCCCGACCGCGACCATCGCCTCGATCGCCGGCGTGTACGAGTGCATCGAGCCGCAGGTGTCCAACCTGTTCAAGCGCGAGACGCTGAGCGGCGAGTTCCTGCAGGTCAACCCGTACCTGGTGCGCGAGCTGAAGGAGCTCGGCGTCTGGGACCAGCAGACCCGCGACGCGCTGCGCGACGCCAACGGCTCCGTCCAGGAGTTCAACTGGCTGCCGCAGGACGTCCGTTCCCTGTACCGGACGGCCTGGGAGCTGCCCCAGCGCGCGCTGATCGACCTGGCGGCGGCCCGCATGCCGTACCTGGACCAGAGCCAGTCGCTGAACCTGTTCATGGCCGCGCCGACCATCGGCAAGCTCAGCTCGATGTACGCGTACGCGTGGAAGGTCGGTCTCAAGACCACCTACTACCTGCGCTCGCGCCCCGCGACCCGCATCGCCCAGGCCGCGTCCGGCACCGCCCGCGCCGCCGCGCCCGTCCCCGTCGCCACCCTCACTCCCGAGGAGGAGGCCGCCCTGGCCTGCTCCCTGGAGAACCCCGAGTCCTGCGAGGCCTGCCAGTGAGCACCCCTGAAGACCGCAAGATGCTGCTCGACCCCGGCTTCGAGCTGACGCTGCGCCCGATGCGCTACCCGTCGTTCTACGACCGGTACCGCGACGCGATCAAGAACACTTGGACCGTCGAGGAGGTGGACCTGCACTCGGACGTCGCCGACCTGGCGAAGCTCAGCGAGGGCGAGCGCCACCTGATCGGCCGGCTGGTCGCGTTCTTCGCGACGGGCGACTCGATCGTCGCGAACAACGTCGTGCTGAGCCTGTACAAGCACATCAACTCCCCGGAGGCGCGGCTGTACCTGTCGCGCCAGCTGTTCGAGGAGGCAGTCCATGTGCAGTTCTACCTGACGCTGCTGGACACCTACCTTCCGGACCCGGAGGACCGCAACGCGGCCTTCGCCGCGGTGGAGAACATCCCCTCCATCCACCAGAAGGCCCAGTTCTGCTTCAAGTACATGAACGCGGTCGACCACATCGACTCGCTGCAGACGAAGGAGGACAGGCGGGCGTTCCTGCTCAACCTGATCTGCTTCGCGGCGTGTGTGGAGGGGCTGTTCTTCTACGGCGCGTTCGCCTACGTGTACTGGTTCCGGAGCCGGGGCCTGCTGCACGGTCTCGCGACCGGCACCAACTGGGTGTTCCGCGACGAGTCCATGCACATGGACTTCGCGATGTCGGTGGTCGACACGGTGCGCGAGGAGGAGCCCGACCTCTTCGATGAGGAGATGGCCAAGCAGGTCACCGAGATGCTGGAGGAGGCCGTCGCGGCCGAGCTCCAGTTCGCCCAGGACCTGTGCGGTGATGGTCTGGCGGGCATGAACACCGACTCGATGCGGCAGTACCTGGAGGCCGTGGCGGACCAGCGCCTGGCCCGCCTGGGGATGCCCATTCGGTACGGGTCGACCAACCCGTTCGGCTTCATGGAGCTCCAGAACGTCCAGGAGCTGACCAACTTCTTCGAGCGCCGGGTGTCGGCGTACCAGGTCGCGGTCGAGGGCTCCGTCTCCTTCGACGACGACTTCTAAGCAGCGGAGAGACACAGAGAGGTGCCCCGCACGGCCACAGCCCGTGCGGGGCACCTCTGTTGCTTCAGTCGGTCGGAAACTCCCCGGACTTGACCCCGGCGAGGAAGGAAGCCCACGCCTCAGCCGGGAAGAGCAGTAGAGGGCCATCGGGATCCTTGGAATCCCGAACCGCAGTCGTCAACAACCTGGTCTGCGTTTCGACGCAGTTCCCACCCTGCCCGCTGTATGTGCTCTTGTGCCACTCGTTGGTCATGACTCATCCCATCCCTTGCCCAGAGTTCAGAACTCCTGCCGTACTCGAGCGATCATGTCGAGACTGTCAGCCGGACTCAAGGCGATTGAGCGGAGGGAGTCGAAGATCAGCGTGTACTCATCGATCTCGGCTGACGTCTCCATGTAGAGCGTCCCCGTCCGGTGTTCCACGCAGACGACATCGGAGTAGTCCGGCGAAGGAAAGCTGAACATCACGAACGACCCCATCAGGCCAGCGTGAGCACCGGCGCGGTCCGGCAAGACCTGGAGCTCCACATACGGATGCTCAGCCATCTCAACCAGCTTGTCGAGTTGCCCGGCCATCGTCTTTGCCCCGCCCACCCGAACACGGAGCGCCGACTCGCCCTCGATCACACACAGACGTGGCGGACTGGGCTTGTTGAGCACCGTCTGCCGTTCAATTCGAGCTGTCACCAAAGCGTCTACCTGCTCGGCAGTCAGCCCCGACGGCTTGGCTTGCATCACCGCGCGAGCATAGTCAGGCGTCTGAAGCAGACCAGAGATCAACACATTCTCGAATGACCTGATGTAGTCCGCCGTCTCCTCGTAGTCGATGAAGTCCGAGTAGGACGGCCGAGCCAAGCTCGCCCGCTGCACCCATCCTGGCTCACGACCTCGACGGGCGAGCGCGATCAACTCATCGACCCGGCCTTGGTCCTCCACGCCGTAGAACGTCAGCAGGTCGCGCAGTTCGCCGAGCGAGATGCCCAATCTCGCGTTCTCTATCCGGCTGATCTTCGAACGATGGCAGCCGATTCGCTCCGCCGCCTGTTCAGGGGACTTGCCGGCCTCTTCACGCAGGCTGACCAGAGCGGCTGCCAACCGCCTGCGGCGCACTGTGGGTCGCGCTTGGCTCATCTGATGCTCCATCACGCCGATTTGGACCAGATCATAACCCCTCAGAAACGATCTTGGAAAATTTCCATCGAGCAAGTTGCGAGCGGGCTCCTTTCCGGCGCATGCTACTCAACGTAGTCCGCTCGTCGACTCAACGTGATTATGGCGGGCTTTCACCGGGCATCCCCATGCCTTCTTCAGTCGCTGTCACCCGCACACCCAGAGGTGGCCCCGCCATGCCTGAAACCGTCTCCCCCATCCCCATCCCCATCCTCACCGAGCAGACCTGCTGGCTGCCCCGGCACCCCAAGTCCCCCCGAGCCGCCCGCCAAGAGCTTCGCTCCTTCCTCCTCCCCCTCCCCACCGGCGAACTCCTGCTCCCCACCGCCGAGTTGCTGGTCAGCGAGCTGGTCACCAACGCCATCCAGCACGCCCGATCCCCCCGTGGACGCCTGATCTTCGTCCGCTTCCAGCTCGCCCCGGACGACACTCTCCGCATCGAGGTGCACGACGCCGACAGCGGGAAGCCGGCGCCCCGCCCGGCCTCCGCCTGCTCCGAGAGCGGCCGAGGACTGCTCCTCGTCCAGAAGTTGGCCCAGAGCTGGGGCTGCTGCCCGCGCAGGGGCGGCATCGGCAAGTTCATCTGGTGCCACATCGCCGCCTCCTCCGGGACGGCCGCCGCGTGAGCGCCGTCCGCGCCGGGATCACCGGGATCATGGCCCCCGCACTCTTCCCCAGCCTCGACCACGCGCTCCCCGTCCTCTGGGAGCGCGTCCGCGAACTCCCCATCCGCGAGGCCCACCGGGACTTCATCCGGATCTGCATCGGCCCGGGCAGCGGCGAAGGCGTCGCCCGCGCTCTCTCCCGAGGCGGCACCTGGAGCTTCACCCTCTACGTCGGCGAGCTGACCGACTCGACCACCCACCCGATCACCATCACCACCCACCGGCTCTGAACTCACCGTCCCCGCCCGGCGCTCACGCCGGGCGGGTACGGCCACGACCAACCTGACCGATTTCCTGTTCTCGCAAGATCGAGTCCTTGACGCTGCGCTTGGAGGGTCGGGAACATCGAACGAGAAGCCAGGGGAGGACACAGCCGTGAAGCTGACCGAACTAGACAGCTCCTGCGACAACGGGCCTTGCCCGACGATCTACGCCACTGACACCCGGGGAACTGGTCGTACAAGGTTTCAAGGTGGACGACCCGGAAGCGCTAGCTACGATGCGACTTCCGGACACCGAGACAGCCGTACGCATCCCGATTGACCTCCTGATGAGGGTTGCCCGTGACCATCTCTCCTGACGCCTTCGGCGCACTCTTCGACACCTTCCAGCAGGAAGCGTTCCGGCTGGAGACGCTGGACGACTACAGCAAGTCCGGCAACGTGGACGCCTACCAAGCGTTCCTTGCCGGGAACCCGAAGCCCGACGACTACAATTCCCGGTGGCTGGCGCAAGTCCGGCGGAACATCGACGCCGGCCGCCGAATGTACCGGGTCCACGTCCTGGCTCGGCCTCTCACCACCTACCTGCAGTTCGAACTGGGCTGGGGATACCAGACCAACGCCACGGTCGGCGAGGAGTTCTTCATCCTCGACACCACGGAGAAGCCGAACCCTCTCGAAGGTGTTCCCGACTTCTGGATGTTCGACGAATCCAGGACCGTCTCGATGACCTACGACAGCGAGGGTGGATTCCTCGGGGCAGAGGAAGAGTCCGACGTTCAGAAATGGGTTCACTGGCGAGACACAGCCTTGAGCCATGCCGAGCCGTTCGCGGACTGGTGGGAGCGGCACAGCAGTAAGTGAGAGCGAATATCGGTAGCACGCTGCGGGAGCTGCGAAAGGCCAGCGGGAAAGAGGCCAAGGCAGTCGCCCGCGGCGCTGCCATGTCCCCATCCAAACTGAGCCGTATCGAAACGGGGAAGATCACCCCGACAGTAATGGACGTGGACCGAATCCTCGCGGCAATCGGTGTGTCCGACGAGGTCCGGGCCGGATTGGTCGAGACAGCTCGTCGAGAAGCTACCGAGGCGACGGCGTGGCGGCTTTACCGCCGCAGCGGTTTCCACTTGCACCAAGATGCCATCCGCTCTGTGGAAGCCGAGACCGCTGTTCAACGGGTCTTCCAGCCGTCCTGCGTCCCTGGCCTGTGTCAGTCACCGGAGTACATCCGGGCGATCCTGAGTACGAAGGGCCTGACGGAGGAGGTGCTGTCACGGACCATCGGCGCCCGGCTCCAACGCCAAGCCGTACTCTTCGAATCCGCCAAGTCGTTTCGCTACCTGATCACCGAATCAGTGCTGCGCTGGCGACTTGTCTCCCCGCGCGAGATGGCTGTCCAGCTGGACAGACTCATCTCGCTCTCTCGCCTCCCCAATGTCTCGATCGGCATTGTTCCACTCACAGCTCCCATGATTGAAGCGCCGTCCTCATCCTTCGTCGTCTACGACAAGCGGCTGGTGATCGTGGAGATTCCCCATGCGGAAATCACCACCAGCGAGCCAAAAGATGTGGAGCTATACCTGGCGCGGTTCAGTCGGTTCGAACTCAAGGCTCTGGCGGGTGACCCCATGCGGCGCCTACTCGAAGAAATCCGGGACGAGTTCTTGGAAGAGCCGGGTGGTGCCCGGTGACGCGAGCTTCTCAGTCCAC
This sequence comes from Kitasatospora sp. NPDC029312, assembly GCF_055569215.1. Classification (NCBI taxonomy): domain Bacteria; kingdom Bacillati; phylum Actinomycetota; class Actinomycetes; order Kitasatosporales; family Streptomycetaceae; genus Kitasatospora; species Kitasatospora sp. NPDC029312. The sequence continues at coordinate 119,299 of NZ_JBVHXY010000002.1, read as the reverse complement.
TCAGAACCCACAGGAGTTGCGGTGCGCAACCAGCCGGGTCCGGCCCGGATCGCGAGTATGGAGTGGCAGGGCGCCGAGACTCTTCGCGATAGCGGCATGGGCGCGAAGCAGGTCGAGCTGGCGGCCCTTGAGCAGGCCTCGACGGAACTCCGCTACTTCCTGCCAACCATGATCACGGGTCTGCTCGCGACGCCGGAGCGCGTCAGCGCCAGTCTGGCCCTGATCCCTGGCGATCACCGCTGAGGTGGCCGCGAGCGTGCTCGTGTTCCGCGAATCCCACGACGTGCAGGCGCACCTGGGCACGTTCCGAACCTTCGAGGAGTCTTCGCTCTGGGGCGAGGACGCTCGGACCAAGCTGGAGGAGTGGGCTTCCGGCCGCCGATAGTCGGCCACTCCAGCGAGGCCTTCATACGCAGGAAGTCGGCTAATCCGACTTCCTGCGCACGCAAATGCCGGACGAGTTCTTTCCGGAACAGGAAAGGACGCAAGAAAAGGCCTCGGCTCCCCGTAATTTGGTGGCTCGCCGAAAAGTTCCCGCGAGACACGGGAGCCTTCCATGTCCGACGCCGGTGTCGCGCAGCCGACCGCCGCGAACTGTCCGCCGAAGCGCCGCCGCACGCACGCGGAACTCATGGCGCGGATCGACAACAACCCGATCCGCAAGGACCTCACCACCGGGCGCCTGGTCGAACTCGTGGGCGCCGCGAGCGGCCGGGCCCTGGTCCGGCCGCTGTTCGAGCCGGACGCGCCGCCGCGCCAGGTGCCCGTCGACCAGCTCACCACCCGCATCAGCCTCTGGCGCTGATCGCTCTCCCTCCCCCACCACCAAGCCCTCCGCCCAAGCCCTGGGCGGAGCGGGGCAGTTCCGTGCTGCCCCGAAGCGATACCGAAAGGTGCAGGCGATGATCGAACGCAACCTGTACGAACTCGACCTCTCCCGCGTCGAGTTCAGCCGCTCGTGCGGCGGCAACCAGGGCGGGGGCGACGACGGCGAGTCGTGTGTGACCCTCGGCCTGGTCGAGGACGGTGTCTACGCCCTCGGCGACAGCAAGCAGCCCGACCGTGCGCCCCTCCTCTTCACCACCGAGGAGCTCACCACCGCCGGGATCGACCCCGCGCGGTTCGGCCTGTCCGTCTGACGCCACCCGACACCTCTCCCCGGGTGCCCGCAGTCCCGTGTGGGGAGCGGGGGGCCCAACACCCCCGAGGAGGAGGGGCCTTGTCCTTCTCCGGGTACGAGGG
>NZ_JBVHXY010000002.1:86709-118047 GCF_055569215.1 Kitasatospora sp. NPDC029312 | reverse complement strand
GGCAAGACCCCCACCCCAGCCCCCCCCCCCCCCTCCGCCTCCCCCCCCCCCCCCCCCCCCCCCCCCCCCCCCCCCCCCCCCCCCCCCCCCCCCCCCCCCCCCCCCCGGGGCCCCAATACCTCCGAGGAGTAGCGCCCTTGCACTTCCACGGCTACGAGTGGGTCGGTGACGGCCGGCTCCTGGCGAAGGAATCGGAACGCCGACCGTCCAACGAAGCGGCGTTCCGTTTCTCCGACCTTCCCCCGATGATGACGGCCTGGTGGCTGCTCCGCCCCGCCTCCCAGATCCGGGGCACTTGGCGCACGTCGGCCGAGGCCGCCGACTGGCTCGCCGCACGCTACGCGAAGCACTCCCCCGGCGGTGATCCCGGGCTCCCCACCACGGCGAGACGCCATCGCGCCGCCGACCAACTGACCCATGGCTCCGACGTGGTGTGGTCCCGGTGGCTGTCCGACAGCCGTTGGTCCGGTCACTACGTCGTCGCGTGCCCCAACAAGGCCTGGCCGAACATCCCCTGCCCCGCCGAACGCGCCCTCCCCTGACCCGAAGCCCCCCGTTCGCCCGCGCCCCGGATCAGGCGGCAGCCGGAACGACGAACCGGACACCGGTGAGCCGCTCCGACAGCTCCCACAACCGCCGCCCCGTCTCGGGGTCGGCGGCCCTCGGCGCCACCCGGACGGCCTTCGGGGCGCCCCGCAGTTCGCCCCTCCCGCCCGGGCCGATGAACTGCCCGCCCCCGGCGTCCGGCGCGGTGGCGGCGAACAGCTGCGGCAGCGCGCTCTGAGCCGCCGGTTGGGCGAGCAGGCTGAGCAAGCGCCCGTAGAGCAGCTTCACCATCCCGGCACCGCCCAGCGGTTGAACGCCGCCGGGCTCGCCGCCGACCCGTTCACCACCCGCCGTCGACACCACGGGCCAGCAGCCCCTCGGCGAAGGCGCGCGCCGCCGCCAGGTCGCCGCCGTCGGGCCGGGTCCTGTTGATGCCGCCGACGAGCTTGAAGGGCAGCCAGGTGTCGTAGGCCCGGCAGGAGAAGGTGTCGGTCACCTCGAACCCCTTCTGTTCGAGCTGCCGCACGAGCGGCCGGGTGAAGGGCCGGACCCGCAGCTCCGGCAGCCCGCTGGTGGCGAACACGAACGCCCTGCCACCCTGCCGCGCCGGAACCGAGCAGACGAAGTCCCGCAGCCGCGCGTGGAACTGACCCGTGAAGATCCCCGATCCGAACCCCACCAGGTCGTAGTCGGCCAGCTCCACAGGGTCGATCTGTTCCGGCTCGACGACCCGGGCCGCGAGCACCCGGCCCATGACCTCGGCGATCCTCCGGGTGTTGCCGTGGGACACCGACGCACACACCATGACGGCCTTCATGACGCTCTCCTTCCGATCGGTCACTCCTGACAGTGGGACCGGACAGGGCGCGAGAACGTGACATCGCCCGCCCGGGAACGCCGAAGGCCGGCACGGACGGGGTCCGCACCGGCCTTCGGCGACTACCGCCCTGCCGTCACTCGTTCGGCACGGTCGCGTACTTCGCGGTGCCCTCGGCCATCTGACGCAGGGCGTCCTTGCGGTCGCGCTTGGACAGTTTGTCGATGTAGAGGGTGCCGTACAGGTGGTCGGTCTCGTGCTGCAGGCAGCGCGCGAAGAAGCCGGTTCCCTCGACCCGGATCGGCTTGCCGTCCTTGTCGACGCCGGTGACGGCGGCGTAGTCCGGGCGCGGCAGCTCGGCGTAGGCGGTCGGGACGGACAGGCAGCCCTCGTTGCCGTCGTCGAGCACCCGGCGGCGGTCGGCCGGGTACTCCTCCAGCTTCGGGTTGATGACGTGGCCGATGTGGCGCACGCCCTCGTCGTCCGGGCAGTCGTAGACGAAGACCTTCAGGTCCACGCCGATCTGGTTGGCGGCCAGGCCCACGCCCTCGGCGGCGTACATCGACTGGAACATGTCGTCGATCAGCGCGGACAGTTCGCCGTCGAACGCGGTGACGTCCTTGACCTCGCGGTGCAGCACCGGGTTGCCCACGACGGTGATCGGACGCGCGGTGCCCTTGGTGAGGTCGGGTTCGTCGCCGATCACCTTGGCGGGCGCCTCGGGCGCCGCCCCCTCCACGTCGTGCTCCTGCTCGTGGTCGTGCTGCTCCGCCATGTCTTCCGCTTCCATAGATCTACTACGTGTACCTCACCAGGGTACTCAGCAGACTTCTTCGAGATCCCGGTAAGCCCGGCTCGCGGGGGCGGCCGCGACCCAGCGGTCCAGCAGGGCGCGCACCAGGTGCGCCGGGGCGGCGATCCCGCACTCGCGCTCGACCAGCCAGGACATCCCGGCGGCGCCGCCCTGGCTGAGGTGGCTGAGGTGGCCTGGGTGGGCGGCGTCGCCGTCGTCGTGCGGGTCGTGGTGCGCGACGACGCCGTCGTCGGAGGCCATCCGGCTCTCCGAGCAGGCCCGGCACAGCAGTCGCACCGAGGAGGTCCAGTCCTCGGCGGCGTAGCCGGCGTCGGCGACCAGCCGCTCCAGCGCGTCCCGGTCACCGGCCGTGGCGGCCTGCAGCAGCACCACATAGGTCGGCACCGGGGAGGGCGCCCACAGCTCGATCTCGTCGAACACCGGGTAGGCGACGCCGTCGGTGACCCGCTCGCCGTGCGGGGCGCCGTCGTGCAGCACCACCTCGCCCCAGCGGCGGCCGGAGGACGGCAGCGGGATGGACAGCACCTCGATCCGGGCGGGGTCGAGGCGCCGGCCCCACACCACCTCGGACTCGCCGTCCGGGGACAGCCGCACCGGGGTGGTGCCGAGGTCGAGGCTGACCGGGCCGTCCACGCCGGGACCGCCGGGCAGCTTGAGCCCGTACGCCTGCCAGGCGCGGCGGGCCAGCGGCCAGTCCTGCAGGGCGGTGGCGGTGATGCCGAGGTTCCACCAGTCGGGGGCGCCGTGCTCGCGGTCCAGGAGGGCGACGGCGCGCAGGCCGGCCGAGCGGGCCTGCTCCCAGTCGCGGCGGAACTTGTGCAGCAGGGCGAGGTTGAACCAGGAGTCGGACAGCCAGGGCTCCAGGTCGGCGGCCATCACCAGCAGCGCGCCGGCGTCCTCGTAGCGGCCGTCGCCGATCAGCGTGAAGGCCCGGTCGGTCGTCTGCCGCCAGGTGGCGGACGGCCGGTGCCGTGCCCGGTGGAAGATCCTCACGTTCGTCCCTGCCGTCGTCGTCCGCTCAAGTCCCTTGGCGCGGGGCCCGTCCCGTCCTCGACGGGGTCCGGGTCCCGGTGCTCCGGGTCGGTGTTCCACGCTACGACCGCATCCAACCACGCCCGCCCCCGACCGCGCTCCCCACCGCCGGGGTTGGAGCCCGCCCCTCCCCAGCCTGCCCGCCGGAGCGCACCTCCTCAACCCCTGGCCGCGGGGGCCTGACCTGAGGCCGAGTGGGCCTCCACCCCGCCCCGGCCCGTTCGGCCCATCCCTGCGTCCTCCCACCTCTCACCGAGCCCGGCCCGAGCACGAATCCGGCCCCCGTCCGACCCCGACCGCCTTACGGAACCAGCAGCCGCCGCCCGCCGCCCGCCGCCTCAGCCGCGATCCGGCCCGCCGACCCGGGCGAGGGCGTCCACCACCCGGGCGTCGTAGACCCGGCCGCGCCCCAGCCGCAGCACCTCCAGCGCCTCCAGCCGCCCCAAGGCCTCGCCGAGGCCCCGGCCGCGGGCGGCGGTCAGCAGGTCGTCGTGGGCGTTGGCGACCCGGATGATCCGGGCGGCGAGCGGTACGGGCCCCTCGCCGCCGACCGGCCCGGCGCAGGGGTCGGCCAGCCGGGCGACCTGCTCGGCGACCTGCCGGGGCACCCCGGTGCGGCTGATCACCTCGCTGCCGAGCCGGGCGATCCGCTGCTGCTCGTCACAGGGCAGCAGCGCGGTCGCGCCGTCCGGCACCGGCTCGACCAGGGACAGCTGGCCGACGTCGTGCATCAGCGCCGCGTACTCCAATAGAGCGAGCTCCCGGGTGCCCAGCCCCAGCTCGCGGCCGAGGGCGCACGCCGTGTCCGCGACCCGGCGCGCGTGCCCGTGCGGGGTGTAGCCGGCCACCTCGGTGGCCCGTGCCAGGCTGGCGATGGTCTGCCCGGTGGTGGCCCGCACCGCGGCGGCCCGCCGGAAGGACACCTGGGCGAGCAGCAGCGGGGTGCAGAACAGCGGCAATGCCCACAGCCCGACCTCGCCGGCGGCGAGGCTGACCAGCATCCCGGTGGCGACGATCGCCGAACCGATGCCGAACAGCGAGCGCAGCTCGTCCTCCAGCGCCGCCGGGAACCGCAGCCCGGAGTCGGGGCCGGCCGTGGCGCACCGCAGCAGCGCCGCCAGGGTGGCGTCGCAGAGCGCGGCCAGCGCGGCGACGGCGGTCAGGAACGCCCCGTAGGCCGGGCCCTCGGGCGAGAACCGGTCGACCAGGCCGCCGTTGTAGAGCGGCTGGAAGACGGCGGCGGCGAAACCGACGGCGAGCAGCCGGCGGGCGGCGCCGTCCCGGCGGGCCGGGTCGGCCCAGGGCGGGCGCCGGTGCGGGCGCTCGGGGCGGTGCGGCAGGGCGAGGCCGGGCAGCCAGGCGAGCACCAGGCCGACCCCGGTCACCGCCACCACCTGGAGCGTCCCGTGCGCGGTGGGCAGCCCGCGCAGCGGCCCGAGCAGGGCGTAGGCCAGTGCGCCGGCCGCGCCGATGGGCGCCTGCTCGCGGTCACCCGGAAGGGTGATCCGGACGCATTCGCCGAGCGCGATCAACGCGGTGAACGCCAGCGCGACCCCCGGCTCCGCGACCCCGCGCAGCGCGACCGCGCCGAGCGCGAGCGCCAGCAGTGCGGCGGCGCCCACGTGCACCGCCGGGGCGGTGCGCCCACGCACCGCCCGGGCGAACGCCCTAAGGCCATGTGCGGTCCGGGCGGCCCCCGGACGGCCGGTCCCCGGACGCTCCGCGCCCGTACGGCCCGCGCCCGTACGGTCCTTGCGGTCCCGCCCCGTCCGGCCGGACACCCCGCGGTCGGCCGCCTTGCGGCCCGGCACCCGACGGCCGGGCCCGGTGCGGGCGGGGCCGGGCCGCCCCGGGACCCTCACGGCTTTCCGGCCGTGGGGACGGTCCCGCCCTGGGCGGGCACCAGTCCGGGCGCGGCCCGCACCGGTTCGGGCACCCCGAGCGGGATGTCCGGCACGGCCCGCACGCAGTCCTCGGAGTGCACCACCGGCCGCCAGTCGTGCACGGCCAGCGCGTCGATCAGGGCGCGGACCATCACCGGGTCGAACTGGCTGCCCGAGCAGCGTTCCAGCTCGGCCACCGCCTCGGTGACCGGGCGCCCCCGCCGGTAGGAGCGGGTGGAGGTCATCGAGTCGAAGGCGTCGGCGACGGAGATGATCCGGGCGAACTCGGGGATCTGCTCCCCGGCCAGGCCGCTGGGGTAGCCGCGCCCGTCCATCCGCTCGTGGTGGTGGAGGATCCCGGCGTGGGCCTCGCCGAGGAAGTCGATGCCGCGAACCAGCTCGTACCCGTACACCGGGTGGATCTCCACGGCCCGGCGTTCGTCCTCGTCGAGGGGACCGTTTCTGCGCAGGAGTTCGGTGGCGACCCCGAGCTTGCCGACGTCGTGGAGGATCCCGGCGAAGCGCAGGGTGCGCAGCCGCTCGGGCTCCATGCCGAGCTGAGTGGCGATCAGCACCGAGGCCCGCCCGACCCGTTCGCTGTGCCCCCGGGTGTACGCGTCCTTGATCTCCACGGCCTGCACCAGCGACTGCACGGTGGCCTGGTGGGCGTCCTGCTCGCGCTGGCCCTGGGCGAACACCCAGGCGGAGATGGACAGCGGCAGCAGGGCCAGCAGCGCGGCGAACGCCCCGTACGGGCCCTGCCACAGCACCGCGACCATCAGTCCCCCGGCCGCGTGCACCAGCACCGGCAGCCCGCACACCGAGCAGGCCCCGCGCAGCACCACCCCGGCTCCGCGGCCCTCGCTGAGCATCACCATCGCCCCCACCACCGCTCCGTTGACCAGGCAGAACACGGCGACGGAGGCGAAGCCGGGCAGCAGCGCGGCCGGGAAGCGGGAGCCGAGGAGGAGCTGGGGGCCGCGCAGCAGGTGGAAGGCGACGGAGGAGGCGAAGGCGCACAGTGCGAGCTGGGAGCCGTTGAACAGCTGGCGCCGGCGGCAGCCGGGCCCGGTGGGGCCGCCGAGCAGTGCGGCGGGGACGGCGACGAGGGCGGCGGCGGCCGGCGGGAGCATCAGCACCCCGGCGAAGAGCACCGGGAAGAAGGAGTTCGCCCCGGGCCGGGCGGGTGTGCGCTCGACCGGCGCGGGGCGGCGCAGCAACCGGCGCACGAAGCGCAGACAGGGGGTCGGCAGGCCTTGGGCGAGCGACTCCCAGCAGCCGTGCAGGAAGGCCAGCAGCGCGACCTTGGGCCAGTCCACCGGGTGGCCCAGCCAGCGCGGCACCCCGGGGATCGCGGCCACGGGCAGCAGCGGCAGCAGGCAGCACAGCGCCGCCACCGGAACGGCCACCAGGTAGCACGCCGCCCCCCGCGGCAGGGTCGCGCCTCCACTGTCGGTAGCGATCTCGACCTCCCCGCCGTCCGGACCCGTGTGGCCTCAGCACGCCGGAGGGACCGGCGGTGAGCGCCCGTCAGGAGGATAGGCCGCAGTCCGGCCGCGAGGACGCATGATCGCGCAATGGCGCAGTTGGCGCACCGCCAACTCACTCGAACGAGTGACGGCGCATGCGAGCAGAACGGGAGCGGCCCCGGAAGCACACGCTTCCGGGGCCGCTGAACTCCCTACCCAGACCCTCCGGCCCGCCCTCGCCGGCGGACCGGAGGACTATCGCGCCCGGGCGACGGTCGTGCCGTCGCGCGCCGGACGGCTGGTCACTCCACCTGGGCGCCGGCTTCCACCGGCGCACCGGGGCGCGCGGGCCGCTCCTCGTCCGCGCCGTCCCGCGCCGGGTGGGGCGCCGGACGGGCGGACTCGACGTGCACCTCGACCGAGGTGTCCACGGCGACCACCGGATCGCCGTTGCGCTGCCCGGACCGGATCGAGTCGATCCTCGCCAGCACCTTGCTGCGCAGGTCGGCCGGGGTGTCGTCGCAGCCGCAGGAACGCTTGATCAGCGCCTTGATCGCCTGCTCCAGCCCGTACTGCTTCAGACAGGGCGAGCACTCCTCGAAGTGCACGCGCAGCTTGGCGCAGTCCCCCTCGGGCATCTCGTTGTCGAGGAACTCGTAGAGGTGGTCGAGGACCTCGCCACATTCCGTCTCGTGCGGATCGCCGCAGCTCATGAGCCCGAGCCCTTCGCTTCCTGCCCTGCCCCGCTGCCGGCCGGGACGAGCCCGCGCTCACGGGCGTAGTCCTCCAGCATGCCGCGCAGCTGACGGCGGCCGCGGTGCAGCCGGGACATCACCGTACCGATGGGAGTACCCATGATGTCCGCGATCTCCTTGTACGCAAAGCCTTCTACGTCCGCGAGGTACACGGCGATCCGGAACTCCTCCGGAATGGCCTGCAGCGCGTCCTTCACATCGCTGTCGGGAAGGTGGTCGAGCGCCTGGGTCTCGGCCGAGCGCAGACCCGTCGACATGTGCGACTCGGCCCGGGCCAGCTGCCAGTCCTCGATCTCCTCCGCCGCGGTGCGCTGCGGCTCGCGCTGCTTCTTGCGGTACGAGTTGATGAACGTGTTGGTGAGGATGCGGTACAGCCAGGCCTTGAGGTTCGTGCCCTCGCGGAACTGGTGGAAGGACGCGTACGCCTTGGCGAACGCCTCCTGGAGCAGGTCCTCCGCATCCGCCGGGTTGCGCGTCATGCGCAGCGCCGCCGAGTACATCGGATCCAGGTAGCCCAGGGCGTCACGCTCGAAGCGCTCCCGCCGGGTCTCCTCGGACTCCTCCGCGGACACGCGGAAGGTGTCCTCGCCGATCGCCTCGGCCAGCTCCTCACCGGTGAGCGCCTCGCCCGTGGGCAGGGCCTCGTCCGGGCCACGGCCCGGGTCGGCCTCGTGCTCGGTCCCGACGACCGGACCCACCTCCTCGGCATGACGGGTACGGCCCACGGCGGGCCGCCCAGAAATGGAGGATATCGGGCTGACGGGCTTCTCGCCCGCGTCGATCCACTCCGACCAGGAGGGGCCGAACGCCGTGGCGGCCTCGCGCTCCTCAGGCCGTTCGGGGCACGCGATCGAACCCATCTGCCCTGCCTCTCACCGGTGACTGTGCTGACGCAGACGACAACCACCCGGGCCACGCCCGCATTCCCGCCCCCGCATCCCATTCACTCGCACGAGTGAGCGACGGCGAACTCCCTGTTCACGGCCCCGGACAACACCCACCGCGGCGCCCCGGACGGCACCCCGACAGCGCCCCCGCCGGCATCGCGGGCAGCACCGTCCCCGCCCGCTCACACCAGCCGCAGCACCCAGTCCCCCACCGCCGAGCAGATCAGCCCGAGCACCTCCTCCTCCCCCACCGGAGCCCGCTTGGGCACCGCGAACCCGTGACCGCCGTACGGCACCGCCACCAGCTCGTGCCCCGCCGGCAGCGCCGGGAACTCCTCCGGGCCGCCGAACGGATCCGCCCCGCCCTGCACCACCAGCGTCGGCAGCCCCGACTCCAGCAGCTCGTGCGCCCGACTCCGCTCCGGCTTGCCCGGCGGGTGCAACGGGAACGCCAGCGCCACCACTCCCACCGCCCCGGTCCCCGCCCCCGTACGGCAGGCCACCCGCGCCCCGGCGCTGCGCCCGCCGACCACCAGCGGCAGCCCCTGCCCGGCCAGGTGCCCGGCCACCGGCCGCCAGCCCAGGTCCAAGGTCTTCGGCGCCGGGGCCAGCTTCTTGCCCGCCACCCGCCACGGCTGTTCCACCAGCGCCACGGTGATCCCCCGCGGCGGCAGCCGCTCGGCCAGCGCCACCAGGTCCGGGGCGCCGATCCCGCCACCCGCGCCGTGCCCGAGCGCCAGCACGGCCCTCGGGGCGGCCGCCCGGTGGTAGGTGACGCGGGCCTCGCCGGCCTCGGTGGCGACGAGTTCGGAGGTGGTCATCGCGGCGGCTCCCGGGAACGTCGGAGAACGTCAGGACGGCAGGACAGTCCAGACAATCGGATCGGAAAGGTCGGAAGAGTCGGAGGCGTCGTAAAGACTCAGAACAACGTGGTCTCGTACTCGGCCTCGGCCCACGGCTCCTTGAGCTCCGGGCCGTTGTTGCGGATGTTGCCGACCGCCGGAGACACCGGCGTGGCCAGCAGCGCGCCCGGCGGCGGGGGTATCAGCAGCCGGCGCAGCACGTCCGGGTCGCTCAGCCGGGGGTCCAGCCACTCGTCCCAGGAGCACGGATCGAGGAACAGCGGCATCCGCTCGTGGATGGGGGCCAGCGCCTCCTCGGCGTCCGTCGTGACGATCGTGAACGTCACCAGCCAGGCCTCGGGATGCCCCGGCGGCACCGCCCGGTTGCGCCAGAACTCGTACAGCCCGGCCAGCGCCAGCGGCGCGCCGTCCGACCGGGACACGAAGAACGGCTTCTTGCGGGCCCGGCCCCGCTCACCCGGCACCGTCTGCCACTCGTAGTAGCCGTCGACCGGCAGGAGGCACCGCCGCGAGGCGAAGGCCTGCCGGTACGCCGGCTTCTCGTGCACGGTGTCCGACCGGGCATTGATCATCTTCACCGCCGTCTCGGCGGAGTCCGACCACGGCGGCACCAGCCCCCAGCGCAGCGCCCGCAACTGCCGCAGCGGCCCCGGCCGCTCCGTGGACAACCGCTCCAGCACCACGAACGCGCTGTTGGTCGGCGCCACGTTCCAGTTCGGGTCCAGCGTCTCCTCGGGATCCCAGAACTCCACGTCGAACAGCTCGACGATGTCCTCGGGTTTGCTGCTGGCTGCGAAGCGACCGCACATGCGGGCCAGCTTGCCATGCCGCCCCTCCTCACCACTTCCTCATCCCGCGGCCGCAACCCCCCGCTCCCGCCCGCCCGTCCCCGCATGGGAGGCTGCCCCGAACGGCCCAACGCGGCCCGACCCGACCCGGCCCGACGCGGCCCAGCCCGGCCCAACGCAGCGAACGGAGGCGCGGACCCCCCGATGAACACCGACGACCAGAACCTGGGCGCCCTGTGGAACCAGGTCACCGGCACCCAGGCCGCCCCGCCCGGCTGGCTCGTCCTCGTCACCGGCGCCGCCGCCCTGCTCACCGTCCTCGCCCGGCCGCTCTGGCACGTCGCCCGCAACGCCGTCACCATCGCCCACGAAGGCGGCCACGGACTCGCCGCCCTCGTCACCGGCCGCAAGCTCGCCGGCATCCGGCTGCACTCCGACACCTCCGGCCTCACCCTCTCCTACGGCCGCCCCGCCGGCCCCGGGATGGTCCTCACCGCCGCCGCCGGCTACACCGCCCCCGCCCTGCTCGGCCTCGGCTGCGCCGCCCTGCTCGCCGCCGACCGGATCACCCTGCTGCTCTGGCTGGCGATCGCCCTGCTGCTGGCCCTGCTGATCCGCATCCGCAACGCCTACGGCCTGTTCACCGTCCTGCTCGCCGGCGGCGCCTTCTTCCTGGTCTCCTGGTTCGGCAGCGCCCAGGTGCAGGCCGGCTTCGCCTACCTCGGCTGCTGGTTCCTGCTGTTCGGCGCCGTACGCCCCGTCCTGGAGCTCCAGCACCAGCGCCGGATCGGCTGGGCCCGCGACTCCGACGCCGACCAGCTCGCCCGGCTCACCCACGTCCCCGCGCTCGCCTGGGTCACCGTCTTCCTGCTCGTCGCCCTCGCGTGCCTGGCCCTCGGCGCCACCTGGCTCCTCCAGCCACTGCACTGACCCGCACCCACCTGCACCGACCCACGCAGCCCCCGCCACGCCCCCGGGCGCGTTCCGCCATGCGGCCACCGACCGGGGCGTCTCGGGTACGGCCCCTAGACTGGCCCCCATGACCGAGACCCTGTGGCCCGCCCCCGTCGCCGCCGCCCCCGTCGACGCCACCGTCACCATCCCCGGCTCCAAGTCGGTCACCAACCGGGCCCTGGTGCTGGCGGCCCTCGCCGACGGGCCCGGCTGGGTGCGCCGCCCGCTGCGCAGTCGCGACTCCCAGCTGATGGCGGACGGCCTGCGCGCCCTCGGGGTCACCATCGAGGAGAAGGTCAACAACGACGCCGGCGGCATCGGCGGCGGCGAGGCCTGGCGGGTCATCCCCGCCCCCGCCCTGCACGGCCCCGCCCAGGTCGACGTCGGCAACGCCGGCACCGTCATGCGCTTCCTGCCCCCGCTCGCCGCCCTCGCCGACGGCCCCGTCCACTTCGACGGCGACCCGCGCAGCCACGAGCGCCCCCAGCACGGCGTGATCGACGCCCTGCGGGCGCTCGGCGCCCGCATCGAGGACGAGGGCCGCGGCACCTTCCCGCTCACCGTGCACGGCACCGGCGGCCTCGACGGCGGCCCGGTCGAGCTGGACGCCTCCTCCTCGTCCCAGTTCGTCTCCGCGCTGCTGCTCTCCGGCGCCCGCTACAACCACGGCATCGAGGTCCGGCACGTCGGCGGCCCCGTCCCGTCGCTGCCGCACATCCGGATGACGGTCGAGATGCTGCGCCTGGCCGGCGCCCAGGTCGACGCCCCCGAGGACGGCGGTGAGAAGGACGTCTGGCGGGTCACCCCCGGCGCCCTGATCGGCCGCGACCTGGTGGTCGAGCCGGACCTGTCCAACGCCGCGCCGTTCTTCGCCGCCGCGCTGGTCACCGGCGGCCGGGTCACCGTCCGCGACTGGCCCAAGCACACCAGCCAGCCCGGCGACCAGCTGCGCGAGATCTACACCCGGATGGGCGGCGCCTGCGAGTTCACCGACGAGGGCCTGCAGTTCACCGGCACCGGCCGGATCCACGGCATCGAGGCCGACCTGCACGACGTCGGCGAGCTCACCCCGGTGATCGCCGCCGTCGCCGCCCTCGCGGACTCCGAGTCCCACCTGTACGGCATCGCCCACCTGCGCCTGCACGAGACCGACCGGCTCGCCGCGCTCGCCAAGGAGATCAACGACCTCGGCGGCGACGTCAGCGAGACCGAGGACGGCCTGCGGATCCGCCCCCGCCCGCTGCGCGGCGGCGTCTTCCACACCTACGAGGACCACCGGCTGGCCACCGCCGCGGCGGTGCTCGGCCTCGCCGTGTCCGGCGTCGAGGTGGAGAACGTGGCCACCACCGCCAAGACCCTGCCGGACTTCCCCGGAATGTGGGCGGAACTGCTCGGCGGGGCGGCGGCGGACGCCTGAGCGGAGACTTGAGCCATGCGCCGTTACGGCAAGGACGCCGACGAGGACGACATCCGCAACCGCCCCGCCCGCGGGGGCTCCCGGCCGCGGACCCGGATCCGCCCCAAGCACGAGGACGCGGCCGAGGCGATGGTGCTGACCGTCGACCGCGGCCGGCTCACCTGCCTGATCGACCCGGGGACCAAGCAGGAGCGCCAGGTCGTCGCCATGAAGGCCCGTGAGCTGGGCCGCAAGGGCGTCGTCGTCGGCGACGTCGTCAACGTGGTCGGCGACCTCTCCGGGGAAGCCGACACCCTCGCCCGGATCGTCCGGGTCGAGGAGCGCAGCTCCGTCCTGCGGCGCACCGCGGACGACGACGACCCGTACGAGCGGATCGTCGTCGCCAACGCCGAGCAGCTGGCCATCGTCACCGCGCTGGCCGACCCCGAGCCCCGCCCCCGGCTGATCGACCGCTGCCTGGTCGCCGCCTACGACGCGGGCATGGAGCCGCTGCTGGTGCTCACCAAGTCCGACCTGGCCCCGGCCGGCCCCCTGCTGGAGTCCTACGCCCCGCTGGGCATCGACTACGTGGTCACCCGCCGGGACGAGCTGGAGACCACCGGCGCCGAGGCGGTCCGCGAGCACCTGCGCGGGCGCTCGACGGTGTTCATCGGCCACTCCGGCGTCGGCAAGACCACCCTGGTCAACGCCCTGGTGCCGGACCGCCAGCGGCAGACCGGCGACGTCAACGCGGTCACCGGGCGCGGCCGGCACACCACCGTCTCCGCCCTCGCGCTGCGGCTGCCCCCGCCGCCCGGCGCCAAGGCGGGCTCGAAAAAGGCGCTGAACTCCGGCTGGGTGATCGACACCCCCGGCTTCCGCTCCTTCGGCCTCTCGCACATCGACCCGTCCCGGGTCATCCTCGCCTTCCCGGACCTGGAGCCCGGCACCGCCGACTGCCCGCGCGCCTGCAGCCATGACGAACCGGACTGCGCGCTGGACGCCTGGGTCGCCGAGGGACACGCCGAGGCCGCCCGGCTCTACTCGCTGCGCCGACTGCTGGCCAGCAAGGAGTCCCGCGAGGGCGACTGACCGCTCTGCTGTCCCGGTTTCCCGGACCGCTTCTCCTGGGGCTCGTCGGCCGTTCGAGGTGTCGGAGCGGGGCCGCCTGGTGATCATAGGAAGGTCGGGCCGGCTGCGGTCCGACCGTCGATCGACAGGGAGGGCACGCGATGGCATGGGCCCTGGTGGTCCTGGCCGGCCTGCTGGAGACCGGCTTCGCGATCAACCTCAAGCTCAGCGAGGGCTTCACCAAGCTCTGGCCCACCATCAGCTTCTGCGTGTTCGCCCTCGGCAGCTTCGGTCTGCTCACCCTCTCCCTGAAGAACCTCCCCGTGGGCCCCGCCTACGCGGTGTGGACGGGCATCGGCGCGGCCGGCACCGCGATCTACGGCATGCTCTTCCTGAACGAGACCAGCTCGGTGCTCAAGCTGGTCTCCATCTCCCTGGTGATCGCCGGCGTCATCGGCCTGCAGCTCAGCGGCACCGCGCACTAGTACGCCGGGACGGCGCACCGGGTAGCACCACCGAGTGGCGCACCCGGCGCCTCCCGCTCCGCGAGCCCGGCTGTGCCGATCGGGGCGGGCTCGCTAGGGTTTCGGACATGGCCGATTACCACGACGACCTCCGACTCGCCCATGTCCTCGCCGACTCGGCCGACTCGGTCACCCTGGAGCGCTTCCGCGCCCTCGACCTGGCGGTCGAGACCAAGCCCGACCTCACGCCGGTCAGCGACGCCGACAAGGCGGCCGAGGAGCTCGTGCGCAGCGTGCTCCAGCGCGCCCGCCCGCGGGACGCGGTCCTGGGCGAGGAGTTCGGCCTGCAGGGCTCGGGCCCGCGCCGCTGGGTGATCGACCCGATCGACGGCACCAAGAACTACATCCGCGGCGTCCCGGTCTGGGCCACCCTGATCGCCCTGCTGGAGGACGGCCCGGACGGCGTCGAGCGCCCGGTGGTCGGCATCGTCTCCGCGCCGGCGCTGCAGCGCCGCTGGTGGGCCGCCAAGGGCCTGGGCGCCTTCGCGGGCCGCAGCCTCGCCAAGGCCTCCCGGATCCACGTGTCCGGCGTCTCCCGGATCGAGGACGCCTCCTTCTCCTACTCCTCCCTCACCGGCTGGGAGGACCGCGGCCGCCTCGACCCGTTCCTGGACCTCACCCGGGCCTGCTGGCGCACGCGCGCCTACGGCGACTTCTGGTCCTACATGATGGTGGCCGAGGGCGCCGTGGACATCGCCGCCGAGCCCGAGCTGTCGCTGTGGGACATGGCCGCGCCGTGCATCGTGGTCGAGGAGGCCGGCGGCCGCTTCACCGGCCTGGACGGCGTCCCGGGCCCCGGCGGCGCCGACGCCGTCGCCACCAACGGCCTGCTGCACGAGGAGACCTTGCGGCGCCTGGCGGTCTGACGGCCGGTCGCCCCGCCTACGCCCACACCATGGTTGCGGGCCCCTCGACCAGTTCGTGCTGGTCGAGGGGCCCGCGGCTGCTTCGTCCCGGTCTACTGCTCGCGCAGTTCGCGGACCGCCGCCTCCAGCCGCTGCCCGTAGTCGGCGTCGGCCTTGCGGAAGTTGTCGACCGCCCGCTCCACGATGTCCTCGCGGTCGGCGGAGACCTTGGCGATGAAGCCCGCCAGGTTGGCGATCAGGCGCTGCTTCTCCTCCTCGGAGTACAGCCGGTACAGGTTGCCGGCCTGCACGAAGTCGTCGTCCTCGGCGTGCGAGGGCGCCGCGTGGGTGCCGGTGGAGCCGTCGACGGCGGTGGCGGCCCACAGCGGGCGGCCGGTCTGCACCGGGCCGCCGAAGCTGTTCGGCTCGTAGTTCTTCTGCCGGCCGTGGCGGCCGTCGTACAGGTGGCCGTCGCGG
This sequence comes from Kitasatospora sp. NPDC029312, assembly GCF_055569215.1. Classification (NCBI taxonomy): domain Bacteria; kingdom Bacillati; phylum Actinomycetota; class Actinomycetes; order Kitasatosporales; family Streptomycetaceae; genus Kitasatospora; species Kitasatospora sp. NPDC029312. Next base: position 102,926 of record NZ_JBVHXY010000002.1, on the reverse strand, counting down.
CTGTTGGTGCGGGCCTCGGTGGCGTGCGGGCGGTTGACCGGCAGGTGGTCGGCGTTGATGCCGACGCGGTAGCGGTGGGCGTCCGCGTAGGCGAACAGGCGGCCCTGGAGCATCTTGTCGGGGGAGGGGCCGATGCCGGGCACGAAGTGCGCCGGGGAGAAGATCGACTGCTCGACCTCGGCGAAGACGTTCTCCGGGTTGCGGTTGAGCTCCAGCCGGCCGATCTCGAGCGGCGGGTAGTCGGCGTGCGGCCAGACCTTGGTCAGGTCGAAGGGGTTGAAGCGGTAGCCGGCCGCGTCGGCCGCGGGCATGATCTGGACCTGCACCGTCCAGGAGGGGTACTCGCCGCGCTCGATGGACTCGCGCAGGTCGCGCTGGTGGCTGTCCGGGTCCTCGCCGGCGAGCCGGTTGGCCTCGGCCTGGGTGAGGTTGCGGATGCCCTGGTCGGTCTTGAAGTGGTACTTGACCCAGAAGTACTCGCCGGCCTCGTTCTGCCACTGGTAGGTGTGCGAGCCGTAGCCGTTCATGTGCCGGTAGCCGGCCGGGATGCCGCGGTCGCCGAACAGCCAGGTCACCTGGTGGGTCGACTCGGGCGACAGGCCCCAGAAGTCCCAGACGTTGTCCGCCTCCTGGGAGCCGGTGTACGGGTCCCGCTTCTGGGTGTGGATGAAGTCGGGGAACTTGATCGCGTCCTTGATGAAGAACACGGGGGTGTTGTTGCCGACGAGGTCGTAGTTGCCCTCCTCGGTGTAGAACTTCACCGCGAAGCCGCGCGGGTCGCGCACCGCGTCGGCCGAGCCCAGGTTGCCGGCCACGGTGGAGAAGCGCAGGAACACCTCGGTCTGCCGGCCGACCTCGGACAGGAACGCCGCGCGGGTGTACGGCGAGACGTCGGCCGTCACCGTGAAGGTGCCGTAGGCCGCGGCGCCGCGGGCGTGGACCACGCGCTCCGGGATCCGCTCCCGGTTGAAGTGCGCGAGCTTCTCGAACAGCAGCTGGTCCTGGATCAGGGCCGGGCCCCCGACGCCCGCGGTCTCGGTGTTCTGGTTGTCGGCGACGGGAGCGCCCGCCTCCGTGGTGAGGGTCGGGCGCAGTTCGTCCTGCGTGGTCATAGCGGGGGCCTCCGAGGGATCCGGTCGTGATGACACGATCCTAACTTGGACTTTGTCCAAGTAAATACTGGAACCAAACTCAGAGCGTGACTTACTCTGGTGTCATGAGCGACCTGCTGGAGAGACTGCGCGGACACGGCTGGCGGCTCACCTCCCAGCGCCGGGTGGTGGCCGAGGTCCTGGACGGCGAGCACGTCCACCTCACCGCGGACGAGGTGCACGCGCGCGCCGCGACCCGCCTGCCCGAGATCAGCCGCGCCACCGTCTACAACACGCTCGGCGAACTCGTCGCCCTGGGCGAGGTGCTGGAGGTCGCCACCGACGGGCGCGCCAAGCGCTACGACCCCAACGCCCACCGCGCCCACCAGCACCTGGTCTGCTCCGGCTGCGGCGCGATCCGCGACGTCCACCCGCACGGCGACCCGCTCGCCGCCCTGCCCGCCGCCGAGCGCTTCGGCTTCACCGTCACCACCGCCGAGGTCACCTACCGGGGCCTGTGCCCCGACTGCGGGCCCTGACCGCGCCCCGACGACCGCGCGCCCTTATGGCCGCGCGCTCTGACCCGCGCCCGCCCCAGGGTTACGCGCTGAGCTCGGCGTGCAGCGCGCCCAGCAGCCGCCCGGCCCGCTCCGCGACCTCGGCCGGCCCGTAGTCGATCGCCCGCCGGCACCAGTTCTCCGCCTGCACCGGCTCCCCCCGGCGCAGCGCCAGCAGCGCCAGGCGCAGCGCCGCGCGCCCGTGCCCGGCGTCGGCGGCCCGGGTGTACCAGAGCATCGCCTCGGCCTCGCTGTCCTGCCGGGCCAGCAGCAGCCCCAGGTTGAACGCGGCGCTGCGGCTGCCCGCCTTCGCGGCCCGCCGGTACCAGCTCTCGGCGATCTCCAGCGCCCCCCGCTCGGCCGCCCGCACGCCCATCCGCACCTGCGCCCGCCGGTGGCCGGCGTCGGCCGCCACCGCGTACCAGTGCTCGGCCTCGGCGTCGGCGTCCCCGCGCCGGTCCAGCACCGAGGCCAGCCGGAACGCCCCCTCCGCCGAGCCGCCGGCCGCCGCCTGCCGGTAGCGCTCCAGCGCGCCGGCCAGGTTGCCGCGCTGCTCCTGGGCGACGGCCAACTGCAGCGCCGCCTCGCCGTGGCCCTCGGCCGCGGCCCGCGCGTACCACTCCTGGGCCTGGCGCAGCTCGCCGCGCCCGGCGTGCAGCACGCCGAGGTTGAAGGCGCCGTCCACGCTGCCTGCCTCGGCGGCCTTGGAGAACCACGGCTCGGCGCCGGACTCCTCGCCGCGCTGCAGCAGCACCACGGCCAGCGCGTTGCAGGCCTCCCGGTGCCCGGCGTACGCGGCCCGGCGGTACCACTGCTCGGCCTGCTGCTCGCGGCCGGTTCCGGCGCAGAGCAGGCCGAGGTTGAAGGCGCCGTTCTGGTCGCCCGCGTCGAGGGCGGTGCGGTACCAGTGCTCGGCCTCCTTGGCCTCGCCGCGGCTCGCGTGCAGTGCGCCCAGCGCGTTGGCGGCGTTGCCGTCGCCGGCCTCGGCGGCCTCCTGCCACCACTCGGCGGCGGCGGCGAGGTCACCGGAGTCGCGCAGCAGGAAGCCCAGCGCGCAGGCGGCCCGCGGCTCGCCGTTCTGGGCGGCCTGGCGGTACCAGCGGGCCGCTTCGTCCAGCAGCGACCGGTCGGTGCGGGCGCGCTCCTCCAGCAGCACGCCCAGGCGCAGCGCGGCGCGGGCGTGGCTGCGGGCGGCGGCGGTGCGGTACCAGGCCTCCGCAGTGTCCTTGTCCCCGGCGGCCTCGCGCATCCGGGCCAGCCGGTAGGCGGCCTCCCGGTGTCCGGCGTCGGCGGAGACCTTGAACCAGCGCTCGGCCCGCACGTCGCGCCGGTGCTCCATCAGGTCGCCGAGGGCGTAGGCGCCCAGCGGGTGGCCGTGGTCGGCGGCGAAATGCAGCCAGTACTCGGCGGCCTCCTCCTCGCCCTGGTCGCGCAGCTGGAGCCCGAGCGCGTGCGCGGCCGGGGCGCTGCCCGCCACGGCCGCGTGGCGCCACCACTGGCCGGCCTCGGCGCGGTGGCCCTGCTGGTGCAGCAGCACCCCGAGGTTGTTGGCGGCGGCGCGCAGCCCGGCGGCCGCCGCGGCGCGCAGGTAGGGCTCGGCGTCCTCCAGGTCGCCTCGGCGCAGCAGCAGGGTGCCGAGCCGGCAGGCGGCGTCCGCGTCGCCGTCGTCCGCTGCCTGCCGGTGGCGGGCCTCCAGGGCGGCGGACTCGCGGGCGGCCAGCGCGGTCTCGAAGCTCGTCGGGTCCAGCCCGGCCGGGTCCAGCGCGGCGCCGGCCGGCCCGTCCTCACCGTCCGCGCCCTCCGCGCCGCCGTAGGGGCCGACGGCGGCGGAGAACTGACGGGTGGACACGTGGACGAGGCTGTCCGGGCCGAAGCCGCCGACCGAGGGGCGTTCGGACAGTCCGCTGGTGCGCTGGGCGGGCAGGGCCCCGGGGCGGCTGTCAGGGCGTTCGTCGGCGCTCTCCGCCCAGGCGTCGGTGTCCGCCTCGACGGCGGCGCCGGACTTGGTGCCTGACTTGCCGATCAGCCTCATGCCGACTCCCGCTCCCCCAGAGTGTCGCGGCATCGTGCCCCGGCCCGCGGCCGGAAGGACTCGCGGGAGAGGTGCCGGACCCGACGGCCGGTCAGCAGCCGCGCACCGTCCCCCATGTGTCCCATCGTCGCATCACCCGCTACCCGCGTACACCTGCCCCGGCCGAATTCGGGTGGGGCTTCCCCGAAGCCGACGGAATTGCTTCGGCGCTTTGTCGATTTCCCGACACTTCCACCCCACAAACCAAAGTGCCGTCCCCGTTGGCGACGGTCGATAGTACCGGAGCGGTTCCCCCCGCTTCCGGACGGAAACGTCCGCACCCGGAAACGACAGAGGCCCGGAGGAATGATCCTCCGGGCCTCTGACACCGAGTAGCGGGGACAGGATTTGAACCTGCGACCTCTGGGTTATGAGCCCAGCGAGCTACCGAGCTGCTCCACCCCGCGTCGTTGGGTAAACCATAGCACGGACACGGGGTGGAACCGAAAACGGTTATCGCAGCTCAGCGGGGACTACGGGTGGGGACTCGGCGAGCCCGACGCCGTGGGCGCCGTCGACGGGGTCGGCGTCGGAGCCGGCACCGCACCCGTCCCGCGGGCCGCCTCGGCCGCCTTGAGGGCGTCGCCGAGCGCCTTCTGGGCGTTGCCGTACGCCACCCAGTCGCCGTTCTTGAACGCCGTCTGGCTGTCGTTGTAGGCCTTCTCCGCGTCCGAGAGCGCCTTCTGCAGCTCCGGCGAGATCGTCCCGCCGGGCGCCGGGGTGGCGGGCCCGGTGGGCGAGGGCGTCGGCGTCGTCCCGCTGCCCGGGTTCGACGGCACGGTCGGCGTCGTCGCCGGGGCCGCCCCCGCGAACACCTTCTTCAGCGCATCCTCCAGGGTGTTCTCGAACGCCACGTTGTCGTCCCCGTACACCGCCAGGACCTTCTGCAGCGTCGGGTACTTGGCGCCGCGCCCCCGCACGTACACCGGCTCGACGTTCAGCAGGCCGCCACCGACCGGCAGGGTCAGCAGGTTGCCGTACTCCAGCTCCGAGTCCCCGCCGCTCTTCAGCAGCGTGATCTGCGAAGCCACCTCCTGGCGGGAGTTGAACTTCGACTGCACCAGGCCCGGGCCGGGCGCCCCGCTCTCCCCCGTCATCTTCAGGATGCGGATCTTGCCGTAGTCCTCACCCGGATCCGCGTCCACCGCCATGAACGCCGCCAGGTTCGGCCGCTGGTTCGGCACGAACGTGCTGGTCAGCGAGAAGCTCGCGGCGCTGGTGTCCGGCATCCGCACCGTCACGTAGTACGGCGGCTGGACCTGCTTGGTGTCGCTGGTCGGGTCCACCGGGACCTGCCAGATGTCACTGCCGTTGAAGAAGGAGTTGGCGTCGGTCACGTGGTACTGGCCCAGCAGGTCGCGCTGCACCTTGAACATGTCCTGCGGGTAGCGCAGGTGGGGCAGCAGCGACTGCGGGATGTCCGCCTTCGGCTCGACCGTGCCCGGGAAGGCCTTCATCCAGGTCTTCAGCACCGGGTCCTTCTCGTCCCACTGGTAGAGCTTCACCTCGCCGGTGTAGGCGTCCACCGTGGCCTTGACCGAGTTGCGGATGTAGTTGACCTGGTTGGCGACGGTCAGCAGCTCACCGCGCTGGTTCGTCAGCGAGTCCTTGGTCGCCGCGCCCAGCGTCGTCTTCGACGAGAACGGGAAGCCGTCCGACGTGGTGTAGCCGTCCAGCACCCACACCACCCGGCCGTCCTGCACCACCGGGTACGGGTCCGCGTCGATCGACAGCCACGGCGCGACCTTCTCCACCCGCTCCTTCGGCGTCCGGTTGTAGATCACCTTGGCGCCGTCGCTGATCGCCCCCGCGTACAGGATCTGCGGCTCCGCGAAGCGCACCGCGTACGCGGCCCGGGTGAGCGGGTTGCTCAGCGACACCCCGCTGTCGCCCGTGTACGTGTACTCCGCGTTCTGGCCCGTCTTGGGATCGGTGTAGTCGATCTCCTTGTTCGAGCCGCCGACGATCGAGTACGTCGTCGTCTTCTCGCCGTAGTAGATCCGCTGCTCGTAGTCGCCCAGCGAGCCGGTGGCCGGCAGACCGGACTCGGTGAACACCGGCTGGCCCCGGTCGTCGACCTGGTTGCCCTTGGCGACCACCGCGCCGTAGCCGTGGGTGTACTTGAAGTGGTCGTTGATCCAGTTGCGCTGCACCCCGTTCAGGTCCAGCTCGCGCAGGCCGACCACACTGTCCTGCTTGCCCGCGCCCGCGCCGTAGCGGTCCACGTCCAGCGTGCTCGGGAACGCATAGTAGTTGCGCTGCTGCTCCAGCGACTGGAACGTCGGCGAGACGATGTTCGGGTCGAGCAGCCGGATGTCCGAGACGGTCTGCGCGTCCGGCTTGAGCGCGTCCGCGTTCGTCGAACCCTGGGGGCTGTACTGCGTCGTCTGCGCGTCCGCGATCCCGTACGCCCGGCGCGTGGCGTCGATGTTCTTCTGGATGTACGGCGTCTCCTTGGCCTGCTCGTTCGGCTTGACCTGGAACTGCTGCACGATCGCCGGGTACAGCCCGCCGATCAGCACCGCCGACAGCACCATCAGCCCCAGCCCGATCAGGGCCGGCGCCCAGGTGCGGCGGATCGGCGTCAGGAAGAACAGCACCGCGCAGATGATCGCGACGAAGAACAGGATGGTCTTGGCCGGCAGGAACGCGTTCGCGTCCACGTAGCGCAGCCCCGTCCAGCCCGAAACGCCCTTGTACGAACCGGTCTTCACCGCCAGCGCGTACCGGTCCAACCAGTACGCCACCGCCTTCAGCAGCACGAACACGCCCAGCAGCACCGCCAGGTGCCCCTGCGCGCCCGCGCTCGCCCGTCGGCCCGGGCCCTGCAGCCGCAGCCCCCCGTACAGGTAGTGCACCAGCGCCGAGGTCAGCAGCGAGACGATCACCGCACTGAACGCGAAGCCCAGCACGAACTCGTAGAACGGCAGGTCGAAGGCGTAGAACGAGACGTCCATGCCGAACTGGGCGTCCTTCTCACCGAAGGACGTCGCGTTCGTCCACATCAGCCACGTCCGCCACTGGCCCGACGCCGCCGCGCCCGCCACCAGGCCGATCACCAGCGACACACCGACCAGCGCCCAGCGCTTGAACGGCGCCAGCCCCGCCCGGTAGCGGTCCAGGCTCTGCTGCTCCACCGACATCGCCGACAGCGGCGGCCGCAGCCGGTGCGCCAGCCAGACGTTGAAGCCGACGACCACCGCCATCAACAGGCCGAAGACCCCGAACAACCCGATCTTCGTCCACAGTTGGGTGGTGAACACCGAGGAGTAGCGCACCGACCTGAACCACAGCCAGTCCGTCCAGAATCCGGCGAACATGACGAACAGCAGGAACAGCACCGCGAGCACGCCCAGGGTCAGCAGGGCGACCCGCGCCCGCCGGGAGGGCGGGCCCACCCTTCGCCGGAAACCCGGCCCTGAGCGTTCCGGCATCTGGAATACCACGGTGGCACCTCAGCTGTGTCGTCTGGGAATCAGTCGGTCGTCAGAGCAACTTAACCAGGCTTCGGCCGAGTTCCCACCGTTAGCAGACGGTTACGACGCCGGTCCCCGACACTCCCGTCACCTTTTCCCCCCACCCGACGCCCCCTGCCTCCGGTACCGGCCCTCCCCCGCCCCGGCGCCGCCGCCGACCGCACCCGGCCCGCCCGGCGGGCGCCGCCCGCCCGACGTGTGAGGATTGAGTCATGTCCGACGCGTCTGATCTGAACAACTCCCCCGACGACGTCTCCAAGCTCCCGGCCGCCACCCCCCTCACCCGGGCCGCGCTGGAGATCGACGAGTACGCCGCCACCCTCGGCTGGGACCTCCCGGCCCGGCTCTTCGCCCTGGTGGACAGCACCGCCCTGCGCAGGGCCGACCCGAGGATCGCCGAGCAGCTCGGCCTCGCAGACGAGGCCGGCCTCACCCCGGTCGAGCAGGACGAGATCCCGGCCGGCACCGCACTCGACAAGTTCCTCGGCACCATCGCCTGGCCCGACTCGGTGGCCGGCTGCGCCCTGGTCGTCGAGCGGCTGATGCTGCCGCCGGGCGCCGATCAGTCCCGCCCGCGGGGCGCCAGCGATGCCCAGCTCGCCGAGTGGGTGGCCAACCACCCCAAGCGCGAGGAGGTGCGGATCACCGCCGCGGTGCTGCGCGACGGCAAGAAGGAGATCGCCCTGCGGCTGCGTTCCAAGGACACCGCCCGCGAGGTGCTGACCGGCCCGGACCTGGTGCCCGGCCTGACCGACGCGCTGCTGGCGACCTTCTCGTAGCCGCCGCGGCGGTCGCCTGGCCGCCGTCCGGCGTCGCGGCCGTCGTGTAGCCGTCCGGGCTACCTCGGGCAGGACGGCAGCGCGGAGGTCTGACCGGAGCGGATCTGCTCCAGCGACTTCAGCGCGCCGTCCAGCGTGTCCGTCTTGATCAGGGTCAGCCCGGACGGGACGTTCTTGTCCGCCTCGGCGCAGTTCGAGGACGGGGTGAAGAAGTACTGGGCCCCGGCGTCCCGGGCGGCGATCAGCTTCATCGATATCCCGCCGATCGGGCCGACCTTGCCGTCGTCGTCGATGGTGCCGGTGCCGGCGACGAACTTGCCGCCGGTGAGGTCGCCGCCGGGGGTGAGCTTGTCGATGATGCCGAGCGAGAACATCAGCCCGGCGCTGGGGCCGCCGACGTCCTGGAGGCCGATGTCGATCTGGAACGGGTAGGTGTGCCGGATCCCGGTGCCGATGCCGACGACGGCGAGGTCGGCGCGCTCGGCCGGGGCCTTCGGGTCGAGGTCCTTGGCCCGCACGGTCGGGACGGTGACGTCGGTCCGGCTCCCCGGGGTGGCGGTGCCGTCACCGGAGGCGTCCTTGGCCCGCGGCACCACGGTGAAGACCACCGACTCGCCGGGCTTGTGCTTGGTGACGGCGGCGACCACCTGGTCGACGGAGGAGACGGCGGTGCCGTCGACGGCGACGATCTGGTCGCCCGCGTGCAGCCGGCCCTCGGCGGGGGCGCCGGCGGTGACCGACTTGACGATCAGCTCGCTGCCGACCGGGATGTTCAGCTGCTTGAGCGCGGCGGTGCGGGCGCTGTCCTCGGAGGAGGCGAACTCCTCGGCGTTCTGCTTCTTGGCGTCGGCGTCCGACTGCCCCTTGGGGTAGACGTTGTCGTGCGGCACCACCAGCACGTCGTCGCGCAGCCAGCCGACCACCGCGTTGACCAGGCTGGGCTCGTACTTGGCCCCGGTGACCTGGACGGTGGTCATGTTGAGGTGTCCGCTCGCGCGGTACGAGTCGTGCCCGGTGATCGTGATCACCGGCTTGCCGCCCTGGTCGCCGAGCGTGTTGTACGTCGGCCCCGGGCTCATCTCCGTGTACGGCACCTTCATCAGCACCGAGACGCAGAGCAGCGCTATGAGCAGCAGGGTGGCAGCGAGCATCGTCGCGGAGCGGCGTGGCATGCCTCGACAGTACGGGACGCGGGTGACGCGACGCCCGCCGGGCTACTGGCCCGAGCGCTCGCCGGGGGCGGCGGTGCCCGCGGTGGTGCGTTCCATCGCGGCCATGAAGCGCCGGTGCTCGGCGAGCGAGGCGGGATCCCCCGTGGCCCGCGGGGCCCGCTGGGCCCAGCCGGCCCAGACGGCGGCGGCCAGGACGGCGACAACCGGAATGATCAACCAGGCGAGCGCACCCATATCAGTACTCCCAGCTCGTCGTGTCTATGAGCAGATTAACCACCCCGGCGGACAACGCGACCGGCGCCGTCCGGGTTACGGGACGGCCGATCGGCTCACTTCCAAGGAGTATCCGGCGCACCGGTCCGGACCCGTTCGGGTGAGGCGACGGCGCGCCTGACCCGAGGGACGCGGTGCGTGTGCGGCCGGTTCCGCCGTCTCGACGGGGGTGGTCATCCGCTGCGGACCGACGGGGAGGTCATCCGCTGCGGACCGACGGGGAGGTCAGCAGCCGTCGGCGCCGACCCACTCCTCCTGGCCGTCGGCGAAGACCTGGTGCTTCCAGATCGGCACCTCGTGCTTGAGGTCGTCGATCAGCCTGCGGGCCGCCGCGAAGGCCTCGCCGCGGTGCGCGCAGGAGACGGCAACGATCACGGCCTTGTCGGTGATCTCCAACCGGCCCACCCGGTGCACCGCGGCGAGCGCCCTGACCGGGAAGTCGGCGACGACCTTCTCGGCGATCCGGCGCATCTCCTGCTCGGCGGAGGGGTGGCAGCTGTACTCCAGCGCGGTGACCGACTTGCCGCCGTCGTGGTCACGGACCGTCCCGACGAAGACGGTGGTGCCGCCGGCCGCGTCGTCGCCGACCGCCTCGTAGACCTCGTCCAACGAGAGCGGGGTGTCACGGATCGCGAGCAGGCGGATGGCGTCGTGGTTCTCGGACATGACCCCATGATTCCCCATCCGGACGGGAATGGGGCAAGGGGTTTCCACATCACGATGTGGGAATTTCGCATCGTGACATTCCTGCTGTCGGCCGGCTTTCATGGTCGGACAGCCTCGCCGTCCGGGCGGTCACCGCGCCGTCCCGGCGGTCACCGCGCCGCCGCCGACGCGCGCCGCCTCAGAACCTGCGCCGCTTGCGGGCCCGGCGCACCAGCGCCGCCGTACCGACCAGCGCCACCGTCGCCCCGGCCGCCCCCAGGCTGGTCGCGGCCTCCTTGCCGCCCAGCCGCCGCCCGGCCACCGCGTGCTTCCCCGACACCTGGGCCAGCAGCTCCGTCAGCACCTGCTCGTTGGAGTACTCCGGCCGCCACCCCGCCTCGTGCAGCCGGCTGCCCGACACCACCCACGGGTACATCGTGTACGCCAGGTCCCCCGCCGGAGCCGGGGTCAGGCCCAGCCGGTGCAGCCGCGCCGCCGTCCCCAACGCCAGCGCCGCCGGCAGCTCCATCCGCCGGATCCCCGACAGCCGCTCCACGTCCTCCTGCTCCAGCCAGCCGTCACAGCCGACCGTCACCTCGCCCTCGACCAGGCCCAGCGCCGCGTATTCCAGCGCTGCCGCCAGGTCGTCCACGTGGCAGAACTGCCAGCACGGGCGGGAACCGGCCACCACCAGCAGCCTCGGCGCCTCGAAGTGCCGGGTCAGCACGGTGTCCACACCGGGGCCCACCACCACGGCCGGGCGCAGCACCGTCACCTGCAGCCCCGGGTGGGCCCGCGGCGCCCGCCGGGCCAGCCGCTCGATCTCCAGCAGGTCCCCGACCAGCGACGCCTCCTCGGTCGCGCGCAGCTCGGAGTCCTCCGCCAGCGGCACCTCGTTGTCGGCCAGCGCCCCGTAGACCATCGCGGAGGTGCACAGCACCACCCGGTGCACCCCGGCCGCCGCGGAGGCGGTCAGCACCGTCTGCGCGCCGCGCACGTTGTAGGCGCTGCGGGCCCGCGGATCGGACTCCATGCCGAAGTCCATCGCCAGGTGCACCACCACGTCCACGCCGGCCAGCCGCTCGGCCACCGCCGGGTCCCGCACGTCCAGCACCCGCCACTGCACGCCCGGCACGTCACCGCGCCGGTCGTCCACCCCCAGCACCTTGCGCACGTGCGGGGAGGCCACCAGCCGGGCGGCGACCCGCTCGCCCAACACCCCCGCGGCACCGGTGACGGCCACGGTCAGCGGCCGCCCGCCGTAGGCTGGAGGCGGCGACGCCGTGGTGTCCGACGCGTCCTCTCCTCCGGTCAGCCCAGAGCGAACGTCCGAAGGCGGGGAACTCACCGGCCATCCTCCACGGTTAGCTTATGTGCGTACGGACGTGTGTCACGTACGTCCATCCTGCCCGAGGCGAAGGCCCCGCGGTGCACCCGGCACGGGCCGACCGCGCGGGAGCCGCTGACGAGTCCGCCGCTCCAGCGGAGCCCCGGGCGGGCAGCACTTCCCGCCCCACCCGTATGACGGCCGACCGGATCGAGGACCCCGTGAGCGACCTTCCCTTCGGATTCGGCGTTCCGCCCGAGGAGCCCGAGGACGGCAAGGCCAAGCCCGACGACGCGCAGAAGAAGAAGGACCAGGGCCCGGCCGGCTCCGGCGACAGCGGCCCGCAGCCCCCCGGCTTCGGGGCCGGCAACCCCTTCGGCGCGATCTTCGGCATGCCCGGCGCCCCGGGCGGCGCCGGAGCCGACAACCCCTTCGCCGCGATGTTCGGCGGCCTCAACCCCGGCGACCTCGGGGCCGCGTTCCAGCAGCTCGGCCAGATGCTCTCCTTCGAGGGCGGCCCGGTGAACTGGGAGCTCGCCACCAACATCGCCCGGCAGACCGTCGTCGCCGAACCCGCCGAGGGCAAGAGCAAGGACCGCTCGGTCAGCGCCGCCGAACGCGCCGCCGTCGCCGAGTCCGTCCGCCTCGCCGACCTGTGGCTCGACGGCGTCACCGAATTCCCCTCCGGCGCCGGCACTGCCGTCGCCTGGAGCCGCGCCGAATGGATCGAGGCCACCCTCCCGGTCTGGAAGGACCTCGTCGACCCCGTCGCCGAACGCGTCGGCAACGCCATGGGCGGCGTCCTGCCCGAGGAGATGCAGGCCATGGCCGGCCCGCTCATGGGCATGATGCGCTCCATGGGCGGCGCCATGTTCGGCACCCAGATCGGCCAGGCGCTCGGCGCGCTCGCCGCCGAGGTCGTCGGCTCCACCGACGTCGGCCTGCCGCTCGCCCCGGCCGGCAAGGCCGCCCTGCTGCCGCAGAACGTCGCCGAGTTCGGCGAGGGCCTCAGCGTGCCCGCCGAGGAGGTCCGGCTCTACCTCGCCCTGCGCGAAGCCGCCCACCAGCGGCTCTTCGCCCACGTCCCGTGGCTGCGCGCCCACCTGCTCGGCGCCGTCGAGGCCTACGCGCGCGGCATCAAGGTCGACACCTCCCGCATGGAGGAACTCGTCGGCCAGCTCGACCCGAGCAACCCCGAAGCCCTCCAGGAGGCCCTCGCCGACGGCCTGCTCCAGCCCGAGGACACTCCCGAGCAGAAGGCCGCGCTCGCCCGCCTGGAGACCGCGCTCGCCCTCGTCGAGGGCTGGGTCGACGCCGTCGTCCACGCCGCCGCCGAACCCCACCTGCCGCAGGCCGGCGCGCTGCGCGAGACCGTCCGCCGCCGCCGCGCCGCCGGCGGACCCGCCGAGCAGACCTTCGCCACCCTCGTCGGCCTGGAACTGCGCCCCCGCCGCCTGCGCGACGCCGCCCGGCTGTGGGCACTGCTCGCCGACGCCCGCGGCATCGAGGGCCGCGACGCCCTCTGGGAGCACCCCGACATGCTGCCCACCGCCGCCGACCTGGACGACCCGGACGCCTTCGTGCACCGCGGCGGCGGCGACGACCTGGAAGGCGGGATCGACTTCGACGCCTTCGACAAGCTGCTGGGCGAGGCCGCGGCCGGCAAGCCCGACCTGACCAAGGGCGACCAGCCCAAGACCGAGCAGCCGGACACCGACCCGCCGAACGCTGACCAGCCGAACACTGATGAGGGCGGCGCCGACGGGAAGGGCGAGCCCACCGCATGACCGCCACCGGCACGTCCGCGTCCACCCTGCACGCGGACGCGGTCCGCACCCTGACCGACTGGCGGCCCGCCGACGAGGGCCAGGAACAGCTGCGCATCGACTACCTCGCCCACCTGGCCGACCAGCCCGAGGGCCTGTACCGCTCTTGCCTGCCCGCCCACATCACGGCGAGCGCGGCGGTCGTCGACCCGGTCGCCGGGCGGGTGCTGCTCACCCTGCACCCCAAGGTCGGCATGTGGCTGCAGATGGGCGGGCACTGCGAGCCCCACGACGCCGACCTCGCCTCCGCCGCGCTCCGCGAGGCCGTCGAGGAGTCCGGCATCCCCGACCTCACCCTGCTGCGCGAGAACGGCACCCCCGTGCCGGCCAAGCTGGACCGCCACCTGGTCCGCTGCGCCGGCAAGGACCGGCCGGAGAACACCCACCTGGACGTCCAGTACATCGCGCTGGCCCCCGCCGGAGCGCAGGCGCTGATCAGCGAGGAGTCGCTGGACCTGCGCTGGTTCGACTACGACCGGCTGCCGGAGCTCACCGACCACTCGGTGCGCGACCTGGTCGCCCGGGCGAGGCGGCTGACCGGCTGAGGTGCGACACGTAAAGGGGGCGCGGGCCGACACGGCCCACGCCCCCTTTTTCGACGCCTCTCCCCCTTGCTCCCGCCGCCCTCAGACCTGAAGCTCAGCCTCAACCGCAGGAAGCCGCCGGATCCTCGTCCGGGGCGCCGTGCCGCGCACCCGGGATGTGCGGCAGCCGAGCGGCCGAGACCACGCCCTCGAGATAGCCGCGCGCCCGCTCCGTCCGCGGGTAGGCCTCCAGCAGCGCCCAGAACGCCGGCCCGTGGTCCGGCACCAGCAGGTGCGCGAGCTCGTGCAGCAGCACGTAGTCCAGCACGTACTCCGGCATCCCCTGCAGCCGGTGGGACAGCCGGATCGTCCTCTCACTGGGCGTGCACGACCCCCAGCGCGAATTCTGGTTGGTCACCCAGCGGACCTGCACGGGCTGGGCCCGACCGTCCAGGTAGGCGGCCGACAGTTCGCGCGCGCGAGCCATCAGCGCGTCGTCCCCGAGGATCCGCCGGCGCTCCTGGGCGGCGAGCTTCTCCAGCATCTGCGCGACCCAGCGCTGCTCCTCGGCGTGCGACATCCGGGCCGGGATCAGCACCACGGTGCGATCGCCCTCGCGGTAGGCCGAGACGGTACGGCTGCGGCGGGCGCTGCGCCGCACCTCGACCCGACTACGGTCGTGCGGCTCCGGCGGCACCGCCCCGGTGGGCGGATGCTGCGGCCTGGCCTGCGGTTTCTCATGCTGCGTCTCATCCGGGCGCCCGCGTGTGCTCGGCGCCGCCGTCTGGGACCCGGACGCTGCACGGGCACGCCGACGCGACGCCGGTGGACGGGAGTCCCGCTCGGCTGCCATGGCACACGACGTTACCCGGTACCACTGACAGAAGTCCGCTGCCATGGCCGAAATCTTTCGTGGAGCGATCGCGAACGAAAGGCCGACGGAGGGTGTCCGGAAACCGGCCTTCGAGGGGCGGACCAGTTATCCACAGGGTCCGCGAACAGATCATGTGATCATGCGCCCGGCCCTGTGGATAACTTTCAGCACGCAGTCGGCGCGATGGGGCATGCTGCGGTCAGCCGTCCGGAAACGATCGGAAGGGAGATCGTCGTGCGCCTCGCTCTGAAGCCCGCTCTGTCCCGCAGCTGGCGGGACTCCGACACCCTGCAGTTCGGCACCGTCACCCGCTACGCGGGCGTGCTCGACAACGCCGACAAGACCCTCTGCACGTTCCTCGGGCTGGTCGACGGGACGCGCGACCGGCCCGAACTCCTGGAGGCCGGAGAACGGATCGGACTCGGCCGCGGCCCCACCGACACCCTGCTGACCGAACTGGAGGAAACCGGGCTGCTGGACGACGCGGAGGCGACCGAGCGCGCGCTGTCCCGCTTCCCCCAGCCCCACCGAGACCTCCTCGGGCCCGACCTCGCCTCGCTGTCCCTGGTCCACTCCGGCCCGGGCGCCGCACCGGCGGTCCTGAGCCGCCGGTCCGAGACCCGCATCGAGGTGCGCGGCGCGGGCCGGGTCGGCGCCGCCGTGGCGGCCGTCCTCGCCGCGGCCGGCACCGGCACGGTTACGGTGGCCGACGGCGGGCGGGTCAAGCCCGGCGACTGCTCCCCGGCGGGCCTGCCGCCCGCGGACATCGGACGGCTGCGCTCCACGGCCGCGCGGGAGGCCGTGCAGCGGGCCGCGGGCCGTCCACTGGTGCCCTTGCCCCGGCGGAAGTCCGACGAC
Organism: Kitasatospora sp. NPDC029312; assembly: GCF_055569215.1. NCBI lineage: Bacteria > Bacillati > Actinomycetota > Actinomycetes > Kitasatosporales > Streptomycetaceae > Kitasatospora > Kitasatospora sp. NPDC029312. The sequence goes on along the minus strand of NZ_JBVHXY010000002.1, from coordinate 87,453 downwards.
CCGCCGCCGGACTTCGTGGTCCTCGCACCGCGGGACGGCAGCGCCGCGTTCGCGGGCGGGACGTACGAGGCCAAGCTGCTGCTGCGGGCCGGAGTGCCGCACCTGTACGTCGGTGTGGTCGAGGAGTTCGGCATCGTCGGGCCGCTGGTCATCCCGGGCCGCTCGGCGTGCGGGCACTGCCTGGTGCTGCGGCGGGAGGACGAGGACGCCGCCTGGCCACGGGTCCTGGCGCAGCTGGCGAACAACGGGCCCGGCCGGCCTCGCACCCCGGCCTGTGACACGGCCTTGGCGACGACCGTCGCCGGACTGGCGGCCCTGCATGCCCAGGTGTTCCTGGACGGCGGCCGGCCCCCGAGCGTCGACGGCTGGTGCGAGGTGTCGGCGAGCGAGGGCATGCCGCGCCGCCTGCGGCTGCGCGGACACCCGGACTGCGGCTGCCTGTGGCAACCGCAGCCGCCGGGCTGAGGCGACATCGAGCCAGGAGGAGGAAGGAGGGAGGAGGAACGGAAGCGTGCCGGGAACAGGCCCGGCGGCTGCGGGGCTCAGCAGCCGCCCGCCCTGCGCCCGGGGCGAAGGCGGGCCACCCGGGCGGCCCAGGTGAGCCGATGGCCAGGTGAGCCGATGGCCAGGTGAGCCGATGGCCAGGTGAGCCGATGGCCAGGTGAGCCGATGGCCCGGGGGGGGGGCGGGGGGGGGGGGGGGGGGGGGGGGGGGGGGGGGGGGGGGGTGGGGGGGGTGGTAGGG
>NZ_JBVHXY010000002.1:54222-86699 GCF_055569215.1 Kitasatospora sp. NPDC029312 | reverse complement strand
GCCGGATCGCGCCGTCGAACGACTAGCCTCCCACCCCCGCCCCCCCCCCCCCCCCCCCCCCCCCCCCCCACCCCCCCCCCCCCCCCCCCCCCCCCCCCCCCCCCCCCCCGGGCCATGGAGGAGCGGGAGTGGCCGTTCCGGGGTGGTGCCAGGTGAGGGCGATGGGTGGGTGGGCAGGCGGCGGGTGAGGTGGGTGAGGAGGAGGGGTGGGTGGGGGGTGGGGGGGAGGGGAGGGGCGGGCCCCCGAATGTTCGCGCAGGAAGTCGACCCGGCCGACTTCCTGCACAGCCCCCGCACCCCGCCGAAGGCCGGCGCCCCGAGGGCGCCGGCCCTCCCGACGAACCCTCCCGACGAACCTCCCGCCGAACCGAAAGCCGACGAACTACCCGGCCCAACCCTGTCTCAGGAGGCGCCGTCCTCCCGCCCCCGGCAAATACCGACGGCCACGGGATGGGGAACGGGCACAATGGCCTAGTGATGGTGGGCCGTCCGGAGTCGGGGGGCCAGAGAATGGAGGCCCGGGTGAGCGATCTTCCGCGCAAGGCAGTGACCCGCACGGCACGGCTCGCCGCCCTGCCGCTGGGGATAGCCGGACGGGCCACGCTCGGGCTCGGCAAGCGCATCGGCGGCCGCTCCGCCGAGGTGGTCACGGCCGAGCTCCAGCAGGCCACCGCCGACCAGCTGTTCAAGGTCCTCGGCGAGCTCAAGGGCGGGGCGATGAAGTTCGGGCAGGTGCTGTCCGTCTTCGAGGCCGCGCTGCCCGAGGAGGTCGCCGGCCCGTACCGGGCGGCACTCACCAAGCTGCAGGACGCCGCTCCCCCGATGCCCGCGGCCACGGTGCACACCGCGCTGGCCCAGCGGCTCGGCGAGGGCTGGCGCGAGTTGTTCCAGGAGTTCGACGACCGGCCGGCGGCGGCCGCCTCGATCGGCCAGGTGCACCGGGCGGTCTGGCACGACGGCCGCCGGGTCGCGGTCAAGGTGCAGTACCCGGGCGCGGGTGACGCGCTGCTCGCCGACCTGTCCCAGCTGAGCCGGGTGGCCTGGCTGGTCGGCCCACTGATCCCCGGGCTGGACATCAAGCCGCTGATCACCGAGCTGCGCGAGCGGGTCTCGGAGGAGCTGGACTACGAGCTGGAGGCGCAGGCCCAACGCCGGCACGCCGAGGAGTTCGCGGGCGATCCGGACATCCTGGTGCCGCGCGTGGTGGCGCAGGCCGACCAGGTGTTGGTCACCGAGTGGATGGACGGCACCCCGCTGTCCGAGGTGATCGCGCGGGGCACCCAGGAGGAGCGTGACCGTGCCGGGCAGTTGCTGGCCCGGTTCCTGTTCGCGGGTCCGTCGCGGACGGGCCTGCTGCACGCGGACCCGCACCCGGGCAACTTCCGGCTGCTCAAGGACGACGGCCCCGCGTCCGGCTGGCGGCTGGGCGTGCTGGACTTCGGCACGGTGGACCGGCTGCCGGGCGGGTTGCCCGCGCCGATCGGCGCCTCGCTGCGGATGGCGCTGGACGGGGACGCGGCCGGCGTGCTGAAGATGCTGCGCGAGGAGGGCTTCGTGAAGCCCTCGATCCAGCTGGACCCGGAGGCAGTGCTGGACTACCTGCTGCCGATCATCGAGCCGGCCGCGGTGGACAGTTTCCACTTCACCCGGACGTGGATGCGCGCCCAGGCGGCCCGGATCGCCGATCCGCGCTCGCCCGCCTACAACCTCGGCAAGCAGCTGAACCTGCCGCCCGCGTACCTGCTGATCCACCGGGTGACGCTGAGCACCATCGGGGTGCTGTGTCAGCTGGGCGCCAAGGCGCCGTTCCGCGCCGAGATGCTGGCGTGGCTGCCCGAGTTCTCCGACGAGCCGTCGGTCCCGGCCACGCCTGCCGGGCCTCGCGGCTCCGCCGGCGCCGCAGGCGCCGCCGGCGCCGCAGGCCCCGTGGAGCCCGCGCGGCCCCTCACGGCGCCCGAGCCCCGGAAGCCCTCGCCGAGCACCGCGAAGCACCTTCGCGAGAGCTGAGAAAGGCGCCGAGCAGGGCGTCGAACGGCCGCAGGCCGCTCCCCGGTGGATGGGGAGCGGCCTGCGGCACGACAGGGGCGGCGCGACGGTGCGACGGCGGCCGGCGCGTACGCCGGAGCTGCAGCGGTCGGCCGCCTACATCAGGGCGACGGCGAGCGCCTTGCGGGCCCGCATCGAGGCCCGCTCGGCCCGCTGCTTGAGCTTGCGGGCCCGGACGACCCGGCTGACGAGCCGTTGGTTCTCGGCCTCGTGCATCCTGTCTTGCATATGGGCACGGGCCAGGGATTCATGCAGGAGTTGCATCTCGAGGATCCTGTTCTGGGTCTGGAGTTCGGTGGTCTGCTCGGCGCGGACGGTCGGATCGATGGCGGCGGGGGTCATGTGGTGGTCCTGCTCGTGGTGCGTGCTCGGGAATGGGCGGGTGCGGGTGGCTGCGTCGGCCTTGGCGGCGGCGATCCGTACGGACCGGCGGAGGGCGGTGTCCAGCGGGGACTGCTCGACCCTGCGGACGGCCCTGCGGACGGCCCTGGCGTGGTCGGCGGGGTTCACGCCATGACCTCGGTCTTGCGCGGACGGCCACGCGGCCGCTTGCGGGCCACGACGACACCCTGGACGAACAGCTCGCCACCCCAGACGCCCCACGGCTCGCGCCGCTCGAGGGCGCCGGCCAGACAGGCGTCCTTCACCGGGCAGGTGCCGCAGAGGGACTTCGCGTACTCGACGTCGGCGGGCGTCTCGGCGAAGAAGACCTCGGGGTCGAAGGCGCGGCACGGGATGGGGAGACCGAGTGCCTCGGCCTGCTCGATCGAGCTGATCTGCATGGAAGGAACCTCCGGAGGGTCGGCCTGGTCGGCCTTGGTGATCTGGCTTGTCGGCGGTACGGACGGGATGGGCGGCGTGATGACCGTGGACACTGTGGGCGTCTTCCTCGTCTTCTCAGTGGTTCCGGCCCAGTGGACTGGTGGTGCTGGGCCGGAGGCCCCGGGGGGCCTGGGTGGTCTTGCGTACCGGACAAAACAGAAGGGCCGCGGATCCCGGTGTGACGGGTTCCGCGGCCCTGGAGGTGCCGACCTGAGGCTGACTCAGGTTCGTTCTCTCCAGGGTTCAGGGCCGCGGAAGGCCCACATCCGGGTGGCCTCGGCGCCGATGAAGGCGACCTTGGCCTGCTTGATCTGCTGCTCGTTCTGCTTCTGGGCGTTTCCGGCACCGATGACCTGCGCATAGCCGCCATGCATGGCGGCGGCTACGGCCGCCTTCGGTGCCTGGATCGGTCGCTCGTCGCAGATGCGACGCGACGTGCCGACCGACGCCCAGTCACGGGACAGACCGGTCTCGACGACGATGCCTTCGACACTCCTGCCGCCCACGACGGGCAGACCCGCGTTGTGCAGATCAGTGTGTCCAAGACCACTGACAGCGGAGGCGACGAAGACACCGGTGGCGTCGAGACCCAGACCGGTTCCACCGAGCTCGGCGAGCGCCCGCAGGCGGGCGGCACGCAGGGAGGCAGCGACAACGGTCTGGCCAGTCATTTTGGTGATCATGATGTTTCCCACTGTCTTCGCCTCCTCTCGGCGTCTCGCGGAGCCTGGTTACCCTGGCTCCGAATGTTCGGATGTCTGTCTCGGTGATGCTGTGGGGCGAGGGGAATCGGCACAGGTTTCACCCCGTGCGACCGCGTCCCCTTGACCGCTCCGGCAGGCTATTGCGCTCCCGGTATGCCGCGCAAACTATTTTTCGCGCGAGTTCCGCGGCCGGATCGACGGTGCAGCGCATCGTGCGGTCCGACGGCGATCCGCAGTACGTTCCGCGCCGGCGTCGAAGTCCCCCGAGCAGTCCCCTGGACCGCGCCCGTGCCGGCTCACGCCGGATCGACCGGACCGTCGTCCTCGACGCCGTCCGGATCCTCCTCGGGCTCCTCCCCCGCGCACAACGAGAGCACGGCGGCCCCGTACTTGTCCAGCTTCATGGCGCCGACCCCGGAGATCAGGGCCAGCTCCTGGCGGCTGGCGGGCACGTCCTCGGCGATCGCCATGAGCGTCGCGTCGGTGAACACCACGTAGGCCGGGGCGCCCTGCTTCCTCGCCTGCCGGGCCCGCCACTCGCGCAGCCGCTCGTACAGGCCCTCGTCCATCGTGGAGGGGCAGTCCTCGCAGCGGCGCAGCTTGCGTTCGACGGCCTCGGTGAGGACCTTGCCGCAGACCCTGCACTTGACCGGTCCGCGGGCCCGTCGGGCGGCCGAGCGCTCGCCGGCCTCGACGCTCCCCCTGCCGCCGCGCGCGCCGGTGCGTGCGCCCGGGGCGCTGGAGCCGGGGCGCAGCCCGTCGAGGAAGCGGCTGGGTTTGCGGGAGGCGCGGCCGCCCGGGGAGCGGGCGAGGGCCCAGGAGAGGCTGAGGTGGTGGCGGGCGCGGGTGACGCCGACGTAGAGGAGGCGGCGTTCCTCCTCGATCTGTTCGTCGGTCTTGGCGTAGATGATCGGCAGGGTGCCTTCGGTGAGGCCGACGAGGAAGACGGCGTCCCATTCGAGGCCCTTGGCGGCGTGGAGGGAGGCGAGGGTGACGCCTTCGACGGCGGGGGCGTGTTGGGCGGCGGCGCGGGCGTCGAGTTCGGCGACGTAGGCGGCGAGGTCGGTGGTGTGGCCGTCGGCGGTGCGGGTGCGTTCGAATTCTTCGGCGAGTCGGACGAGGGCGGCGAGGGATTCCCAGCGGTCGCGGACGGCGCCGGAGCCGGCGGGGGGTTCGGGGGTGAAGCCGCGGGTTGCGAGGACGGCGCGGACCTGTCCGGCGAGGTCGGGGGTGGCGGCGGTGAGCGGGTCGGCGGCGGCGCGGGCGGCGCCGCGCAGCAGGATGCCGGCGTCGCGGACCTCGGGGCGTTCGAAGAACCGTTCGGCGCCTTTGAGCTGGTAGGGGACGCCGAGGTCGGCGAGGGCCTGTTCGTAGACCTCGGACTGGCCGTTGGTGCGGAAGAGGACGGCGATCTCGCTGGCGCGCACGCCGGTGGCGAGGAGGTCCTTGATGCGGCGGGCGGTGGTCTCGGCCTCGGTGGGTTCGTCCTCGTACTCGGTGTAGACGGGTTCGGGGCCGGCTTCGCGTTGGGAGACGAGTTCGAGGCGGTGGCGGGCGGCTTCGCCGCGGGCTTGGGCGAGCAGTCCGTTGGCGAGGTGGACGACCTGGGGGGTGGAGCGGTAGTCGCGGACGAGTTTGACGACGGTGGCCTGGGGGTGGCGGCCGCGGAAGCCGAGGAGGTAGTCGGGGGTGGCGCCGGTGAAGGAGTAGATGGTCTGGCTGGCGTCGCCGACGACGCAGAGGCTGGCGCCGCCGTCGGGGCCGGTCCACTGGTCGAGCAGGCGCTGTTGGAGGGGGGAGACGTCCTGGTACTCGTCGACGGTGAAGTGCCGGTACTGGGAGCGGACCTGCTCGGCGATGTCGGGGCGGTCCTCCAGGATGGCGGCGGTGAGGAGGAGGACGTCCTCGAAGTCGATGTTGCCGCGGCGGGTCTTGGTCTCTTCGTAGACGCGGTAGACCTGGGCGGTCTCGGCGGGGTCGCGGGGGGCTTCGCGGCCGGATTTGGCGACGGCGGCGGGGTAGTCCTCGGGGGCGGTCTGGGTGACCTTGGCCCATTCGATCTCGGCGGTGAGGTCGCGCAGTTCGGTGCGCTGGACGCGCAGTCCGCAGCGGCCGGCGGCTTCGGCGACGAGTTGGACCTTGCGTTCGAGGAGCTGGGGCACGGGGCCGCCGACGGCGCGGGGCCAGAAGTACTGGAGCTGGCGCAGGGCGGCGGCGTGGAAGGTGCGGGCTTGGACGCCTTCGGCGCCGAGTTGGCGCAGGCGGCCGCGCATCTCGCCGGCGGCGCGGGCGGTGAAGGTGACGGCGAGGACCTGGGCGGGCTGGTAGACGCCGCTGCGCACGCCGTAGGCGATGCGGTGGGTGATGGCGCGGGTCTTGCCGGTGCCGGCGCCGGCGAGGACGCAGACGGGGCCGTGCAGGGCGGTGGCGACGGCGCGCTGTTCGGGGTCGAGCCCGGCGAGCACGGCGTCGGGGCCCGTTGCGGCGCCGGGGTCGGCCCAGGGGGAGCCGTGGGGGGCGTCGTACGGGCTGCCGCTCAAGAGGTCTTCCTGCATGCGTTCCATCTTCTCAGTCCGGTGGGACAACGGGGGCGGGGTTGTCCACAGGCCCGGTGTGATCGCAGGATGATCGCTTCGCGTGCCGCTCGTCGGCATGCCGGAATGCCCGCCGCTCGGCGGACGTTCCGCCCAGAGACCGTGTGACCCCCTCTTTCGAAGGAGCCCCCTCGATGTCCGGCAGCGTGACGATGTACAGCACGACCTGGTGTGGGTACTGCAACCGACTCAAGAGCCAGCTGGACCGTGAAGGCATCGGTTACACCGAGATCAACATCGAGGAGGACCCGGCGTCGGCGGCGTTCGTGGAGTCGGTGAACGGCGGCAACCAGACGGTGCCGACGGTGCTGGTGCAGCCGGAGGGCGGCGGTGAGCGGGTCGTGATGACCAATCCGAGCCTGCTGCAGGTGAAGAAGGCGCTGGCGGGCTGATCCCCGCCGGACGGGCTGCGGCGGGGCCCCCGATTCCTGCCGGACGGGCCGCGGCGGCCTGGGCGGCCGGTCCCGCCCCGGCCGGCGCGACCCCGGTCGGCGCGCCCCGTCACGGTGCGTCGGCCCGGGCTGGGTCGACGGGAGCGGCCGGCGCGGGCAGGGTGGTGCGCGCGCCGAGGTCGCCGATGCCGTAGACGAGCCGGCTGCGGTCGGCGGAGTAGCGGGTCTCGATGACCCGGACGGGACCGCGCCGGTCGTAGGTGACGCGGGTCTGCACCATGAGCGGGACGCCGGGCCCGCCCTGGAACCACTGGGCCTCCTCGGGGCCGGGCATCCGGGCGACGAGGTGGTCGACGGCGCCGATCTCGGTGCGGCCGAGGGCGGCGAGGACGGCTTCGTCGCCGCCGTCGACGGGGTCGGGTTCCATCAGGGGGGTGCCGGCGGCGAGCCCGGCCCGGTAGTGGCTCTCCTCGATGGAGTACGGCTCGCGGTCGAGCAGTCGCAGTTGGCGGCGGACGACGATGGCCTCGCCGGGGCGCAGTCCGAGGCGTTCGGCGATGTCGACGCGGGCCCGGACGATCATCATCTCGAAGTCGGTGCTGAGTTCGCGTCCGGCGTCGGCGGCTTCGCCGAGGTAGACGTCGGAGGGCGCGGCGAGGCAGTCGCGCGGCGCGGCGGCGAGGGTGGGTCCGTAGGCGCGGTGGTCGAGGACGGGGTGCTCGCGCAGGTAGGTGCCCTTGCCCTGGAGGCGGACGAGCCGGCCTTCGTTGACGAGGACGTCGATGGCGAGGCGGACGGTGTTGCGGGCGACGCCGTACTGGCGTTCCAGTTCGCTCTCGACGGGGAGGGCGGTGTGGGTGGTGAACTCGCCCTCGGCGATCCGGCGGCGCAGGTCGGCGGCGAGGCGCTGGTATTTGGGGGATTGGGCGGTGCCCCGGGGGATTGTCACCCGAGTGAATGTAGCGAGCGGGGTGACGCGTTTTCAGCCGTTTCCGGCAATGTCGTCCGGGTGGGTTGACGGTGGTGGCGTGAGGGTGTGGCGCGGTAGCAGAACTGGCCCGTCCGGTCACGAACAGTCGGCCGATCGCGGTGTCGGCGAGGCCTCGGGGGCAAAAGGTTGGGGCGCGCGGCATAGGCCACGCGCCCCCTTCCGGGCGGAAGCGCCGGGAATTCGGACGAAATTACCAGCGCGCGCTCGCGGGCAGCGGTTCGCCGTACCAGAGTTCGACCAGGTGGCGGGCGATCGAGATGCCGGAGGGCGGCAGGATCTCGCCCGCGGCCATTCCGGCGCGCAGTTCCTCCCGGGAGAACCAGCGTGCCTCGGCGAGTTCCTCGCCGTCCACGGTGATCTCGGTGCCGCCGGGCAGCGCCTTGCCCATGAAGCCGAGCATCAGGCTGGACGGGAACGGCCAGGGCTGGCTGGCGACGTAGCGGACCTCGCCGACCCGCACCCCCGCCTCCTCCTGCACCTCGCGGGCCACCGCCTGCTCGATCGACTCCCCCGGCTCGACGAAGCCGGCCAGCGTGGACCAGCGGCCTTCCGGCCACAGTGCCTGGCGGCCGAGCAGGCAGCGGTCCTGGTCGTCGGTGATCGCCATGATCACCGCCGGGTCGGTGCGCGGGTAGTGCTCGGCCGCGCAGGAGGTGCAGCGCCGCACGTGCCCGGCTCCGGCCTTCTCGGTCGGGTGCCCGCAGCGCGAGCAGAAGCTGTGCAGCCGGTGCCAGTGCTCCAGCGCGACGGCGTGCACCAGCAGTCCGGAGTCCCGGTCGGACAGCAGGGCGCCGACCTCGCGCAGCCCGGCCGGGCGGGCGTCGCCGTCCAGCCGTCCGGGCAGGCTCTCGCCGGCCAGCGCGAAGTACGAGACGCCGTCCTCGTCGGTGCCGAGGAAGTACCGGTCGCCGGTCTGCGGCGCCTCGAAGGAGGGCAGCAGCACGAGTTCGGTGCCCTGCGCGGTGTCGACGACGAAGGCCTCGCCGCCGGCGATGGGCAGCACCCGGGTGGCGGGGTGGCTCCACGCGGCCGCCAGCCACGGCTCGTCGAAGCGGTACTCGGCCGCCCGGTCCACTCCCGACCTGGCCAGGGCCAGCGGGCGCTCGGTCTCAGGCACGGTGCTCAACTCGTTCCATCCCCACGTGGTGAATCATCCGGATGAGTGGTCTGACTGCCATGGTCCGCGCGCGCGGACTCACGCGCCGGGCCGGAAGTTCTCGGCCAGGTCGCCCCACAGGTACGCAGCGGTCTCGACGCCCTTGGCCAGCAGGCCCAGTTCGACCTTCTCGTTGACCGAGTGCCAGCCGTCCGAGGGCACCGAGATGCCGAGGAACAGCACCGGCGCGCCCAGCACGTCCTGGAGGTCGGCGGCGGGGCCGGAGCCGCCCTCACGGGTGAAGAGGATCTTCTGCCCGAAGGCCCGGCCCATCGCGCGCACGGTGGACTGCAGCGCCGGGTGGTCCAGCGGGGTCAGGCAGGGCCGGGTCGCACCCGGGAACACCAGCTCGTGGCGGATGCCCGCGGGCACCCGCTCGGCCACCCAGGCGCGCACCGCCTCGCGGACCTTCTCCACCTCCTGGCCGGCCACCAGCCGGAAGGACAGCTTCAGGTGCGCGGAGGACGGCACGATGGTCTTGCCGCCGGGGCCGGTGTAACCGCCCCAGATGCCGTTGACCTCGGCGGTCGGACGGGCCCAGATCCGCTCCAGGGTGGAGTAGCCGGCCTCGCCGCGGGTGCCGTACGACTTGGCGACGCGCAGCCACTGCTCCTCGTCGAAGGGCAGCTCGGCGAAGAGTTCGCGCTCGCGCTCGGTCAGCTCCACCACGCCGTCGTAGAAGCCCGGGATCGCGACCCTGTCCTCCCCGTCGTGCAGGGCCGCGGCCAGCTCGGCGGCGACCTGCGCCGGGTTGGGGACGGCGCCGCCGAAGGAGCCGGAGTGGATGTCGGTGTCCGGCCCGTACAGGTCGATCTGGGCGTCGGCCAGGCCGCGCATGCCGGTGCAGACGGTCGGCGTGGTCTCGGACCACATGCCGGTGTCGGAGATGACCACCACGTCGGCGGCCAGTCGCGCGGCCTCGCGCCGGACCAGGTCGGCGAAGTGCGGCGAGCCGGACTCCTCCTCGCCCTCGATCAGCAGCTTGAGGTTGACGGCCGGCGCGGTGCGGCCGGTGGCGGCCAGGTGGGCGCGCACGCCCAGGGTGTGGAAGAACACCTGGCCCTTGTCGTCGGCGGCGCCGCGGGCGTATAGCCGGCCGCCGACCACGGTCGGGGTGAACGGCTCGGTGTCCCAGCCGTCCTCCTTGGCGGCGGGCTGCACGTCGTGGTGCCCGTAGACCAGGACGGTCGGCGCGGACGAGTCCCCGGAGGGCCATTCGGCGAACACCGCCGGCAGCCCGTCGGTCTCCCACACCTCGGCGACCAGGAAGCCGGTCGCGCGCAGCTTGGCGGCCAGCCACTCGGCGGAGCGGCGCACGTCGCCGGCTCGGCCGGGGTCGGCGGAGACCGAGGGGATGGCCAGCCACTCGGACAGGTCCGCGAGGAAGGCGGCCTGGTGCTGGTCGATGAAGGCGCGGACGGCGCTGTCCGGGGTTCTCGTCATACCGACGACTGTAGTTCGCCCGTGCGGGTGCCCGCCCCGGGCGTCCGCTTGCTACCGCCCGTCGCGGCTGTAACCTCCGTCACCCCCGCCGCGACACGGGCGCGGCGGGGGTGATGCGGGGCACGCTCGGGGCGGCGCCGGGCCTGAGGCCCAGGCCCCAGCTCCCAGGCCTCAGCCCCCGGGCCTCACACCGAGCGGCGCAGCATGGTGATCCGCGAGCGGGTGAGCACCGCCGCCAGGGCGGCCGCGAGCAGCGGGAGCACCACGACGGTGGCGGCGATGGTGGGCCACGGGAAGACCACGATCGCCCGGTCGGCGATCTGCTCGGGGCTCATGCCGGGGTAGGTGGTCGTCGCGGCCTCGACCTTGCGCAGCGCCACGCCGGGCACGATGCCGCAGACCACGCCGAGTACGGCGCCCATGGCGGCGATCACGCCGCACTGGAAGCCGGACAGCGAGCGCCGGATGCGGGGCTCGGCGCCCACCGCCGCGAGGGTGGTGAGGTCGCGCTGGGAGTCGGCGGCCGCCAGGCCGGTGGCGATGCCGGCGGCGCCGAGGGCGACCAGGGCGGCGAAGGCGGTCAGGCCCAGCCGGACGAGGTCGGCCGTGGACTGGTAGCCGCGTTCGACGGTGAGCACGTCGTGGTCGCTGATCTTGGCGAGCGCGCCGTCGGCCTTCTGCTGGGCGCTGTCGGACGGTGCGGTGTCGGGGAGCCAGACCGCGCCGGTCAGCGAGGTGGCGAAGCCGAGCCTGGCGGCGGTGTCCGGGCTGACCACGGCCTGGGCCGGGGCGGGCACCGCGGCGTTGGCGAGGACGGCGTCGACGGCGATCTCGGCGCTGGTGGGCCTGTGGCCGGGGCCGCTCGCCAGGCCCGGATCGGAGACGGTGTACCGGACGGCGACCTTGCCGTTCTTGATGTAGCGGGCGTCGAAGACGACGGCCTTGCCGGCGGCGAGGGCCTGGCCGGCCGCCGGGTCGGTGACGCCGTAGAGGTTGCGCAGCAGGGTGGCGTCGCCGGCCGTGATGGGGCTGAAGGGGTTGCCGGCGCGGCCGTGGCTCTGGCAGCGCTTGTCGGTCTCCAGGATCCGGTCGGCTTCGTCGGAGCTGACGTGCTGGTCGCTGTCCTGGAGGGGGCAGCGGTCTTCCTTGGGGAGTTCGACGTCGACGTAGCCGCAGGAGTCGCCGTCGGGGCAGTCGCCCTTGTAGGTGACGCGTTGGACGTCGGCGCGTGGGCCGAGGTCGGGGATGCTGCGTTCGACGGTCTCGCGCATCTGCGGCAGCAGTTTGGCGTCGGGTCCGACCAGCCAGCCGTTGCCGAGCAGGACGGCACCGGACGGGCCGTGGGCGACGTATTCGCGCCGGTACTGCTCGTCGTAGCTGGCGGTGTAGACGCCGACGGCCACGGAGCCGGCGACGGCGGCCATGACGGCGGCGACGGCGGGTGCGGTGCGGGCGCGGTGGCGCACGGAGTCACGCAGGGCGAGTCGGGGGCCGAGCGAGAGCCAGCGGCCGAGCCGGCCGAAGAGGCTGACCAGGGCGGGGGTGAGGGCGACCATGCCGAGTTCGGCGAGGGCGGAGCCACCGAGGACGGCGAAGCTGCGGTTGCCGACGCCGCTGGCGCCGCCGAGCAGGGCGAGCGCGGCGCCGCCGCCGAGCATCAGCAGGCCGAGCAGGGCGAGTTTGCGGTTCGGCGGCTTGAGCGAGTCGCGGCCGGTGAGTGCGCTGACGACGTCCTGGCGGGATGCCTGGACGGCGGGGACGACCGCGGCGAGCAGACCGGTGACCAGGCCGACGAGGAGCACGCCGAGCAGGTCGAGCGGCTGGAGGTTGAAGTGGCCGAAGCGCCGGCCGGCGTAGGACTCGGCCTGGGTGCGCAGCAGGGCGACGAGGCCGACTCCGACGGCGAGGCCGATCGCGGCGCCGGTGACGCCGAGGACGGCGCCGCCGCCGAGGACGACGCCGCGGACGTTGGCGCGGTCACCGCCGGCGGCGGCGAGCAGGCCGAGTTGCCGCCGGGAGCGCCGGGCCCCGACGGCGAAGGCGGGGCCCGCGAGGAGGACGATCTCCAGGAGGGCCATGCCGACGACGGTGGCGAGGATGACCACGTCGGCCTTGTTGAAGTAGGAGGGGTCGCTGCCCGAGTGCTGGTCCTGTTCGACGTAGTAGGGCACGTCGGCGCGGGCCGGGGGGTCGGTCAGGACGGCGCGGGAGGTGACGCTGAAGCCGTACTCGTTGAGTTCGACGACCTTGTGCCAGTCGAGGTCGGTGCCGGCCGGGAGCTTGACCAGCCAGCGGGTGGGCTCGCCGGTGCCGGCGGCTTGGCCGCGGGTCGCGCCGGGGGTTTGGGCGAGCCGGTTGATCAGGGTGCCGGGTGGGGCGAAGAGTTCGGTGGCGTTGAGTTCGCCGGGGTACTCGTAGACGCCGGTGATGGTGAACGGGGTGGCTTCCAGGCCGCGGACGGCCGTCCGGTCGCCGAGTTTGAGGCCGGACCGCTTGAGGAAGTCGGGGGTGACGGCGGCTTCGTGGTCGTTCGCGGGGGCCCGGCCCGTCACGCGGTCCAGCCGGCCGTTCCAGACGGGGTCGTTGAGGTCGGTTTCGCTGATGTGGGTGGCGAGCAGGCCGTCGCTGCTGGTGGCGGCGGTGTACGGGCCTTCGCGTTCGGGCACCAGGGTGGCGCCGGCGGGCAGCAGTTGCCGGGCCAGTTCGGCGGGTGGGGTGTCGAGGGCGCGCTGCTGCGCGGGAGTGTGCTGGGCGGTGGCGCCGTCCTTGGCCTTGTCCTTGGGGTTCTGGACGCTGAGTCCTTGTGTGGGGTCGGGTGCCTGCGTGACGGAGGAGCCGCGTTCGAGCATCTCGAGTTCGCCGGCGGCCTGGCCCATGGTGCGGACGGCCTGTTCGGCGGGCGAGAGTTGGGCGCTGCGGAAGACGACGTCGGCGCCGGTGACGCCGAGGACGGGCAGGGCGACCATGGCGATGACCAGGGCGCTGCGGCCTTTGGCGCGCAGGGCGTCGCGGCGGGCTATGCGCAGGGCGACCCGCCAGGCGCTGAGCTTCACTCGTCCACCTTCATGCTGTTGGTGGCGGCGCTGACGAGGAGGCTGGCGGCGTCCTGGCTGACGGATTCGTCGACCATGCGGCCGTCGCGCAGGAAGACCACGCGGTCGGCCCAGGCGGCGTGGCGGGCTTCGTGGGTGACCATCATGGCGGCGGCGCCGGCGTCGCAGCGGGCGCGCAGGACGGCGAGGACGGCTTCGCCGGTGGTGGAGTCGAGGGCGCCGGTGGGTTCGTCGGCGAGGACGAGGCGGCGGTCGCCGATGAGGGCGCGGGCGATGGCGACGCGTTGTTGCTGGCCGCCGGACATGTCGTCGGGGAAGCGGTCGGCGAGTTCGGGGATGCCGAGTTCCTCCAGGGCGGCGAGGGCTTCGCGGCGGGCGGCTCGGGCGGAGAGACCGTCGAGTTCGCGGGGCAGGGCGATGTTCTCGGCGGCGGTGAGGGCGGGGATCAGGTTGTAGTCCTGGAAGACGTAGCCGACGGAGCGCCGGCGGACTTGGGCGAGCTTCTTGCGGGTGAGGTCGCCGAGGGCGGTGCCTTCGACGAGGACCCGGCCGCCGGTGGGGCTGTCGAGGCCGCCCGCGAGGGTGAGCAGGGTCGACTTGCCGGAGCCGGAGGGGCCCATGACGGCGACGAATTCGCCGGGGTGGACCTTGAGGTCGACGCCGCGTAGGGCTTGGACCTCGGCGGCGCCTTGGCCGTGGACGCGGGTGACGTTCTCCAGGTGCAGCACCGGTGTCGGCTGGGCCTGTTGGGTGTGGGACACGGTTCCCCCCTTGTGCTGGGTGCGGGTCGGCGCCCGGGGCGCCGGCCGGTGGTTCAGTCGGGCTGGGCCGCGGTGGCGTTTCAGGCGCGGGTGCGGCGGCCGAGCCGGGTGGGTTTCCTGGTCTCGGTGTCGGTGGCGCGGGCGGTTTCGGTGGCGCGCGCCTGGTGGAGTTCGGCTTGTCGGGCGAGACGGGTCTCGCAGTGGTCGAGCCAGCGGATCTCGGCTTCGGTCTGGAAGATCAGCTGGTCGAGGACGAGCAGCCAGGCGAGTTCGTTGCTCTCGGCGGGCACGGTGCCGGGTTTGC
Source organism: Kitasatospora sp. NPDC029312 (assembly GCF_055569215.1). Taxonomy (NCBI): domain Bacteria; kingdom Bacillati; phylum Actinomycetota; class Actinomycetes; order Kitasatosporales; family Streptomycetaceae; genus Kitasatospora; species Kitasatospora sp. NPDC029312. The sequence goes on along the minus strand of NZ_JBVHXY010000002.1, from coordinate 72,433 downwards.
GGGCCGCGCCGGACGCCGCTTCGGACGCCGCTTCGGACGCCGCTTCGGACGCCGGGCCGGGCGCGCCGGGCGCCGGGGTGCCGGCGAGGGCGCGGCCCTTGAGCCGGGTGTAGTCCTGGAGGGCCTTGATGCTGTGCCGGCGCTGGCCCTGCACGACGGCGGAGACGTCCACTCCGGGCACGGTGACGGCCATGGCGAGCTTGATGGCCAGTTCGTCGCGCGGGGGGTTGGTCCGGGGCACCGGGGTGTCGAACCAGGCCCGCAGTTCGGCGCGGCCGGCGTCGGTGGCGGCGTAGAACTGGTGGCCCTCGTCGTCCTCGCCGGCGGCTTCGACCAGGCCGTCGCGTTCCAGTCGGGACAGCGTGGTGTAGACCTGCCCGACGTTGAGTGGCCAGGTGGCGCCGGTGCGCGCCTCGAATTCGGAGCGCAGCTGGTAGCCGTAGCGGGGGCCCTCGTCGAGCAGGGCGAGCAGACCGTGGCGGATGGACATACTCAGTATGTATACCCGGTATGCCCTGCCGGCTCAAGCCGCCCGCCCCTCGGGTACCGTCGTGCGGTGTGAGCCAGTTGCGCATCGCCACCTTCAACCTGTTGCACGGTCAGCCGCTCGCCGCGGACGGCGCGCCACGGCCCTACCCGGCCGACGCGGGCGCGCCGCTGGCGGAGGCGGTGGCCGCGCTGGACGTCGACGTGCTGGCCCTGCAGGAGGTGGACCGGTATCAGGCCCGCTCGGGCCGCACCGACCAGGCGGCGGTGGCGGCCGCGGCGATGGGCGCGAAGGACTGGCGCTTCGCCGCCGCGCTGCACGGGCACCCGGCGCCGGTGGCGGGCTGGGTGCGGGAGCCGGCCGGGCCGAACGGGCTGCGGGTGTACGGGCCGGCCGAGGTGGGCGACGGCTCCCCGCCCTCGTACGGGACGGCACTGCTGACCCGGCTCCCGGTGCGGCACTGGCGGGCCCGGCGGTTCGCCCCGGCGCCGTTCGGGCTGCCGCTGCGGGTGGCCGGGCGGCGCGGGCTGACCCCGGTGCCGGACGAGCCGAGGGCGGCGCTGGCGGCGGTGCTGGAGGGCACGCGGGGGCCGTTCACGGTGGTGGCGGCGCACCTGTCCTTCGTCCCGGGCTGGAACATGGCGCAGCTGGCCGGCATCCGGCGGTGGATCGCCGACCTGCCGCAGCCGTACCTGGTGCTGGGGGACTTCAATCTGATCGGCGCGGTGCCGCGCACGGTGCTGGGCGGGGCGATGGCGCTGGAGCGCACGGCGCCTCGGGTGCGGGTGCGCGAGCTGCGGGCGGCGCGGCGGGCCCGGCCGGTGGTGGCCGGGCAGCGCTTGCGGCGGGTGCGTGAGCCGCGGGCGCGGCTGCAGGGCTGGTACGACCTGGCGCGCACGCCGACCTACCCCTCGCACCGGCCGGCGGTGCAGTTCGACCACGTGCTGGCGGTGGGGGTGCCGCGCGCGGCGGTGGGACCGGCCCGGGCGCCGCGCGCGGCGGTGTCGGACCACCGGCCGCTGCTGGTCGAGGTGTCGCTCTAGGTGTTCTGACCCGTGAGCCGGGCCCTCAGTTGAGGTGGCTCAGGGCGCCGTTCTGGTGCGGGAGGTGGACGGGCGGGGTCGGCTGGGGGTCGTACTGCAGGAGCAGCATGGCCGCGTCGTCGCCGAGCTGGCGGCCGACGTGGCGCACGACGTCCTCGTGGAGGCGCTGGAGGACGTCGGCGGGGCGGCCGTCGGCGCAGCGCGGGAGGCGTTCGGCGAGCGGGTAGAAGGCGCCGGTGCGGTCGCGGGCCTCGATCACTCCGTCGGTGAACAGCAGGACCCGGTCGCCGGCCCGCAGCGGGACCCGGTGCACCGGGGGGTGGACGTCGGCCGGATCGAGGACGCCCAAGGGCGGTACGGTTTCGGTGAGTTCGAGGGGGCGGACGGTGTCCTCGCGCAGCAGCAGCGGCGCGGGGTGTCCGCAGTTGACGAGTTCGGCGGTGCCGTCGGGGCCGACGCCGATCAGCACCAGGGTGACGAACTCCTCCTCCACGCCGGGGTGGTCGTTCTCGTGCAGGGCGCGGTCGAGGCTGACGGCCAGCCAGCCGGCCACCCGGTCGAGGGCGGGTTCCTGGTGGGCGGCCTCACGGAAGGCGCCGAGGACGGCGGCGGCGGTCTCGACGGCGCCGAGGCCCTTGCCGCGGACGTCACCGACGACGGCCCGGACGCCGTGGCGGGTGTTGACGACTTCGTACAGGTCGCCGCCGATGCGGGCGTGCGCGGCGGCGGCCTCGTAGTGGACGGCGGCGCGTACGCTGCCGACCTTCTCGGGAACGGGTCGCAGCAGGACCCGGCGGGCGATGGACGCGACCAGTTGGGCGTCGGCGAGGGCGCGCTCCTGGCGCAGCCTCAGGGTGGCGCTGACCCAGCCGATCGTGGCGACGAGCAGGATCGCGATGACGCTGGCGGAGTGCACGGACTCGCCGAGCGCGTCGCTGCGCCAGGCCATCAGGAAGGCCGCCGTCTCGGTGCACAGACCGATCACGAGCGGGTACCAGGTGCGGTGGCTGACCACGGCGGCCAGCGCGGGAACGGCGGTGAGGGCGGGTTCGACCGTCACCTCGGTGCCGCTGAGGTAGTCGAGGACGACGATCAGCACCATGCCGATGAGGGGCAGCGCGAGCGCCGTCCTCGGCCAGGTGCCGGTCGCGCCCGGGGCGGGTCCCGGGGTCGGCCCGGTGAACCGCTCTCTGATCCATCCGGTCGCGCTCAACTTCGGACTCTCCAGCAGAAGTCGCCGGTGCCTGGGGGCACCTGCGGTGATGACTGAGGGTTAGGGGATGTGGGCCTCGCTGGCGGCCGGAGCACGGGGGTTGACCGGTTACCGACCCCACAATAGGCGCGAAACGTGCACGACGCACAGGTTTCGGGCACTGCGATGATGACTTGGATGCTCTGCGTGACTCATTAGTCACTGTTCCCGATCAGGAGCCGTTCCAACTCTTTTCGGCCGGGAAGTCCTGCGGGGCGCACGATCCGCCCGCTGCGGACGTACAGGAACGACGCCGTGACCTGCTCGGGGTCGACGCCCGCCTGTTCCGCCCAGGCGAGCCGGTAGACCGCGAGCTGCAGCGGGTCGGCCGTCTCCTCGCGGTGGGTCTTCCAGTCCACCACTTCGTAGCGTGACGCCCCACCTTGTCCTGACAGTACGTCACCGTCCCGGTAGACCGCGTCGATCCGGCCGCGCACCACCCGCCCCGCCAGCACCAGCTGGAACGGCGCCTCCACCCGGTGGGGCCGGCGCTGCGCGTACGGGGTGCGCAGGAACGCCTCCTTGAGCCGCTCCAGGTCCTGTTCGTCCTCGATGCCGTCGTCGTCCGCGCCGGGCAGCGCGCCCGGCTCGACCAGCAGCAGCGGCTCGATCCGGGACTGCACCCAGGCGTGGAAGCGGGTGCCGCGCCGGGCTGCGGGCTGCGGGGGGCGCGGCATCGGGCGGGCCAGGTCGCGGGCGAAGCCGTCCGGGTCGGCGGCCAGGCGCAGCAGCTGGGTGGCGGACAGCGCGGCGGGCAGCGGCACCTCGCGGGCGGTGCGCCGGGAGCGCTCCAACTCGCCCAGCAGCGCGGTCAGGTCGCGGTCCCAGGAGGCGACCTGCCGCTGGTCCTCGACGGCCATCGGCTCGGGTTCGGGCGCCGGGGCCCCGGCGAGCCGGGCGCGCACCACCTCGGCGACCCGGCGGCGGGCGTGCTGGGCGGCCGGGTCCAGCGGCAGCGGCCAGGGGCGTTCGACGGCGGCGGCCAGCGCCGGGTTCTCGGCGCCCTTCTCGGGGGGCTCGGCCCAGTGCTCGACCTCGCCGGCGCCGGGCCGCTCGCAGTGCTCGCGCAGCCGCTCCAGGAAGGCGGACGGGCCGCGGACGGTCTTCTGGCTCGGCCCCCACCAGTGGCCGGAGGCCAGCAGCAGCGCGCGGGGGCGGGTGAACGCGACGTAGCCGAGGCGCAGTTCCTCGGTGCCCGAGTGCTCGGCCAGTTCCTTCTTGAACGCGGCCATCGACTTGCCGTTCCAGCCGCCGCGGACGTCGGGCAGGGTGGCGCGGTCGCCGCGCAGGGCGTGCGGGAGCACCCGCTTGGTGCTGGTCCAGCGTTCGCGCGGGGTGGCGGACGGGAAGGCGCCCTTCACCAGGCCGGGGACGGCCACCACGTCCCACTCCAGGCCCTTGGACTTGTGCGCGGTGAGCACCTTCACGGTGTCCTCGCCGCCGGGCAGGCTGCTGTCCAGGCCGCGCTCATACTCCTGGGCGGCGCGCAGGAAGCCGAGGAAGGCGCCCAGGCCCGGGTCGCCGTCGAGGTCGGCGAAGGAGGCGGCGACGTCCAGGAAGGCGTGCAGGGTCTCGCGGCGCCGAGCGGCCAGTGCCTTGGGCGAGGCGGCCAGTTCGACCTCCAGGCCGGTGACGGCGAGCACCCGGTGCAGCACGTCCATCAGCGGGTCGGCGAGCGAGCGGCGCAGCTCGCGCAGTTCGGTGGCGAGCCGGGCGAAGCGGACCCGGGCCTCGGCGGAGAACGGCAGGTCGTCCGGCTGGTGGCCGTCCTCGGCCGGGCCGGGCAGGAAGGTCTCCACCGCGTCGGCCAGCGAGATGGTCTCGGTGGGGTCGGCCTCGGCGACGGCGGCGGCCAGCGCCTCCACGCCCTCGGGCCGGTCGGTGCGCACCAGGTCGGCGGCCCGGCGGCCGAGCAGGGCGAGGTCGCGCGGGCCGATCCGCCAGCGCGGGCCGATCAGCAGGCGCACCAGGGCGGCGTTGGCGGTCGGGTCGTGCAGCACCTCGCAGACCGCCACCAGGTCGGCGACCTCGGGCAGTTGCAGCAGCCCGCCGAGGCCGACCACCTCGACCGGCACCTCGCGGGCGACGAGCGCGGCGTGGATGTCCGGGAAGGCGGCGCCGCCGCGGCACAGCACGGCGATCCGGCCGGGCGCGGTGCCGGTCCGCACCAGGTGGGCGACCGAGTCGGCGAGCCAGTCGACCTCCTCGGCGTGGGTGGGCAGCAGCGCGGCCCGCACGTAGCCGTCCTGTTCGGCGCCGGGGGCCGGGCGCAGCGCCTCGACGCCCTCGTGCACGGCGCGCAGCGGGGCGGCGAGCTCGTTGGCGAAGGCGAGCAGCCGGCCGCCGCTGCGGCGGTTCTCGCTGAGCGAGTAGCGGTCGGCGGGACGGCCGTCGGCCTGGGGGAAGTGCCGGGGGAAGTCGTCGAGGTTGGCGACGGAGGCGCCGCGCCAGCCGTAGATGGCCTGGCAGGGGTCGCCGACGGCGGTCACCGGGTGGCCGGTGCCCCGGTGGTCGGGGCCGGCGCCGAACAGGCCGGCGAGCATGAGCCGTTGGGCGACGGAGGTGTCCTGGTACTCGTCGAGCAGGACGACCCGGTACTGGCCGCGAAGCAGTTCGCCGACCTCGGGGCGCTGCTGGGCGAGGCGGGCGGCGGCGGCTATCTGGTCGCCGAAGTCCATGAGTCCGGCGGCCTGCTTGCGGCGGCGGTAGTCCTCGACCAGGCGCAGCAGTTCCAGCCGGGCGCGGGCGGTGGCGGGGACGGCGCGCAGGTCGTCGTTGCCGAGTCTGACGGTGGCGAGGGTGTCGAGCAGTTCCTCGTCGAAGGCGCGCAGGGCCTGCGGCTCGACGAGGTGTTCGGCGAGTTCGCCGTCGAGGGCGGTGAGGTCGGCGACGAGGTTGGCGAAGGTGCCGGTGAGGGAGGGGAAGGGGCCGCGGGCGGTGCGCAGCACCTTGGCGGCGAGCTGGAAGCGGGTGGCGTCGGCGAGCAGCCGGACGTCCGGTTCGATGCCGATGCGCAGGCCGTGCTCCTTGAGGAGGCGGCCGGCGAAGGCGTGGTAGGTGGAGATCTCCGGGTCGCCGAGGGGTTCGGTGTCCTCGCGGTCGGCGATGCCGGCGCGGAGCAGGGCGTCGCGGACGCGTTCGGCGAGTTCGCCGGCGGCCTTGTTGGTGAAGGTGAGGCCGAGGACCTCTTCGGGCCGCACCGCGCCGGAGCCGACCAGCCAGACGACCCGGGCGGCCATCACGGTGGTCTTGCCGGAGCCGGCGCCGGCGACGATCACGGCCGGTGCCAGGGGGGCGCCGATGGCCGCCATCTGCTCCCGGTTGAACGGGATGCCCAGCAGCTCCTTGAGCTGGTCGGGATGGCTGAGCACGGCGGTCACCCCGCAACGTTAACGGGCCGAGCCGACACTCCGGGCGCCCGGCCGGGGTGACCCTGGCTACTCGACGGTCACGCGGCAGCCGCGCGCCGGCCGCCCGACGGTCACACCACGGCCGCGCGGCGGCTACTCGACGAGCTGGGCGCCGTCCCGCTGGGCCGAGCAGCTGCGGCGGAAGGCGCAGCGGTCGCAGCCGCCGCCGGTCTGCGGGACGAAGCGCTCGGCGAGGACCTTGCCGGCGGCCTCGGCGAGCAGGTTCTCGATCCACGGTTCGCCCTCGGGCGGCTCCTGGCGCTGCACCTTCGGGGCGTCCTGGGCGGCCTTGCCGGCGGGTTCGCGCAGGTGGACGAGTTCGGCGCCGCCGGTGGACGGCGGGTGGGCGCTGAAGCCGGGCAGCTCGTTGAGGGCGCCGGCGCGCACGGCGAGCTGGTAGACGGCGAGCTGCTTGTGCTCGGGCAGGGACTTGTCCGTGGGTATCTGCTTGCCGGTCTTGAAGTCGACGACGTAGGCGCGCCCGGCGTGGTCCTTCTCGATCCGGTCCATGGAGCCGCGGATGCGCACCGTGACGCCGCCGACGTCGAGGGTGACGTCGAAGCCGTGCTCGGTGGCGACGACGGCGCGGCCGCGTTCCAGGACGTGCCAGTTGAGGAAGCGCTCCAGGGCGGCGCGGGCCTCGGTCTTCTCCTGCTGGGACTTCCAGGGGGCGTCGAAGGCGAGGGCGTCCCAGACGGTGTCCAGGCGTTCCATCAGGACGGCGAGGTCGGCGGGGGTGCGGCCGGAGCCGACCTCGTCGGCGAGGGCGTGCACCACGTTGCCGAAGCCCTGGGCGGCGGAGCCGGCGACGCGGGCCTTGACCTCCTTGTCCAGGAACCACTGCAGCGAGCAGTTCTCCAGCTGTTCCAGGCCGCTGCCGGACAGCCGTACGGGCAGGTCGGCGCTGCGCAGCGGTTCGGGGGCCGCGGTGGCGTCGTCCAGGCCCCACCAGCGGTCGGGGTGGGCGGCGGGCACCAGCGGCAGGCCCTCGTCGTCGGTGGCGGCGGCGAGGACGGCGAGGCGTTCGGCGGCGGCGCGGCGCAGTTCGGGCGAGCGGGCGGGGTCGACGGTGACGGCGCGCAGCTCGGCGACGAGGGCGGCGACCGTCAGCGGGCGGCGCGGGCGGTGGGTGACGTCCTCGACGGTGACCGGCGGGGTGCGGCGCACGACCGTGCCGGTGCGCGGGTCGACGTCCTCGCGGTAGAGCTCGCGCAGGAAGCGGGACGGCTCGTCGCCGTCGTCGGCGGGGGCCTTGACGGCGGTGACGATCAGCCGTTCCTTGGCGCGGGTGGCGGCGACGTAGAAGAGCCGGCGTTCCTCGCCGAGGAGGGCCGCCGGGGAGAGCGGTTCGGCGAGGCCGTCGCGGCCGATCCGGTCGGCCTCCAGCAGGGAGCCGCGGCGGCGCAGGTCGGGCCAGAGGCCGTCCTGGACGCCGGCGACGACGACCAGGCGCCACTCCAGGCCCTTGGAGCGGTGGGCGGTCATCAGCCGCACCGCCTCGGGTCGCACGGCGCGCACGGTGAGGGTGTCGGCGGCGATGTCCTGGGCCTCGAGTTCGGCGAGCAGGTCGAGGGCGCTGCGGTGGCCGGTGACCTGTTCCTCGGCGCGGGCGGCGGTCTCGAACAGGGCGCACAGCGCGTCCAGGTCGCGGTCGGCGTTGCGGCCGGCGGCGCCGCCGCGCAGGGCGGCGCGTTCCAGGCGTTCGCGCCAGCGGCGGCTGCCGTCCCACAGCTCCCACAGCGCCTCCTCGGCGGTGCAGCCGCCGGCGAGCCGTTCGCGGACCTTGGCCAGCAGGGTGCCGAGGTCGCGGGCGCGGCGGGCGACGGCGGGGTCGAGGGCGACCAGGCGCTCGGGTTCGGCGAGGGCCTCGCGGATCAGTTCGCCGGCCGGGCGCGGGACGCCGGGGCGGCCTTCGGCGCGCAGGGCGGCGCGTTCCTCCTCGCGCAGGGCCCGGCCCAGGCGGCGCAGGTCGGAGCCGTCGAGGCCGCCGAGGGGGCCGGTGAGCAGGGCGTGGGCGAGGTCGACGGTGAGCGGGTCGCCGCCGTCCGGCGCGGGGACGGCCGGGTCGGGGCGGTCCGCGTCGGCCGGGTCCGCGCCAGCCGGGTCCGGATCGCCGTGCTCGGCGTCGCGGTGCTCGGCATCCTCCTGCTTGGCGCGGGCCGTGAGCCGGGTCGCCTGTTCGGCGCAGACCCGCAGGGCCAGCAGCAGGTGGGCGACGGCGGGCTCCTCGCGCAGCGGCAGGTCGTCGCCGTCGATCTCCAGCGGCACGCCGGCCGCGCTGAGGGCCCGTCGCACGCCCGGGATGGAGCGGGCGCCGGCCCGCACCAGCACGGCCATCTCGCCCCAGGGCACGCCGTCCTCCAGGTGGGCGCGGCGCAGCAGGTCGGCGATCGAGTCGAGTTCGGCGCCGGGGGTCGGGTAGGTGTAGACCTCGACCCGGCCGCCCTCGCGGGAGGGCAGCAGGGCGCGGTGCTGGGCGAGCTTGTCGGCGGGCAGGCGGCCCATCGGCATCCGGCGGGCGATCTCGCGCGAGGCGGCGAGCAGGACGGCGCCGGAGCGGCGGGAGACCCGCAGCACCTTGACCTCGGCGGGGCTGCCGTCGGCCTGGCGGAAGGTCTCCGGGAAGTCGAGGATGCCGTTGATGTCGGCGCCGCGGAAGGCGTAGATCGACTGGTCGGGGTCGCCGACGGCGACGAGGTCGCGGCCGCCGCCGGCGAGCCGGCGCAGCAGTCGGACCTGGGAGGGGTCGGTGTCCTGGTACTCGTCGACGAAGACGACCTCGTAGCGCCGCCGGAGTTCCTCGCCGACGTCGGGCCGTTCGGCGAGCAGGACGGCGCGGTGGACGAGTTCGGCGTAGTCGAGGACGCCGCGCAGGTCGAGGACGTCGAGGTAGTCGGCGAGGAAGTGCGCGGCGGCGGCCCAGTCGGGGCGCTGGACGCCGTGGGCGAAGCGCTCGAGTTCGGCTTCGCCGAGGCCGAGTTCGCGGCTGCGGGCGAGGACGGCGCGGACCTCGTCGGCGAAGCCGCGGGTGGTCAGGCAGGCCCGCAGGTCCAGGGGCCACTGGATGCGGGTGCTGCCGAGCCTGGCGTCCTCGGCGCCGCCGGCGAGCAGTTCGCGGACCATGACGTCCTGCTCGGGGCCGGAGAGCAGCCGCAGCGGTTCGGCGTAGTCCTCGGGGTCCTGGTGGGCGCGCAGCAGGGCGTAGCAGAAGGAGTGGAAGGTGGTGGCCTGCGGGGCGGCGGCGCTGGAGCCGAGGCGGCCGGACATCCGGTCGCGCAGTTCCATCGCGGCCTTGCGGCTGAAGGTGAGGACGAGGATCCGCTCGGGGTCGGTGCCCTCCTGGACGCGGCGGGCGACCGCTTCGACCAGGGTGGTGGTCTTGCCCGTGCCGGGTCCGGCGAGGACGAGCAGCGGGCCGCCGGTGTGCTCGACCACGGCGCGCTGGTAGGCGTCCAGCGCGGGCGGGCCGGGCTGGACGAGCGGGCTGTGCACGAGCCGGTACGGGGAGCTCACGGGTGACGGTCCTGGAGTGGTGCGGGGGCATGGCCGGGGCGGGCCCGTCGGGGCCCGCCCGCATCGAGCCTACGGTCCCGCTCCGTCAATCCCGTTCGCGCGGGGCCTTCGCCGATTCGGGCTGTCCGTTCCAGCGGGCCCGTTCGAGGTCGACGCGGGGCGGGTCGGCGAGTTCGCGCAGCGGCGTGCCCTCCTCGCCGTAGTGGGTGAGGGCGCGCTGTTCGTGCCCTGGCAGGAGGCGGCCGTCGGCGCGGATGACCCGCCACCAGGGCACCGAGCCGCCGTACAGGGCCATCACCCGGCCGACCTGCCGGGGGCCGCCCTGGCCGAGGTACTCGGCGATGTCCCCGTAGGTCATCACTCGCCCGGGTGGAATCCGCTCGGCCAGGTCGAGCACCAGTTCGGCGAAGGGGGGCAGGGCGTCCGGGAGACCGTCGTCTGTTACGTCCGTCACCTGGGGCATCCTTCCTCATAGGGGCGCACGCGCGGCCCCGGGCGATCGACCCGCCGCGCCCGATCCGCCCCCTGTCCAGCACAGGGGCGCGGGGCATGCCACCATCTTCGGGGCGGTGAGTGGTGATACGAGGACAAGACCAGATGACCGGGACGGCTGACGTGGGCGTGGACAGGGACTCCGACGAGTCCGGATCCGCCGTGCCGCCGGCTCCCGGGCGCGAGTCGGAAGGCGGGCCCGGGCACGGGCCGACGCCGGAAGTCTCCCTGATCAAGGACCCGACGATCAAGACCCCCACGCCCGAGAAGGCGCCCGCGCCGGCCGAGCCGCCTGCGCCGCCCGCGCCGGCTGAGCCGGGCGAGCCGGGCGAGCCGGTGGGCACCGCGCCGACCGAACCCGCAGAGCCCACCGAGCCGGTCGCCCTGATCCCCGCCCCCGCGCCGCGGGCGGAATTCCACGACCCGCTGGACGACGCCCCGCACCTGGACGTCGACGAGCCGCTGCTCGCCGCCCGCGCGCACCGCCCGTCCGACCTGATCCGCTTCCTGGCCGGCATCTTCGGGATAGTCGCCGTCTTCGTGCTGGCCGGCATCGCCACCTCGACCACCACCGGCATCGAGCAGGACATCGCCACCAACGCGCCGCACTTCTCCGCGGTGCTGTCCACCATCACCGGCCTGGTGTCCAGCGTCGCCGTGCTCGCCGTGCCGCTGGCGTTCGCCGTCGAGCGGCTGATCAAACGCGACGGCCTGCGGGTCGCCGACGGCGTGCTCGCCTCGGTGCTGGCGTACGGCGTCTCGCTGGGCATCGACTGGTGGGTGGCCGAGGGCGCCTCCGAGCACATCCGGGACGCGCTGACCCGGCTGCCGCTGGACAGCAACGGCCCCCTCACCGACCCGGTGCACGGTTACCTCGCCCCGGTGATCGCCTACATGACCGCCGTCGGCATGTCGAGCCGACCCCGCTGGCGGGTGGCCCTGTGGGTGGTGGTGGTCTTCAGCGGGGTCACCGAACTGCTCGGCGGCTACACCACCCCGCTGTCGCTGCTGCTCACCGTGCTGATCGGCTGGTCCGTCGCCTACGGCACCCTGTACGCGATCGGCTCCCCCAACATCCGGCCCACCGGCCAGCACCTGATGATCGGCCTGCGCAAGGTCGGCTTCACCCCGGCCGGCGCCGCCCGCGCCCCCGACGCCCCGGGCGGCACCCGCCGCTACTACGTCACCCAGCAGGACGGCCCGCCGCTGGACGTCCACATCATCGACCGCGAGCAGCAGGCCTCCGGCTTCTTCTACCGGGCCTGGCGCCGGCTGCGGCTGCGCTCGGTGGCGGTGCGCCGCAGCCCCCAGTCGCTGCGCCAGGCGCTGGAGCAGGAAGCCCTGATCGCGTACGCGGCGGCCGCCTCGGGCGCCCGCGCGCCGCAGCTGGTCGCCACCTCCGAGCTGGGCCCGGACGCCGCGATCCTGGTGTACGAGAACGTCGAGGGCCGCACCCTGGACGAGCTCGCCGACGACGAGGTCACCGACCAGGTGATGGCCTCGCTGTGGCAGTCGGTGGCCGCCCTGCACGAGCGCCGGATCGCCCACCGCCGGCTCACCGGCGAGTCGCTGCTGGTGGTGGACGAGAAGACCGGCTGCCTGGTCAACCTCTCCGGCGGGGACATCGCCGCGACCGACCTCACGCTGCGCATCGACGTCGCCCAGCTGCTCACCACCTTCGCGCTGCGGATCGGCCCCGAGCGGGCCGTCGCCACCGCCAACGCGGTGCTCGGCGCCGAGCGCGTCGCCCAGGCGCTGCCGCTGCTCCAGCCGGTCGGGATGAGCCGCTCCACCCGGATTGACCTGGCCAAGCTCACCAAGGAGCGCAAGGCCGCCGCCCGCGCCAAGGCGCTGGAGCAGGTCGCCGCCGGCGAGCGCACCCAGCAGCAGGCCGAGGAGGACATCGCGGCGGCCGGCGAGGACTTGCTCAGCCGCATCCGCGGCCAGATCCTGCAGATCGCCCCCGAGGCGCCGCTGGAGCCGGCCAAGCTGGAGCGGCTGAAGCCGAAGAGCCTGATCATGGTGATCGCGCTCACCTTCGCCGCCTACCTGGCGCTGACCACCATCAAGCCCGCCCAGCTGAAGCTCTCCCAGATGAACTGGGCGTGGGCGGCGGCGGCCCTGCTCGCGGCGGCGTTCAGCTACGTCGCCGCCTCGATGAGCCTGACCGGCTTCGTGCCCGAGCGGCTGCCCTTCCGGCGCACCGTCGCGGCCCAGCTGGCCGGTTCCTTCGTCAAGCTGGTCGCCCCCGCCGCGATCGGCGGCATCGCGCTCAACACCCGCTACCTGCAGAAGGCCGGCATCCGCCCCGGCCAGGCGGTCGCCTCGGTGGGCGCCTCCCAGCTGGCGGGCCTGGCCGGGCACCTGCTGCTGCTGTTCAGCTTCGGCCTGATCACCGGCAGCCAGACCAACGGCGACCTCTCCGCCTCCCGCGCGGTGATCATCGGCGTGCTGACCGCCGCCGTGCTCGCCCTGGTGGTGGCCGCCGTCGCGCCGCTGCGGCGCTTCGTCCTGGGCCGGCTGCGCTCGCTGTTCTTCGGCGTGGTGCCGCGGATGCTCGACCTGATGCAGACGCCCAGCAAGCTGCTCACCGGCTTCGGCGGCATCCTGCTGCTGACCCTCTCCTTCACCGCCTGCCTGGACTTCTCGGTGCAGGCCTTCGGCGGCGACGTCAGCTTCTCGGCCGTCGCGGTGGTGTTCCTGACCGCCAACGCGGCCGGTTCGGCGATCCCCACCCCGGGCGGCATCGGCCCGGTCGAGGTCGCCCTGATCGGCGCCCTGACCGTCGCGGACGTACCCCCGGCGGTCGCCACCCCGGCGGTCTTCCTCTACCGGGCGCTCACCTTCTGGCTGCCCGTGCTGCCGGGCTGGATCGCCTACAACGTGCTGCAGCGCAGGCACGTGCTCTGAGGACGCGCGAGCGGAACGCACGGAGGACCCGCGAGGGGGGAACGCACGAGGGAGGGCCCGCCGGACGACGGCGGGCCCTCCCTGATGTCGGCGCCTAGTAGACCGGCTTGTGCGGCTCGATCTGGTTCACCCAGCCGAGCACGCCGCCGCCGAGGTGGACGGCGTTGGCGAAGCCCGCGGCCTTCACCACGGCCAGCACCTCGGCCGAGCGCACGCCCGACTTGCAGTGCAGCACGATCCTGCGGTCCTGCGGCAGCTTCTCCAGCGCGTCACCCATCAGGAACTCGTTCTTCGGGATCAGCACCGCGCCGGGGATGTTGACGATCTCGAACTCGCCGGGCTCGCGGACGTCGACGAGGTAGATGTCCTCCTTCTCGTCCTGCCACTGCTTGAGCTGGTGCGAGGTGATGGTCGAACCGGCGGCGGCGGCCTGCGCCTCCTCCGACACGACGCCGCAGAAGGCCTCGTAGTCGATCAGCTCGGTGACCGTCGGGTTCTCACCGCAGACGGCGCAGTTCGGGTCCTTGCGGACCTTCACCTGGCGGTAGTTCATCTCCAGGGCGTCGTAGATCATCAGTCGGCCCACCAGCGGGTCGCCGATGCCGGCCAGCAGCTTGATCGCCTCGTTGACCTGGATCGAGCCGATGGACGCGCACAGCACGCCCAGCACACCGCCCTCGGCGCAGGACGGCACCATGCCCGGCGGCGGGGCCTCCGGGTAGAGGCAGCGGTAGCAGGGGCCGTGCTCGGCCCAGAACACGCTGGCCTGGCCGTCGAAGCGGTAGATCGATCCCCACACGTACGGCTTGCCGAGCAGCACCGCGGCGTCGTTCACCAGGTAGCGGGTGGCGAAGTTGTCGGTGCCGTCCACGATCAGGTCGTAGCCGGAGAAGATCTCCATCACGTTGGAGTTGTCGAGGCGCTCCTCGTGCAGGATCACGTCGACGTAGGGGTTGATCTCCTTGACCGAGTCCCGCGCCGACTCCGCCTTGGAACGGCCGATGTCCGCCTGGCCGTGGATGATCTGGCGCTGCAGGTTCGACTCGTCGACCACGTCGAACTCGACGATGCCCAGCGTGCCGACACCGGCGGCGGCCAGGTACATCAGCGCGGGCGAGCCCAGACCGCCGGCGCCGACGCACAGCACCTTGGCGTTCTTCAGCCGCTTCTGCCCGGCCATCCCGACGTCGGGGATGATCAGGTGGCGGGAGTACCTGCGGACCTCGTCAACGGTGAGCTCGTCGGCCGGTTCGACCAGGGGTGGCAACGACACGGGGACTCCGATGGGTGTCTTGTTCAGGTGGCCCGGGGCCGCCTCGGACGGGTTGCTGCTCCGCCACTCGGGTGGCTCTCTACGCCAACAGTGTCATGCCCGGTCGGTATTCCGAGACAGCCCGTCCGATGGGCGAGACGGGCGCCGCCGGATCGTGGAACCGCCCGGAACGGCCGCCCGGAGCGCCCCCGGCCCCGTGATGACGGCCCGGGACGCCCCCGCCGCCGGCCTCACACCCGGCAGGCCGTCTCCAGCCAGACGTCCCCCAGTGACTCCTCCAGCGGCACCTGTGTCCGCCAGCCGAGACGGTCCCGGGCGGTGCGCACGTCCGCCTGCCGCCACGGCACCGGCTCGCCCGGCGCGGGCCGGCCCTCCGGCCGCGGGCCCTCCGAGCGGTGCCCCGGCAGGTACGGCCCCGCCGAGTGGTGCTGCCCGGGAAGGTGGTCGCCGCCCGGCCCGCCGACCTGCGCGGGCAGCAGGACCTGCCGGTTCTCCTCGACGATCGCCCCTTCGAAGCCCGAGGCCCGCACCAGCAGCTGGGCCGCGTCCCGGGCCCGCACCGCGTGCCCGCTGCCGACGTTGATCACCCCGGTGGCGGCCGAGACCGCCGCCGCCTGGATCGCCCGCGCGACGTCCCGCACGTCCACGAAATCCCGGTATCCGGACAGGTCCGGCATCCGCACCTGGTTCTCGTCCCGCTCCAGCGCCCGCCGCAGGCCCTCGGCGAGCCGCCCGAACAGCGAGGCGGTCGGCGCCCCCGGTCCCACCACGTCGAACACCCGCAGCACCGCCGCGTCCAGCCCGGAGGCCAGCACCAGCTCCGTCCCGGCCAGCTTGGACACCCCGTACGGGCCGACCGGCCGCGGCTCGGCCTGCTCGGAGACCGGCACCCCGCCGGGCACCGGCCCGTACTCGGCGGCCGAGCCGACGTGCACCAGCCGGGCCGGCTCCCGGCTGCGCCGGATCGCCTCGCAGACCGTCGCGACGGCCAGGGTGTTCGACCGGATCAGCGTGCGGGAGCTGCCGTAGGTGGCACCCGCGCAGTTGATCACCACCTGCGGCGCGACCGCGTCCAGGAAGCGGGCCAGCGCGCCCGGGCTCCCGGTGGTCAGGTCGAAGCGGATGTCGGCCGAGTCGCGCCGGCCGAGCACCGTCACCTGCAACTCCTGGTCCATGAGCAGACGATCGGTCACCCGGCGGCCGATGAAGCCGTCGGCGCCCAGCAGCAGCACCCTCATCGGGGGCGTCCTTCCACGAAGCGAGGTCGGGGACGACCTGGCGGACTGAGAACTACGAACGAACAGCGTTTTCGAGCGTCGGAGGGGCCGGACGTCGGAACGTCGGCGGCCGGGACGTCGGCGGCCGGGGTGGCACAGCGCGGCGCGGCGTCAGCGGTGGGCACCGGCCCGGCCGAGCCGCGCCCAGGCGTACCCCAGCAGCACCACCGCCACCGCGCCGCCGCCCAGCAGCACCGCCGACGGTGCGGAGCGGCCCAGGGCCAGCAGCACCGCCGCCGCGGCCGGCCCGGCCGACGCGCCCAGCGCGGCGGCCCCCGCCCGGCCGCAGCGCGCCAGCAGCGCGGGCAGCACCAGCAGCAGACCCAGCACGCCCTGCGCCGCCCACTGCGCGGCGGACGCCCGCTCGGCCGCCTGGTGCAGCAGCCCGCCGCCGGGCCCGGGCCGCGGCGCCACCACCGCGAGCACCGCGAGCGCGGCGTACGACAGCACCGCGAGCACCGCCAGGTGCAGCGCCACCGCGACCGGCAGCACGGGCCGCATCCGGGCCCGGAACTCGGCGAGCGTGCGCGCCACCCCCAGGTGGCCCCGGCCGACCTGCCGGTACCAGCGGGCCGCCCGCTCGGCCGATCCCGTCGACACGGCGGCGGCCAGCGCCAGCGCGACGGCCGGCGGCCGGTCCCCGCCCGGTACGGCCGCCGGGAGCAGCAGCAGCGCGGCCAGGCCGAGGCCGTGGCCGAGCGCGGCGGGGCGGAGGCGGAAGGCGGCGCCCGGCCGCAGGTCCGGCCGCAGCCGGCAGCGCGGAGGCGGTGCGGGGGCGGGGCCCAGGGCGTCCGCCGGTACGGCCTGGGCGGTCGGCGGCGGCCCGGCTTCCTCCGGGGCCGGGGCGGTGAGCGCGGGCAACAGCACCAGCGGTACGGCGGCGGACAGCAGCACCGGCCAGTGGACGCCGAG
This sequence comes from Kitasatospora sp. NPDC029312, assembly GCF_055569215.1. Classification (NCBI taxonomy): domain Bacteria; kingdom Bacillati; phylum Actinomycetota; class Actinomycetes; order Kitasatosporales; family Streptomycetaceae; genus Kitasatospora; species Kitasatospora sp. NPDC029312. Next base: position 55,864 of record NZ_JBVHXY010000002.1, on the reverse strand, counting down.
CACGGCCACCGCGACGCAGGGCGGGGCGGCGAGGGCGACGGCCGTGAGCGCCGCCCGGGTGGCGGCCCCGCGCGGCCGGGTCGCGGCCGGCTCCGGTGCGGTGGGCGGGCGGCGGGGCACCCGGGCGTACAGTTCTTCGGCCAGCGAGAACAGGTCGGCGTGCCGGCAGCGTGCGGCGGTGGCCGGGCCGTGTCCGGCCTCCTCCAGTCCGGCGGCGATCTCCAGCGGGTCGACGGCGCGTTCGCACAGCTCGCGGTGGTCGGCCATCAGTTCGCGCACCGGGTCGACGCTGGGGCCCGCCGCTGTGCCGGGCATCAGACGGCCTCCGCGAGCTCTTCGGCGTGTTCCGGCCCGCCGGTGCCGTGGTGGCCGCCGGTGCCGTCGTTCCGGCCAGTGCTGTCGTTCCGGCCGGTGCCGTCGTTCCCGCCGGCGGGCGCGTCGCCGTGGCCCGGGCGCGGACCGTCGCTGAGCCAGTACTCGGCGGGGCGGGCGAAGGGGCGGGGTGTCCGGCCCTCCTCGCCGCCGTCCCCGCCGTCGGGGAAGGCCGGGTACTGGGAGACCAGCTCCAGGTAGACCTCCCGGAAGGCGGCGATCACCGGTTCCACGGCGAAGCGTTCCTGCGCCCGCAGCCGCCCGGCCAGCCCCAGCCGGGCGCGCCGCTCCTCGTCCCGCAGCAGGGCCAGGCAGGCGGCGGCCAGGGCGCGCGGGTCGCGGGCGGGCACCAGCAGTCCGGTGGGGCCGACCACCTCGCGGGCGATCCCGACGTCGGTGGAGACCACGGCCCGGCCGCTCAGCATGGCGTCCACGAGCAGTCGGGGGCCGCGCTGGGAGAGTGCGGAGAAGACGGCCACGGTGCCGTCCTCCCAGGCCTTCGCGAGCGAGCGGGGCCGTCCGGCGAAGTCCACCGCCCCGGCGATGCCCAGGCGTTCGGCGACGTCGGCGCAGTGCGCCCGGTAGCCGGGGGCGGTCTCCTCGCCGTGGACGGTCAGGCGGGCCCCGGGCAGTTCGGCGTGGACCCGTGCGAAGGCGTGCAGCATGAGTTCCGGGTCGCGCCCCGGCTCCAGCGCACCGGCCCAGACCAGGGTCGGTCGCTCGGGTTCGGGGCCGGCCGCCGGGCGGTCCACGTCCGGGGTGCCCTCGTGGACGACCCGGGTGCGGGCCGGGTCGGCCCCGCAGCGGCGCTGCCACTGCTCGTCGTGGGCGCTGCCCGGGGTGAGTATCGCGGCCTGCCGGTAGGTCTCCTCGGTGAGGGCGCGGAAGAAGGCCAGCAGCAGCGCCCGGACGGGCCGACCGTGGGGTGCCTCGCGGTGGCCGAGGTACTGCTCGCGCAGGTGGGGGCCGTGCTCGGTGACGACGAACGGCACCCCGTGCAGGTGCCGGGCGACCAGCGCCGGCAGCGCGGCGGGGCCCCCGCCGACCACGTGGCACAGGTCGGCGGCGCCCAGGCCGCCCGGTCCGGTGCCGTACCAGGGGGCGGACAGCGGGCGCAGGCACTGCTCCAGCAGGTCGGCGGCGACCAGGACGTCGTGGGCCAGGGGGGGGGCGGGGGGGGGGGGGGGGGGGGGGGGGGGGGGGGGGGGGGGAGGAGAGGGGGGGGGGGGGGGGGGGGGGGGGGGGGGGGGGGGGGGGGGGGGGGGGGTAC
>NZ_JBVHXY010000002.1:0-54215 GCF_055569215.1 Kitasatospora sp. NPDC029312 | reverse complement strand
CCCCGGTGGGGAAGACGGTGGCAGCACCCCCGCCCCCGAGGGTTGACCGACACAGGGGCGTGGGGGGCCTGGTTTCCTTCGGTTGGGGGTTCCCCCCCCCCCCCCCCCCCAGGTCCGCTCCAGGATCCGCCGGGCGTGGCCGGAGGCGAGGAAGGCGGGGAGCGTGCCGTCCTCCCGGGCCAGCGCGGCCAGCCGGTACAGGCCGGGGCCGAAGGCGGCCCGCTGCCCGGGCAGTACCAGGGCCCGCAGGAGTTCCTCGTACGCCGCGGCGTACCGGCGTCTGCGCCGGGCGCCCGGAGCCCGCCCGCGCGGGGGGCGTCCCCACAGCGCCAGGTCGTGCGCCCCGTGCCAGGCGGGCGAGAGCCGCTCGGCGTGGTCGAGGCCTTCGGGGCCGGTCAGCAGGTACAGCTCGAACTCGTGCTCCGGCAGGCCCTCGGCCAGCCGGTCGCACCAGGCTCCGGCACCACGCCTCGGATGCGGTCGGGCACCCTCGGTGAGCAGGGCGACGCGCACGGAAGACCTCCTTCTGCCTCGGAGAGGGGCGGCGACGGCGGCCCCCGTCTGGGCCGGCCGTCCCCTCGCACCGCTGGGGCGCCCCTCGGGAAGGGGCCGCGGGAGCCGCGGGGCCGTACGCCGGGACGCTCGCCCGGGCCGTACGCCGCGTGCTCCGGCGTCAGCGCCCCTCCCCCACACCTGTTCGGTCCGGCAGCAGAAAGGTAGGACCGGCCCGGGGCGATCCATCGGTCACATGCCTGGCTGCCACCTGAACGAGTGAACCACCGTGACCTCGCCCCGAATCGGGGCGTTACGAGGCGCTATACGGGCGCGCCCCGGCGCGTCGGCAGGCGGGGGGCCCGTGCGTTGGCAAGCAGGGTTACCTCCCGCGTCAGCGGCCCGCGTGCGCGATCAGCTCGCGGACGGCGCGGGCGACCGCGTCGGGGTGCTCCAGCATCGCCACGTGGCCGGAGTCGGGCAGCACCAGCAGCCGGGCGTCCGCGAAGGCGGCGCAGGCGCGCCGGGCCGAGCGGTAGCCGACGAGCTTGTCGCGCAGCCCGTACACCAGCAGCACCGGCGCCTCGACCTGCTCGGCCTGCCGCCACAGCGCCTGGTCGCCGCGCTCGGTGTAGGCCGAGACGATGCCGCGGGCCGAGCCGATCAGGGCCGGCATCGCGTGCGGCAGCTCCAGCCGGCGCCGGTACTCGGCCACCGCCTCGGCCCGGGCGGCCGGGCTGAGCGCGGCCGGGTCGCCGTAGACCAGCCGCAGCAGGTCCTCGGTGGCCGCCTCGACGCCGTGCCGGCCGGCGGGCATCCGGCGCAGCAGGGCGGGCACGCCGGGCAGCGCGAGCAGGCCGGTGGACCAGGCGGAGCGCTGCGGGGGCAGTTCGGGCAGCGCGGGCGAGACCAGCGTGAGGCTGCGGACCAGGTCGGGGCGCAGGGCGGCGAGGCGGACGGCGACGGCGCCGCCGAGCGAGTTGCCGAACAGGTGGACGGGGCCCCGCCCGGCGGCCTCCAGGTAGCCGATGACGGCGCGGACGTGGCCGGAGAGGCTGAGGTTGCCGTCGGCGGGCGGCTTGGAGCGGCCGAAGCCGGGCAGGTCGACGGCCTCGCCGTCGACGAGACCGCTGAGCCGGTCCATCAGCGCGGTCCAGTTGGCGGCCGAGCCGCCCAGGCCGTGCACGAAGAGTCCGGGCTCACGCCCGTCCGGGCCCGCCGTCTCGGCGGGGCGGTGCACCGCGAGCACCGCGCCGGGGACCTCGACCGTACGTACCTGCTGCTCAGCGCTGCTCATGGTGGACGATGGTAATGAGCCCCGGCCGGGGGCGGCGGGGGGTGGTCCGGCCGTTCCGTGCCTCGTCACACCCCTGCCGAGGCCGAGGTCAGCGCCGTATTGTGGGCTCCTGACAAGCGGGTCGAGCAGCTTTTCTCGCCTTCGCCGAACGCGGGCGCGGTTACCGAAAAGTAGAATCGGCCCTCTTGCCAGCCCCGAACAACCCCGAAGTGAGGAGCGCCGTGACGGCCATCCAGGAGGCGCAGGAGCGCCCGCGCGGTGCCCGCCTGCCGCGAAGCGCCCGCCGTGAACAACTGCTCGGTGCCGCCCAGGAGGTGTTCGTCGCGCAGGGCTACCACGCGGCCGCCATGGACGACATCGCCGACCGCGCCGGGGTCAGCAAGCCGGTGCTCTACCAGCACTTCCCCGGGAAGCTGGAGCTGTACCTGGCGCTGTTGGACAAGCACTGCGACGCCCTGGTCGAGTCCACCCGCGAGGCGCTGGGGACGACCACCGACAACAAGCTGCGGGTGGCCGCGACGATGGAGGCGTACTTCAACTACGTCTCCAGCGAGTCGGGCGCGTTCCGGCTGGTCTTCGAGTCGGACCTGACCAACGAGCCCGCCGTCCGCGAGCGGGTCGAGCGGGCCTCGGAGGCCAGCGCGACGCTGGTCAGCCAGGTGATCCAGGAGGACACCGACCTGCCGGAGTCGGAGTCCAAGCTGCTGGCCGCCGGGGTCTGCGGGCTGGCCCAGATCACCGCCCGGTACTGGCTTTCGCAAGGGCTGGAGATCCCTCGCGACGAGGCGGTGCGGCTGGTCGCGAGCCTGGCCTGGCGCGGGCTGAAGGGCTTCCCGATGCATCCGGGCGACCAGGCCGGGGAGGCCTCCGCGCAGCGGTGACGATCCGCTGACCTTCGCCTGGCCGGTGATCGGGTGCTCTATGGTGAAGCCGTACGGCGCGGTCGCCGCGAACGCCTGTCCCAGGTGGTCTTGGTGCCCGCGCGTGGAGGCTGCAACCCCGGAGGGACGGAAGCCGTGGAGGTCAAGATCGGCGTGCAGAACGCGCCGCGCGAGATCGTGATCGAGAGCTCGCAGACTGCCGATGAGGTCGAGAGCGCGGTCGCGAAGGCGCTGGAGGGCTCGACCAAGCTCTTCTCGCTGACCGATGAGCACGGCCGTCGCGTCATCGTCCCGGCCGAGCGCCTGGCGTACGTGGAGATCGGCGAGCAGGCCGTTCGGAAGGTCGGCTTCGGCACCCTCTGAGGCGCCGACCGAGCAGGTCGTCCCGGTGCCCCGTTCCCGTCAGGGAGCGGGGCACCGTCGCGTGTACGGCCGGGTGGGCCGGGGTACGGCGACAGGTGCGGCGCCGGTGCCGCGCACCCGTCCCCGGGGAGGCTGCCTTGCTGGTCGAGTCGCTCGTCTTCGCCCTCGTCGGCCTGGTCACGGGCGCGACCGCGGTGCTGGGCCTGCCCGGCTACTTCCGGGCGTCCCGTCCGCTGGTCACCGGCACGGCACTGGCGGCGGCGCTGTTCGGCGGGGTGCTCGCGCACTTCTGCCTGGACGCGCGCTACCCGGTGGTCGCGGTGGCCTTCTCGGCGCTGGCTTCGGGCGTGGTCACCTCGCTGCTGGCCCGGCCGGACCTCGCTCCCGGGCGGGCTCCGGCGCACCGGCACCGCCCGCACCGGGCCCGCGCCCACCGTGCGCCGCGGCGGCACCGGCCGGCCTGACGGCCGTCAGGAGGCGAGGCCGAGCGCGGCCATCCGCCGGGTGTGGGCCTCGGTGATCCGGTTGAACATCTTGCCGACCTCGACCAGGTCGAAGCCCTGCACCTGGACGCCGCCGACCAGCAGGTTGGACAGCGCGTCCCGCTCGGCGACCACCCGCTGGGCCTGGCTGAGCGCCTCGCCCATCAGCCGTCGGCCCCAGAGGGCGAGCCGCCCGCCGGCCCGCGGGTCGGCCTCGATGGCCTGGCGGACCTTGTCGACGGCGAACTGGGCGTGGCCGGTGTCGGACATGACGCCGAGGACCAGCTCGCGGGTGTCGTCGTCCAGCCGGACGGCCACCTCGCGGTAGAAGTCGGTGGCGATGGCGTCGCCGACGTAGGCCTTGACCAGGCCCTCCAGCCAGTCCGAGGGGGCGGTCATCCGGTGGAACAGCTCCAGCGGCTCGACGAAGGGGCGCATGGCCTCCTGCGGGTCGGCGCCGACCTCGGCGAGCCGGTCGTGCAGCCGCTGGTAGTGCTGGAACTCGGAGGAGGCCATCCGGGCCAGGGCCGCCTTGTCGGCGAGGTCCGGCGCCAGCTTCGCGTCCTCGGCGAGCCGCTCGAAGGCGCTCAGCTCGCCGTACGCGAGGGCGCCGAGCAGGTCCAGCACCGCCGCCCGGTAGCCCGGGTCGGCCGAGCACGTCGCCCAGTCGCCGATCGAACCGGCCGCGCCGGCCGCGCCGTCCTGCGTCTCACCATGGGTCTCCATGACCCGCCACCTTAGTGCGGGCCGGGCGCCCGCCCCACCACCCGGCGCAGCCGGGTGACCGCCCGCCGGGCCCGGTCAGGGGCCCGCGCCCGGGGGTGGTGCCGGGGGCGATGTCAGACTCGTCACGTGTTCGAGTCGTCGCCTGACTGTATGGTGGTACGGAGCCCCGTCGTGCTCGCTCGGTCCCACCGCCGTCTCGGTGGCCCGCGCAAGCCCGCTCCCTAGCGTCACCGTCCCTCGGACGTGTCCGCACCGGAGGCACGGGTACTCACGTACGCGGATGCCCGGTCGGAGAGCCGATCGGCTCCGACCATGGCTTGGACTTCAAGCCTTGGCACCGCATCAGTGGCCGAGCGAGGGCCGCCGAGACCACGCCCGCAGGCGCAGGTCCCGCGCAGGTCCCTCACGGGAACCCTCCCCGACGCCGCCGGCGACGCGCCCCGCACCGGGCCGCGCGCACCGGCCGGCCGCAGGGACCGGCGCGGTTGTGCGTCCGCGCAGCTGTCATCAGGGCCGCCAAAGGCCCGTACGCAGCCGCGCGGCTGCCCGCCCGCCGCTCGCTCTCGGCCCCTCCGAAAACGGAAGAGGCAGCACCCTGTCCACCACCGCTGAACCCATCAAGACGACGTTCCGGGACCTGGGGATCCTCCCGGAGACCGCCGAGGCGCTCGAGGCCGTCGGCATCGTCCATCCCTTCCCGATCCAGGAGATGACCCTCCCGGTCGCCCTGACCGGCCACGACGTCATCGGCCAGGCCAAGACCGGCACCGGCAAGACCCTCGGCTTCGGCCTCCCGCTGATCGAGCGGGCCGTCGTGCGCGCCGACGTGGACGCCGGCCGGGCCACCGAGGAGCAGCTCACCGAGTTCCCGCAGGCGCTGATCGTCGTTCCGACGCGTGAGCTCTGCACCCAGGTCACCAACGACCTGCAGACCGCCGGCAAGGTCCGGAACGTGCGCGTCTTGGCCGTCTACGGCGGCCGCGCGTACGAGCCGCAGGTCGAGGCGCTCGCCAAGGGCGTCGACATCGTCGTCGGCACCCCCGGCCGACTGCTGGACCTCGCCGGGCAGAAGAAGCTGAACCTGTCGCAGGTCCGCGCGCTGGTCCTGGACGAGGCCGACGAGATGCTCGACCTGGGCTTCCTGCCGGACGTCGAGAAGATCATCACCATGCTGCCGGCCAAGCGGCAGACCCTGCTGTTCTCGGCCACCATGCCGGGCCAGGTGATCAACCTCGCCCGCCGGTACATGAGCCAGCCGACCCACATCCGGGCGACCGCCCCGGACGACACCGGCACGACCGTCGCCAACATCGAGCAGCACATCTTCCGTGCCCACTCGCTGGACAAGGTCGAGATGGTCTCGCGCATCCTGCAGGCCGACGGCCGCGGGCTGGTCATGATCTTCTGCCGCACCAAGCGCACCGCCGCCGACGTCTCCGACCAGCTGACCCAGCGCGGCTTCGCGGCCGGCGCGGTCCACGGTGACCTCGGCCAGGGCGCCCGCGAGCAGGCCCTGCGGGCCTTCCGCAACGGCAAGGTCGACGTGCTGGTCTGCACCGACGTCGCGGCCCGCGGCATCGACGTCGAGGGCGTCACCCACGTCATCAACTACCAGTGCCCCGAGGACGAGAAGACCTACCTGCACCGGATCGGCCGCACCGGCCGGGCCGGCGCCTCCGGTACGGCCGTCACCCTGGTCGACTGGGACGACATCCCGCGCTGGCAGCTGATCAACAAGGCGCTCGACCTGCCGTTCAACGAGCCGGAGGAGACCTACTCCACCTCCGCGCACCTGTACGAGCTGCTGAAGATCACGCCGGGCATCAAGGGCGTGCTGCCGCGTTCGGAGCGCACCCGGGCCGGGCTCGGCGCGGAGGAGATCGAGGACCTCGGCGAGACCGGCGGACGGGGCGCCCGCTCCGGCCGCGGTCGCGGCGGGCGGGCCGACTCGGGCCGCCCGGCGGTCGAGACCCCGGCGGAGGAGAAGCCGCGCCGCACCCGTGAGCGCCGCCGCACCCGCCGCGGCGACACGGTCGGCGCCGAGGGCGAGGCCGCTCAGGTGACCGAGGGCGCCGCCACCGGCGCGTCCGTCGAGGCCGCCGAGGGCGAGGCCGCGCCGCGCCGTCGTCGCCGCCGTTCCCGCGGGGGCGCCGCCGCCGCCGAGGGCGCCGTGCCGGCGACCGAGGCCGTGGCCGAGGCCGCCCCGGCGGCTGCGGCCGTGGGGACCGTCGCGGCGGTCGAGGCCGTCGCGTCCGTTGCCGAGCCGGTCACCGCACCGGTCGCCGAGGAGAAGCCGCGCCGCACCCGCACCCGCAAGCCGAAGGCGGAGGCCGTCGAGGCCGTCGTCGAAGCGGCCGTCGAGGTTCCGGTCGAGGCCGCTCCGGCGGAGAAGCCGGCGACCCGCACCCGGACCCGCAAGCCGAAGGCGGAGGCCGCGGAGGCCGCCGTCGAGGTTCCGGTGGAGGAGAAGCCCGCCACCCGGACCCGCTCTCGCAAGCCGAAGGCCGAGACCGTCGAGGCCGCTGCCGAGGCCGTCGAGGCCCCGGCCGAGAAGCCCGCGACCCGGACCCGGACCCGCAAGCCGAAGGCCGCGGCGGAGATCGCCCCCGAGGCTCCGGCCGTCGACGCCCCGGCCGCCGAGGTCCCGGCTCCGCGCAAGCGCACCCGCACCCGCAAGGCCGCGGTCACCCCGGAGAGCTGACCGACCCACCCCCGAGGGGGCGGCCGGGCCCACCACGGCCCGCCCGCCCCCTCGGGCGTTCGCGGCCGCACCTCGGGGCACCGGGGCCCGGCGACGCGCAGGTCCGCGCTGGTGCGGCGGGCGCCGGTGTCCGCCTTAAGCTCGGGGTTGTCGGCCTGTCCTGGGAGGGAAGCGATCCATGAGCACTCCGCCGTTCCTCACGTTGCCGGCCTGTGCGCGGGCCGAACGGATCACGACGCCGCGGGGGGAGTTCGCGGCGCTGCGGGCGGAGCCGGGCGGGGCGGTGCGGGGGTCGGCCTTGCTGGTGCCGGGGTTCACGGGCAGCAAGGAGGACTTCATCGGGCTGCTGGAGCCGCTCGCCGCCGCCGGGTACCGGGTGACGGCCGTGGACCAGCGCGGGCAGTGCGAGACCGGCGGGCCGGACGACCCGGCCGCCTACGAGGTGGCCGCGCTGGGCGCGGACGTGCGGGCGCTGACCGGGGTGCTGGCGGCCGAGGGCGGACCGCTGCACCTGCTGGGGCACTCCTTCGGCGGCCAGGTGGTGCGGGAGGCGGTACTCGCGGCCGCCGGGCAGGGGCCGCTGCCCTGGCGTTCGCTGACCCTGCTGTCCACCGGTCCGGGCGCGATCGACCCGGCCGAGGCGGCCCGCACCAAGCTGCTGCTGGACGCCCTGCCGGTGCTGAGCCTGGAGGAGATCTGGCAGGTCATGCGGCAGATGGACGAGAGCAGCGGGGAGCCCAAGGCCGCCCTGCCACCGGAGGTCGCGGAGTTCCTGCACCGCCGCTGGGTGGCCAACGTGCCCCGCGCGCTCGCCGTGACCGGCGGGCACCTGGTGGCGGCGCCGGACCGGGTGGAGGAGCTGGCCGCGGTGGTCGCCGGGGTGCTGCCGGTGCTGGTGCTGTCGGGAGTGCGGGACTACGCGTGGCCGGTGCCGGAGCAGTCCGGGATGGCGGAGCGGCTGGGCGCCCGCCGGGTGATCATCGCGGACGCGGGCCACTCCCCCAACGCGGAGCAGCCGGCCGCCACCGCCGAGGCGCTGGTCGCGTTCTGGGCCTGAGCCGCGTTCCGGGCCTGAACCGAGTTCCGGTCTGAGCCGCGCTCTGCCTGGCGCGGGGCCCGGCTGACCAGGCTTGGCGAAGTGGTATGAACCACTTTCGGAAGTCCGACCGTCTTCAACGCGGGACAAAAGTCGTTAGTTACGGTAATCTTTGATTCTGTCCGGGAATCATCGCCGGTGCTCTCACCGGAGCCGATCAAACGAAACCCGGACGTTACGGACGGGCAACGGCCCAGTAGCACCGCCACGACACCGTGGCCGCACCAGGCAATGGACGCACCGCGCAAGCAGGGGGAGCACTTGCCGCAGCAGGCCGCCGCACGCACCACGCGACCGATCCGGCAGTTCCGCCGGATCCGCACGACCCCGAAAGAGCTGATACCGACTCAGCCGCAATCGCCCCGCCCGACGGGGCCAGGAAAGGAGACGCCCATGACCAAGCCCATGCGCTTCGAGATCCTCCGACTGGACGACACCGACGGCTCCGCCACCGACCGGCTGATCGCCGACGCCGAGACCGTCCGCGAGTACGTCGAGGCCGCCGCCCGCACCGGCGAGCGCCTGCTCATTCGCCCGTGCCCGACCGTCTGACCCAGCGCGGCGCCTCTGACCGAGAGCCCTCACCCGCCGCCGACGAGCCGGGCACGTCCGACCCCGAGGTCCCGATACCCGACTGACGCCCCGTCACCGAATTCGCCGTTGACGGGGCGTCAGTGCGTCCGGGCCTGACCGCGGGGACGTTTGCCGCCGCCCGGGACGGGACATCCCCCAACGGGAACCGCTCGCGCCGCGCCCACTCCGCGTCGGCCGGGAGTCCGCCACCGACAGGTGCCGCCGTGGCCGTCCGTACGGGTGATCGTCCTTGACGCGGCGGTCCGGAGGGAGGAGCGTTGTCGGCTATGAGGGGCGAGCCAAGTTGCCCGAGGTGCGCCGGTCGGGTCCGCGCCCCCGGTCTGTTCTCAGACACCTGGCAGTGCGACCGGCACGGAGCCGTTCACCCGATGCAGCCGGTGCTGCCCCCCAGTGTGGAAGCCCTGGGCGTGGCCGTCGCCCGCTCGCAGGTCCCGGTCTGGCTGCCCTGGCCGCTCCCGGTCGGCTGGCTCTACACCGGCATCAGCCACGTCGGCGACGACGTCTCGGGCGCCCGGGCCACCGCCGTCGCCTGCTCGGGACCGGCGCCGCTCGGCGGCTTCGGCGAACTGGTGCTGGTCGCCGAGGAACTGGGCGTCGGGCTCGGCGCCCGTTACGCCGGACTGCCCGGGCCGGACCCGGGCGACTCGGTCGGCCTCTACAAGCCCGCCGACGCCAAGCTGATGGCCGCCGGGCGCCCCACCCCCATGTTCCACGTCCCGGACGCCCCGGCCGACCGCGCGGTGTTCGTCGGCGAGGCCCGCGGGCTCTGGCTCTGGGCGGTCGCCTGGCCCGAGCAGTCCGCCCTGGTGATGTACGACGAACTGGTGATCACCGACCTGCGCGAGGCCGGCGCCGAGCTGGACCTGCTGCCCTGCGGGGCGCTCTCCCCCCGGCTGCTCGGCTGAGCGGCCGCAGTCCTATCCTGGGCGGCACCCACGAGCCTCAGGAGTCCGCCCCGTGCGCATCGACCTGCACGCCCACAGCACCGCCTCCGACGGCACCGACAGCCCGGCCGAGCTGGTCGCGGCGGCGGTGGCCGCCGGCCTCGACGTGGTGGCGCTCACCGACCACGACACCGTCGCCGGCCACGCCGAGGCCGCCGAGGCGGTGCACGCGCTGCCGGACGCCACCCGGCTGACCGTCGTCCCGGGCGCCGAGCTGTCCTGCGTGGTGGACGGCATCAGCATGCACCTGCTGGCGTACCTGTTCGACCCGCAGGAGCCGGAGTTCGCGCGCGAGCGGGAGCTGGTGCGCACCGACCGGTTCCGGCGCGGGCGCGCGATCGTGGAGCGCTGCCGCCTACTCGGCGCGGACATCAGCTGGGAGCAGGTGCAGCGGATCGCCGGGGCCGGCTCGGTCGGGCGCCCGCACATCGCCAGCGCGCTGGTCGAGGCGGGCGTGGTGGCGACCGTCTCGGACGCCTTCACCCCGGAGTGGCTGGCCAACGGCGGCCGGGCGGACGTGCGCAAGCACGAGACCGACCCGGTCGAGGCGGTCCGGCTGGTCCGGGCGGCCGGCGGAGTGCCGGTCTTCGCCCACCCCGGCGCGGACAAGCGCGGCCGGACGGTCCCGGACCGGGTGATCGCCGACCTCGCGGCGGCCGGGCTGGCCGCCCTGGAGGTCGACCACACCGACCACGACGAGGACACCCGGCGGCGGCTGCGCGCCCTGGCGGGCGAGCTGGGCCTGCTGGTCACCGGCTCCAGCGACTACCACGGCAGCCGCAAGACCGTGCGGCTCGGCGAGTACACCACCGATCCGGCGGTGTACGAGGCGCTGCTGGCCCAGGCCACCGGGGCCAAACCGATCGAGCACTGAGCCCGCGGGGCACTGAGCCCGCGGGGCGCCGGGCTGGCGAGGCGCTGGCTCGGCGGGGCGCTGGGCGGCCGCCCGCGCGACCGGCCACCACGCCGCGCTCCGGCGTACCGGTGCGCGGGGCGGGCACCCGCAGCCGCCCGCACGCCCCTCCTGAGCGGTCGTCAGTCCAGCCGGACGCCGCGCCGGTCCGGATCGCGCAGGTCGGTGCCCTGGTCCAGCCAGCGCTCCCGGAGCGCGGCCGCGCCGTGCACCCGCTTCCAGCCCGCCTCATTGGGCGTCATCGGCAGCAGCGGCAGGAAGCGCACCGGCTCGGCGGGCTCGGCCAGTTCGAGGTCCTCGATCAGACCGCCCGGCTCGGCGGCCAGCACCGAGGTGAAGGGGGCGCCGTCCCAGAGCGGGGCGCCGAGGTCCAGCGAGCCGCCCGGGGCCACCACGAGGCCCTCGACCTGCGGGGTCGCCGCGAAGGTGGCGAGGCTGCGCAGCACGCTGTCGTGCCCGCCGCGCACGGTCAGCACCAGTTCGACCCGCGGTCCGCGCACCTGGTCGGCGACCGGCGCGGTCGGGTCGGCCATCGGCGCGGCGGACATCCCGAGCGTGGCGTAGCGGACCAGGCCGTCGGCGTCCGGGCCGAAGCGCAGCACCTCGATCCGGTCGGCGCCGAGGAAGGTGACGGCGGCACGGCCGCTCGGCTCGCCGAAGGTGGAGATCAGCCGGGCCTCGACGGCGGCGAGCACCGCCTCCCGGGAGAGTTCCGGGGAACTGCCGCCGTGGGGGCCGCCGAAGGACGGGAAGTCATGCGCCATGCCGGTGAGCGTAACCCGCCGGGGTGTCCGGGTTTCGTGGGGGCGGTGCGGTGGGCCGTGCCGCCAAGGACCGTAAAGGGCGGTGGAACGGCGGGGCGCCGATGCCCGGTCAGATGTTAGGGTGAGCGACTGGCCACCGGGATCGTTCGTTTCCCGGGGCGGCGGCGCGAAGGAGGTGGTTGCGGTGGATACCGGCCGACCATGCAGTACCGGCAGCTCTGCCCGGCCCCGACTTCCCCGTATTCCCCGCCTCGCGGGCCCCACCGGCTGATCCAGCCGTAGTGGCCCCGGGCGCGGACCGACGGCGGACGGACCGGCCGGGAGAGCACCCTCGTCCCTTCACCGGTGTTCCTCGCCGTCGCACCACGGCCCTGCTTCCCGCGTTCCCGTGCCGCCGTGCGACGGCTCCTGCCCCAGGGAGCCTGCCATGTCGATGATCAACAGCCTGCGTGCCGCCGTCCGGACCAACCGCCGTCGGGACGTCGTCGGCCCATACGACGCCGTGCCGGAAGGCGGCAGCTCGGCGATCGTGGACTGCGCGGTGTACCAGCACGGCCGGCGCCATGGTGAGACGTGCAGTCCGCGCGACGCCGCTCGCCGGGTCAAGGCGGCGCACCGACTCCCGGACACGGTGGGCTCGTTCAGCTGGATCGGGTTGCACGAGCCGACCGAGGCGGAGTTCGAGGGCATCGCCCAGCGGTTCGGGCTGCACCCGCTCGCGGTGGAGGACGCGGTGCACGCGCACCAGCGGCCCAAGGTGGAGCGCTACGACGACGTGCTCTTCGCCGTCTTCAAGACCATCCGCTACGTCGAGCACGACCAGCTGACGCCCACCAGCGAGGTGGTGGAGACCGGTGAGCTGATGGTGTTCGCCGGGCGGGACTTCGTGATCACCGTCCGGCACGGCGGCCACGGCTCGCTGCAGGAGCTGCGGCACCGGCTGGAGGCGGACGCGGACGAGTCCGGGCTGCTGGCCAAGGGGCCGTCCGCGGTGCTGCACGCGATCGCCGACCACGTGGTGGACAACTACCTGCTGGTCGCCGAGCGGCTGCAGAACGACGTGGACGAGATCGAGTACGGCGTCTTCTCGGCCAAGGGCGGGCGCAGCGCCGATGTCGGCCGGGTCTACCAACTCAAGCGCGAGGTCCTGGAGTTCAAGCGCGCGGTGGTGCCGCTGCTGCGTCCGATGCAGCAGCTGTCGGAGCCGCTGCAGAGCCTGGTGGGCCCGGACATCCAGAAGTACTTCCGGGACGTCGCGGACCACCTGGCCCGGGTGACGGAGCAGGTGCACGGCTTCGACGAGCTGCTGAACTCGCTACTGCAGGCGAACCTGGCGCAGGTGTCGGTGGCGCAGAACGAGGACATGCGGAAGATCACCGCCTGGGCGGCGATCTTCGCGGTGCCCACCATGATCACCGGTGTGTACGGGATGAACTTCGACTACATGCCGGAGCTGCACAGCCCGTACGGCTACCCGACGGTGCTCGGCGCGGTCACGCTGATCTGCGTGGGGATGTACCAGGGCTTCCGGCGCAACGGCTGGCTGTAGCGCTCGCCGAGGCGGACGCCGCCGCGCCCGACCGCTGCCGTCCCGACCGCTACCTGCGCCCGCCGCGGGCGACCAGCACCAGCCCGAGCAGGATCAGCACCACCGCCGGGTAGGCGGCCGCCGGGGGCCACTGGCCGAGCCAGAGGGCGGCGATCAGGGCGGCGCCCGGGGTCTCGAGCAGGATCGCGGTGGAGGTGATCGACGGGCCGAGGTTGCGCACCACCCGGTTGCTGAGCGAGTGCCCGAGCAGTTGGGCGGTGGCCATCAACAGCACGATCTGCCACCAGGCTCCGGCCGACCAGCCGGACAGCGACGTCCCGGTGACCAGGCAGATCGCCAGCAGGCCGACCGCCGTGGTGGCGTAGCAGACCAGGGTGTACCCGGTGGTGCTGACGGTCTTGCGGACCTCGGCGCCGAGCAGCATGTAGCCGGCCGCGGCCAGCCCGGCGGCGAGGGCGAGGGCGTCGCCGAGCAGGGCGCGCGGGGAGAGCGAGAGGTCCACGCCGGTGAGCACCAGCACGCCGGCGAAGGCGACGACGGTGCCGAGCCAGACCATCCGCGGGGCGCGGACCCCGAACAGCCGCATCAGCAGGATGGTCCACAGCGGGGTGGTGGTCACCAGGGCGGTGGCGGAGGCCACCGAGGTCATCCGCAGGCTGGGCATCCAGAGCGCGAAGTGCACGGCGAGCAGCGCGCCCGCGGCGATCGCGAGCAGCAGCGCCCGTCGGCCGATGCCGCGCAGTTCGGCGCGGTGGCGCAGCAGCGCGTAGGGGCCGAGGACTCCGACGGACATGACGTTGCGCCAGAAGGCGATGGCCAGCGCGGGCGCGGCGGTGGCGCTGATCAGCGGGCCGGAGAGTGAGATGCCGCCGATGGAGACGGCGAGCAGCAGCAGGTCGACGGTGGGCAGCGGGTGCGCCGGCCGCGGGTCGGCGGCGGTGGGCGCGGGGGTGGCAGCAGGGGCGGTCGCGGGCCGGGCGGCGGGCACGGCGCTCCTTCGGGGGTCATGGGGGCGGGCGCTCATACGGTAAGGCCCGTGGCGCCGCAATGGAACTGTCTCCCGGGGGCTGAGACGCCTCGTGGACGCGGCGGGACGAGGGCCGCGGTGAAGCCGTACGCTGTCCGCCATGGACCGTACGCCCGCCCCCGCGACCGCCGACGACTTCCTCGACCAGGCCCTGCTGGAGGAGGCCGCGAAGAAGTCCGGGCTGCTCTGGGTGCGCGCGGACGGCCAGGAGCACGCCCGTCCGCTCTGGCACGCCTGGCACGACGGCGCGGTGGTGGTGGTCGGCGGGGGCGCCGAGCAGCCGCTGCACGGCCTGACGCCGGGCGCCGGGGCCGTGGTCACCGTACGCAGCAAGGACAAGGGCGGCCGGCTGACCGGCTGGGGCGCCGTCGTGGTCGAGCTCGCACCGGGCAGCGAGGCCTGGCTGGGCGCCGTGGAGGAGCTCAAGGGCAAGCGGCTGAACGCGCCCGACACCGACACCATCGCCGAGCGCTGGGCCCGCGAGTGCCGGGTGCTGCGGCTGGAGCCCGCCGGTGCGCTGACCGAGCGCCCGGGGGCGATGCCGGACGGCTCGCACGCGGCCCGGCCGATGCCCACCGGGGCGACCACCCGCCGCCCGATCCCGGCCGGTCTGCCCAAGCTGCTGTTCAAGCGCCGCTGACGGGGTTCGAGCGCCGCTGACGGCTCACCGAACCGTCGGCGGGAGTTGTCGTCCGCGATGCCCGCGGCCGCTACCGTGCCTCAGCGGGCCCGGTCCCCGGCACGCGGGTAGCCTTGGCCGCGGGCGTGCCGGGCACGCCTGACCAGGCGTCGAGCGATCAGAGGGAGTTCATGGCAGGGCCAGGGACCCGGGTCTTCATCTCCCACCTCTCCGCCATCGCGGTCTTCGACCCGAACGGCGATCAGGTCGGGCGGGTCCGGGACGTGGTGGTCTCGCTCCGGCTCGGCGGCCGCCCGCCGCGGGTGCTCGGCCTGGTGGTCGAGGTCGTCGGCCGGCGCCGGATCTTCCTGCCGATGACCAGGGTGACCAGCCTGGAGTCCGGCCAGGTGCTCACCACCGGCCTGATCAACCTGCGGCGCTTCGAGCAGCGCCCGTCCGAGACCCTGGTGCTCGCCGAGCTGCTGGACCGCACCGTCACCTGGATCAAGACCGGGGAGGAGGTCACCGTGCTGGACGTCGGCATGGTGCAGACCCGGCTGCGGGAGTGGGAGATCAGCAAGGTCTTCGTCCAGGTCGGCCGGGCCGGCCGGCTGCGCAAGGCCAAGGGCGAGCGGCTCACCCTGGACTGGCAGGACGTCACCGGCTTCGCGCTGCCCGAGCAGGACCAGGGCGCGGCCAATCTCCTCGCCACCTTCGAGCAGCTGCGCCCGGCCGACCTCGCCAGCGTCATGCACCACCTGTCCGCCAAGCGCCGCGCCGAGGTGGCCGCCGCGCTGCCGGACGA
Organism: Kitasatospora sp. NPDC029312; assembly: GCF_055569215.1. Lineage (NCBI taxonomy): Bacteria > Bacillati > Actinomycetota > Actinomycetes > Kitasatosporales > Streptomycetaceae > Kitasatospora > Kitasatospora sp. NPDC029312. Next base: position 38,962 of record NZ_JBVHXY010000002.1, on the reverse strand, counting down.
GCGGCTCGCGGACGTCATGGAGGAGCTGCCCGAGGACGACCAGGTCGAGATCATCGGCAAGCTGAAGGACGAGCGCGCCGCCGACGTCCTCGAGGCGATGGACCCGGACGACGCCGCCGACCTGCTCTCCGAGCTGCCCGGCGACGAGGCCGAGCGGCTGCTCCAGCTGATGGAACCGGACGAGGCCGAGCCGGTGCGTCGCCTGCTCTCGTACGAGGAGGACACCGCCGGCGGTCTGATGACCACCGAGCCGATCGTGCTGGAGCCGGACGCGACCGTCGCCGAGGCGCTGGCCCGGATCCGGGTCAGCGACCACAAGCCCGCGCTGGCCGCGCAGATCTTCGTCTGCCGCCCGCCGAACGAGACCCCGACCGGCCGCTACCTGGGCACCGTGCACTTCCAGCGGCTGCTGCGCGAGCCGCCGTACGTCCTGGTCGGCTCGCTGGTGGACGACGACCTGGACCCGCTGCCGCCGGACACCCCGCTGTCCCTGGTCACCAGCTACCTGGCGACCTACAACCTGGTGGCGGCGCCGGTGGTCGACGAGGCGGACCACCTGCTGGGGGCGGTGACCGTCGACGACGTGCTCGACCACCTGCTGCCCGAGGACTGGCGCGACGCCGCCCAGCACGCCCGCGACGACGAGAACGAGGAGGCGCCCGGTGGACGGTGACCGCAACGGACGGACGGACGACTCCGCCCGCCGCCGCCTGCAGGGCGAGCTGCGGGAGCTGCGCCAGCTGCGCGAGCTGCGCACCCGCGAGGGCGGCGGCCGGGACCGCCTGGAGACCGCGCCGATCACCGGCTCCGGCCGCACCCGGCTCGACCAGCCGCGCACCGCCCGGCCCGGCCTGCTCTCGCTGCCGTCCTACGACCCCGAGGCCTTCGGCGTGCTGTCCGAGCGGATCGCCCGCTTCCTCGGCACCGGGCGGTTCATCGTCTGGATGACGGTGGTGGTCGTCCTGTGGATCGGGTGGAACACCCTGCTGCCGGCCGCCGTGCGCTTCGACAAGTACCCGTTCATCTTCCTCACCCTGGCGCTGTCGCTGCAGGCCTCCTACGCGGCGCCGCTGATCCTGCTGGCGCAGAACCGCCAGGACAACCGGGACCGGGTCAACATGGAGCAGGACCGGGCCCGCAGCGACCGCAACATCGCCGACACCGAGTACCTGGCCCGCGAGGTCGCGGCGCTGCGGCACGGGCTCGGCGAGGTCGCCACGCGCGACTTCATCCGCTCGGAGCTGCAGTCCCTGCTCAGGGAGATGGACGAACGGCGGGACCCCTCCGGGACCTTGTGACGGGCGGCACGCTACCGACCGGTTAACGGGTTCACCCGGAGCCGTACCATCAAGGCATGGCCAACGAGACAGAGGTCGCGGCAGGCGTCACGGAGGAGTCCGTACGCGAGGCCCTGGCGACCGTCAACGACCCGGAGATCAACCGCCCGATCACCGAGATCGGGATGGTGAAATCGGTCGAGATCGCCGAGGACGGCGCGGTGCGCGTCGCGGTCTACCTGACCGTCTCCGGCTGTCCGATGCGCGACACCATCGTCACCCGCGTCCGCGAGGCGGTCGGCAGGGTGCCGGGCGTCACCGGCGTCGAGGTCGAACTCGACGTGATGAGCGACGAGCAGCGCAAGGAGCTCTCCCAGCTGCTGCGCGGCGGCGCGCCCGAGCGGGAGATCCCGTTCGCCAAGCCGGGCACGCTGACCCGCGTCTACGCCGTCGCCTCCGGCAAGGGCGGCGTCGGCAAGTCCTCCGTCACGGTGAACCTGGCCGCGGCGATGGCCGCGGACGGCCTGAAGGTCGCCGTGGTGGACGCCGACATCTACGGCCACAGCGTGCCGCGCATGCTGGGCGTCGAGGGCCGGCCGACCCAGGTCCAGGACATGATCATGCCGCCGCAGGCGAACGGCGTGAAGGTCATCTCGATCGGGATGTTCACCCCGGGCAACGCCCCGGTGGTCTGGCGCGGCCCGATGCTGCACCGCGCGCTGCAGCAGTTCCTCGCCGACGTGTGGTGGGGCGACCTGGACGTGCTGCTGCTGGACCTGCCGCCCGGCACCGGCGACATCGCGATCTCGGTGGCCCAGCTGGTCCCCAACGCGGAGATCCTGATCGTCACCACCCCGCAGATGGCCGCCGCCGAGGTGGCCGAGCGGGCCGGCACCATCGCGGTGCAGACCCACCAGAAGATCGTCGGCGTGATCGAGAACATGTCCGGGATGCCGTGCCCGCACTGCGACGAGATGATCGACGTCTTCGGCACCGGCGGCGGCCAGACCGTCGCGGACGCGCTCACCCGCACCGTCGGCGCGACCGTCCCGGTGCTCGGCTCGATCCCGATCGACGTCCGGCTGCGCGAGGGCGGCGACGACGGCCGCCCGGTCGTGCTCGCCGCCCCCGACTCCCCGGCCGCCGCCGCCCTGCGCGCCGTGGCCGGCAAGCTCGGCGGCCGCCAGCGCGGGCTGTCCGGCATGTCGCTCGGCCTGACGCCCAAGAACAAGTTCTGACGGGACGGCCGAGCGGGCACCCGAGCGCAGACGGACGACGGCCGAGCGGAACCTTCCGCTCGGCCGTCGTCGTGTCGTCGTCGCGTGGGCCCGGCCCTACGGGCGGGTGTAGCCGCCCAGGTCGGCCACGGTGGCGAAACCGACGCCGTAGGCGCTGACGCCGCGTCCGAAGGCGCCGAGCAGGACGCCGGGGGCCTCGCCCGCGAGCACCCAGCCGTACTCCGATTCGCGGTAGCGGAAGGACTGCGGCAGGCCGTTGACCGGCAGGCTGAGGGTGGACCAGGCGGGGCCGCCCAGGTCGTCGGCCAGGTCCCAGGCCAGGGAGCTCTGCTGGTCCAGCCAGTCCTGGCGCAGCGCGCGGTCCAGCTGGCCGGGCCAGGTCGCGGCGAGCAGGCCGGAGCCGGCCAGCCAGGCGGCGGAGGAGGCGGAGGTGGCCTCCAGGGTGCCGGTGTTGTCGGCGCTGCGGCGGCTGTCCCGGCGGGCCACCGTGACCACGACCGCGAACTTGCGGATGTCGCGCGGCTCGTACTGCTTGGCCGGGTCGTCGCCGTGCCCCAGGGTCCCGTAGTCGACGCTGCCGCCCGCCGCCCCGGCCCGGGGGCCTCCGGCGCCCGCCTGCATCAGGTACCGGCGGCCGGTCCACCCCTCGTCCAGCCCGTACCAGGGGAAGTCGGCGGACAGGTAGGGCAGCAGTGGGTCCGCCGGCCCGGCCTGCCCGCCGACCACCGGGCCGCCGGCCGTGGCCGTCGCCCCTCCCGCCTGACTCGTCGCGTCCATCCCCGGGCCTCCTCAAACGCACGTGTGCCTGCCGTGGCGCGCTCCCATGGTGGCGTACCTCGGCGTTCCCGGGGGCCGTTCCTGGTCCGCGGTGGCGCTGATGTGACGGACGGCTCAGCGGGAACAATCAGCACAATAGCGGCGCGGACGCCGCCGCCCCGCTCAGCCGGGCGGCCGGGCGGGGCGGGAGGCCACGTCGTCGCGGGGCGCGCGGGCGGCGCTCAGGTGGCGTCGGGGTCGAACGGGGGCCGCTCGCCGGTCTGGAGCGGGGCGCCGGTGGCGGCGGCCGCCGGGGCGGCGGTCTTCTCGAAGCTGACGCTGCCCGACCGGCCGTTCACGGGCGTCGCGGGCCGGTCGTCCAGGACGGAGCGGATGTCGAGCGAGTCCTTCATGTCCTTGAGGCCCAGCGGGTCCTCCTGGCCGCCCATGAGCTGCTTGCGGACGAAGGTCTTGGGGTTGAGGTCCTCGAACTCGAAGTCCTTGAACTCGGGGCCCAGCTCGCTGCGGATGTCCTCCTTCGCGTTGTCGGCGAAGGAACGGATCTTGCGGATGAAGCCCATGGTGTCCTGGATCAGCTTCGGCAGCTTGTCCGGGCCGAAGATGATGATCGCCATCACGATGAGGGTCAGGATCTCCAGCCCGCCTACGTCGCTGAACACCTTTGCTCCCTAGCTCGCCGGACGACCGTTCCTCCAGAGTAATGGCCACCGGTGGGTCCCTGGCCCACGCTGCGATGAAGCCGTGGTAAAGACCAGCCGGTGGCCGGGCCCCGAGACGGGCATGGGGCTACCGGATCTGCTGGCGCAGGGCCGCGACGCTGCCCGGGTAGCGCTCGGGCGGGGAGGACGGGCTCGCCCCGCGGGTGACGGCGACCGGGTGGGCCTGGAAGTCCACCGGGACCTGCACCGTCATCGGGACCAGGCCGCCGTGGCCGCCACCGCTGACCGGGCTGACCGTGGTGCCGTGCTGGTCCTCGCCCTGGGCGAGGCCGCCGACGCCGCCCAGCGTCACCGCGGCGACGGAGAAGGCGCCCGCGGCGGCGAAGACCAGGCGGCGCCCGCGCGCGGAGGGGCGGACGGCGGCTGCGGCGGGCTCCGGACGGGCGGCGGGCTCCGGACGGCCGGTGCGCCGGCCCATCAGCGGCCGCAGCATCGAGCCGCGCCCGAAGGCCCGCGGATCGACCCCGGGCACCGGGGAGCCGGCGCCGAGCGCGCCCGCGCCGAAGGAGGCGCCGGCGCCGCGGCCGAAGGAGCCGCCGGTGAGCCGGCTGCCGCCGAGCGTGCCGGTGGCGGCGACCCCGCCGCCGGGCAGGTCGTCGTCGTCGTGCCAGCCGGCGTCCGCCGGGCCGTCCTCCGGGAGGTTGCCGACGGCCATCAGCCGGGCCATCAGCGCGGCGGAGGGGCCGGGGGTGTCGGTGCGGGTCAGCAGGTGCTTGATGGCGCGGCCCTCGTCGGCCTCGGCCAGGCACTGGGGACAGGTGGCCAGGTGCGCCTGGACCCGCTCGCGCGAGTCGTGGCCGAGCTCGCCGTCCAGGAACGCGGACAGCCGCTCGCCGAGGTGGTGCTCCTCCGCGGCGGGCTCGACGGGGCGTACGGGCACCGCGCGCAGCGCCGTGTCGCCCGGCAGCGGGACGGCGGGCGGCAGCGGCTCGCCCGGGTCGTCACCGGCCCGGCGGCCCAGCGTCCAGCTCCGCCGGGTCTGGGCGCGGTCGGACGACTCCGACCGCTCCGGACCGGACCGGCTGGTTCCGCTCACCATCGCCTCCGTCCGCGCCCACCCGGCGCGGCCGCGACCTCGGCGGCCACGGCGCCGACCGGCACCGGCTCCTCCGAGCCGCCCCGGCGCTCACGCCCGGGGGCCTGGCCGGGGGCGCGGTGCTTGAGCGCGGCGCGCAAGTGCGAGCGACCGCGGTGGATGCGGCTGCGGACGGTGCCGAGCTTGACGCCCAGGGTGGCGGCGATCTCCTCGTAGGACAGGCCCTCGATGTCGCAGAGCACCACGGCGGCGCGGAACTCCGGGGCGAGGGTGTCCAGGGCCTGCTGCACGTCGGCGTCGAAGTGGGTGTCGCTGAAGTGCTGGGCCGGGCTGGGCTCGCGGGAGGCGAGGCGCTCGGCCGCGTCCTCGCCGAGCGCGTCGAAGCGGATGCGCTGGCGGCGGCGGACCATGTCCAGGAACAGGTTGGTGGTGATCCGGTGCAGCCAGCCCTCGAAGGTGCCGGGGGTGTAGGTGGACAGCGAGCGGAACACCCGGACGAAGACCTCCTGGGTGAGGTCCTCGGCGTCGTGCTGATTGCCCGTCAGGCGGTAGGCGAGGCGGTAGACGCGGGCGCTGTGCGCCTCCACGATCTCCTCCCAGGTGGGCGGAGTCCAGGTCTGCGCGTCGGGGCCTTCGGCGAAGGTCGCGAGGGCGGGGGCCTCGGTGGTACCGGCGGCCGGCGTCTCGGCGGCGGGCTGGTCCAGGTCGGAGTGCGCAGGCTGGTTCATCACGGGCTTCGGCGTACGGGCCGACGCGGTGCCGCGGAAGTGCCGCCGCACGGGGACGTCGCCCTCGGCCACACCTCCTCGGTCGGCTCTTCTGCCCAGCAGGGCCACCACCATATCCACCTCACCCGTCAAGCCCGGATAAAAGTGCCCGGGAGGTCTTCCGCACCCGGTCACGATGACAACGGCCCGCCGCAGTACGCGGTTCCCGCCCGGCCAGTAATCTGTGGCAGGAAATATCGACATCCCCGGCACCGGGCCGCCGCCCGGGGCTCCGAAAGAGGCAGCCATCAGCGAGTTCGGGCCCGCGCACGCGGCCCTCGCCGACACCTACGTGGGCGAGGACGCCGTGCTGACCTACGCCCGGGCACAGTCCGCGCGGACCGGGATACGGGCCATCGGCCCGAGCGGCGGCGCGTGCCTGCGGCTGCTGGCCGCGGCGCTCGACGCCAAGGCGGTCGCCGAGATCGGCACCGGCACCGGGGTGTCCGGCGTCTACCTGCTGCGCGGGATGCGGCCGGACGGCGTGCTCACCACGGTGGACTCGGAGCCGGTGCGCCAGCAGCTGGCCCGCGAGGCCTACCAGGCGGCCGGGTTCGCGGCCAACCGCTCCCGGTTCATACCGGGCCGGGCGCTGGAGGTGCTGCCCCGGCTCGCCGACGGCCAGTACGACCTGGTGTTCTGCGACGGCGATCCGGCCGAGTCCCGGGAGTACCTGCTGGAGTCGCTGCGACTGCTGCGCCCCGGCGGGATGGTCTGCTTCGAGGGGGTCTTCCAGGAGGGCCGGCTGGCCGAGCCGGAGCTCCAGGACCCGCAGACCGGCGCGGTGCGCGACCTGGTCCGGGACGTCCGGGAGAGCGAGGCGCTGGTGCCCGCGCTGCTGCCGGTCTCCGACGGGCTGCTGTGCGCCGTGAAGCGCTGAGACGGGCCGACGCCGCGGCCGGTCCGGGAACGCGCGGGCCCGGGCCGACGTGACGTCGTGCCCGGGCCCGGCGGTACGTCTCCAGGAGACGGCGACCACCCGCTGCGGTCAGCCGCAGGCCTTCTTCAGGGCTTCGCCCAGGGCGTCGGCCTCGTCAGGCGTGAGCTCCACCACGAGGCGTCCGCCGCCTTCGAGCGGAACGCGCATGATGATGCCCCGCCCCTCTTTGGTGACTTCGAGCGGGCCGTCACCCGTCCGCGGCTTCATGGCCGCCATGCTCGTTCCCCTTCCTGCAACCGCTCAGCTACGCACCGGCAGTCCGTCCACCGCCGGTATCGAACGCATTGATCGGAAGCCATTATCCCGCATGCCACGGCCTGATGACCAACATCACTCTCGGTGCAACCTCGGCCGGACCGGCTCCAACCGCCCCAATTGGCGTCATAAGCCCCGGCGCGGCGGCGGTGGCGACACCGCGGGAAGGTGCGATACCTCACACTCCCCAGCCCGCCCTCCGCTCCGGCATCCTGGCACGACCACCACGCGACGATCGCTGAGGAGCCCTCGCCCATGTCCGATTCCGTCCTGTACGAGCTGGACGGCGGCCTCGCCGTCATCACCATCAACCGCCCGGAGGCGATGAACGCGCTGGACGTCGCCACCAAGGTCGCGCTGCGCGACGCCGTGACCGAGGCGGCCGCGGACCGGGCGGTGCGGGCGGTGCTGCTGACCGGCGCGGGCGACCGGGCGTTCTGCGTCGGCCAGGACCTCAACGAGCACCTGGCGATGCTGAAGCGGGCCGACGAGACCGGCGAGGGCGCGCTGCGGACCGTCGCCGAGCACTACAACCCGCTGACCCGGGCGCTGGCCGGGATGCGCAAGCCGACCGTCGCCGCGGTCGGCGGGGTGGCGGCCGGCGCCGGCGCCTCGCTCGCCTTCGCCTGCGACTTCCGGATCCTGTCCGACCGGGCCGGCTTCAACACCGCCTTCGCCGGGATCGGCCTGACCGCCGACTCGGGCGCCTCCTGGACGCTGCCCCGGCTGGTCGGACACGCCAAGGCCACCGAGCTGCTGATGCTCCCCCGGACGGTCAAGTCCGCCGAGGCGATGGAGCTGGGGCTGGCCACCAAGGTCGTGCCGGCCGAGGAACTCGCCGCGACCGCGCGGGTCTTCGCCCGCGAGCTGGCCGAGGGCCCGACCGTGGCCTACGGCGCCATCAAGGAGTCGCTGGCGTACGGCGCTTCGCACTCGCTGGACGAACTGCTCGACAAGGAGGACGAGCTGCAGACCCTGGCGGGCGACAGCGAGGACCACCGGATCGCGGTGCGCGCCTTCATCGCCAAGGAGAAGCCGAAGTACGTCGGGCGCTGAGGCTCAGCGCCCCCGCCTTCCGCCGGTGCGGACGTGGCAGTCCGCCAGGTGGTCGTCGACCAGTCCGCAGGCCTGCATCAGGGCGTAGGCCGTGGTCGGGCCGACGAAGCGGAAGCCCTCCTTCTTCAGCGCCTTCGCCAGCGCCGTCGACTCGGGCGTGACGGCCGGTACCTCCGCCAGGGTGCGGGGGGCCGGCCGGTCAGGGTCGGCGGCGAACCGCCAGATCAGCGTGTCCAGCCCGCCGTCCAGGTCGCGGGCGGCCCGGGCGTTGGCGATCGCCGCGTCGATCTTGGCCCGGTTGCGGATGATGCCGGTGTCGGCGAGCAGCCGCTCCCGGTCGGCCTCGCCGAACTCGGCGACCTCGGCGATCCGGAAGCCCGCGAAGGCGGCCCGGAAGCCCTCGCGGCGGCGCAGGATGGTCAGCCAGGACAGGCCGGACTGGAAGGCCTCCAGGCAGACCCGTTCGAACAGGGCGTCGTCGCCGTGCACCGGCCGGCCCCACTCGGTGTCGTGGTAGACGCGGTAGTCGTCGGTCGAGTCGCCCCAGCCGCAGCGGCGCAGGCCGTCCGCGCCGAGCACCGCGCCGACGGGCACCTCGGCCGTCCCGGCGATCCCGGCGATCCCGGCCGTCTCGGCGGTCCCGGTCGTCTCGGCGGTCCCGACGCTGTCGGTCACCGGTCCGCCCCGGGCTCGGCGTCCTCGGGGGCCGCCTCGGCGGGCGCCGCGGCCGGCTGGACCACCTTGGCGAACTCCTCCAGGCCGGGCAGCGGTTCCGCGGCCGGGTCGGGGGCGGTGGTGGCCTCGACCGCGCCGCGCAGGTGGGCGGCGGCCTCCAGCTCGGCGATCCGCGCGTCGCGGTAGGCGAGCTCGGCGCCGAGGCGGTCCAGGACGTCGTCCACCTCGTCCATCCGGTAGCCGCGCACGGCCATCGGCAGGCGGAGGTCGTCCACGTCCGTCTTGCTCAGCGGGCGGTCCTGCGGCAGCCGCGCGGACAGGCGGTCCGGCACCGCCTCCGGCATCGAGCCGCCCCCGCCCAGCGCCACCAGCGCGGCGCCGCCGACCACCACGGCCATGGCGACCACGATCACCCAGAACACGAGCTGTCCTCCCGAACTCCCGGCCGGTCCTCGATCAAGTGCCGGGGAACCAGACTGATCATGACAGCATGGTCCCCAGTGAGGCCGGGGGCCATCATCGCACCCGCAGCAGCTGTGGAGGAGACATCGGTGGCACTGCGCCTGGGACCGCGCGAATTCGGTGACGACGAGCTGGTGATCATGGCGATCGTGAACCGGACGCCGGACTCGTTCTTCGACCGGGGCGCGACCTTCGCCGACGAGGCCGCGTTCGCCGCCGCCGACCGCGCGATGGCCGAGGGCGCGGCGATCCTGGACATCGGCGGGGTGAAGGCCGGCCCCGGTGAGGACGTCACGGTCGAGGAGGAGCTGCGGCGCACCGTGCCCTTCGTGGCGGAACTGCGCAGGCGCCACCCCGACGCCGTGATCAGCGTGGACACCTGGCGGCACGAGGTCGGCGAGGCGGTCTGCGAGGCGGGCGCGGACCTGCTGAACGACGCCTGGGGCGGGGCTGACCCCGAGCTCGCCGAGGTGGCCGCCCGGTACGACGTCGGGCTGGTGTGCACCCACGCGGGCGGCGCCGAGCCGCGCACCCGGCCGCACCGGGTCGGGTACCAGGACGTGATGGCGGACATCCTGCGGGTGACCGTCGGGCTGGCCGAGCGGGCGGTGGGGCTGGGCGTCCGCCGGGACGCGGTGGTCATCGACCCGGGGCACGACTTCGGCAAGAACACCCGGCACTCGCTGGAGGCCACCCGTCGGCTGCCGGAGATGACCGCGACCGGCTTCCCGGTGCTGGTCTCGCTCTCCAACAAGGACTTCGTCGGCGAGACCCTGGACAAGCCGGTGGACGAGCGGCTGCTCGGCACGCTGGCCACCACGGCGGTCTCGGCCTGGCTGGGCGCCCGGATCTACCGGGTGCACCAGGTCGCCCAGACCCGCCAGGTGCTGGACATGGTCGCCTCGATCCGGGGCACCCGCCCCCCGGCGGTCGCCCGCCGGGGGCTGGCGTGAACGGCCGCCGGGCCCCGTTCGACGGCCGCTGGACCGCGTCCGCCTAGATCTCGTTCACCGGCCGTCGGGCGTCGGCGAGGATCTTCATGACCTCGTCGATCTCGTCGGTGATGTGGAACAGCTCCAGGTCGTGCGGGGCCGCCTTGCCCTGGGCGACCAGGGTGTCCTTCAGCCACTCGTACAGGCCGCCCCAGTAGGCGCTGCCGAAGAGGATCACCGGGAAGCGGGTGACCTTCTTGGTCTGCACCAGGGTCAGCGCCTCGAACAGCTCGTCCAGCGTGCCGAGTCCGCCGGGCAGGACCACGAAGCCCTGGGCGTACTTCACGAACATCGTCTTGCGGACGAAGAAGTAACGGAAGTTCAGCCCGAGGTCGACGAACTCGTTGAGGCCCTGCTCGAAGGGCAGCTCGATGCCGAGCCCGACGCTCATCCCGCCGGCCTCGGAGGCGCCGCGGTTGGCGGCCTCCATGGCGCCCGGTCCGCCGCCGGTGATCACCGCGTAGCCGGCCTCGGCGAGGGCCCGGCCGATGGCCACCCCGGCCTCGTACTCGGGTGAGTCGACCGGCGTCCGGGCCGAGCCGAAGACGCTGATGGCGGGCGGGAGTTCGGCGAGCGCGCCGAAGCCCTCGACGAACTCCGAGGTGATCCGCAGCACCCGCCAGGGGTCGGTGTGCAGCCAGTCCGTGGGACCGGTGGTGTCCAGCAGGCGCTGGTCCGTGGTGCTCGTGCCGACCTGGTCCCGGCGCACCAGCACCGGGCCCTTCTGCTTCTCGGGCCAGGCCTTCGTCTTCCGCGGCACGCCGACCTGCTCGGGGCCGTGTCCGTAGTGCTTGTCGTCTCCTGTGCCTGTCATGACGAAACCCTACGTCGACCTCCCCCCGTTTTCAGCCAACGGGGAGAGGTCGATCGGGAGACCGGAAGATGGCGTTCAGCCGCTCGTCGGATCAGCCGTCGATCCGGGGATCAGCTGGTCAGCCAGGCGCGCAGCCGGGCCTCGGTCTCGGCGATGGCGCTCAGCGAGCAGTGCTCGTCCCGCTTGTGGGCGAAGTTCGGATCGCCGGGGCCGTAGTTGACCGCCGGTACGCCGAGCGCGCTGAACCGGGCGACGTCCGTCCAGCCGAACTTGGCCCGGGCCTGGCCGCCGGTGGCCGCCAGGAAGGCCTGCGCGGCGGGCTGGGAGAGGCCGGGCAGGGCGCCCGGGGCGAAGTCGGTCACGGTCAGCTCGAAGCCGTCGAAGACCTCGCGCACGTGCTTCTCCGCATCGGCCTCGCTGCGGTCCGGCGCGTAGCGGAAGTTGACCGTGATCACGCATTCGTCCGGGATGACGTTCCCGGCCACGCCACCGTCGATCCGCACCGCGTTGAGGCCCTCGCGGTACTCCAGGCCGTCGATCTCCACCCGGCGGGGCCGGTAGTCGGCGAGCCGGGTGAGCACCTCGGCGGCGCGGTGGATGGCGTTGTCGCCGAGCCAGCTGCGGGCCGCGTGGGCGCGCACGCCGGTGAGCCGGACCTGCGCCCGCAGGGTGCCCTGGCAGCCGCCCTCGACCACGGCGCCGCTGGGCTCCATCAGCACCGCGAAGTCGGCGGTCAGCCACTGCGGGCGGTCCTTGGCGAGGTGGCCGAGGCCGTTGCGGTGGGCCTCCACCTCCTCGCAGTCGTAGAACACGTAGGTGAGGTCGCGGTTGGGCTCGGTCAGAGTGGCGGCCAGGCGCAGCGCGACGGCCACGCCGGACTTCATGTCCGAGGTGCCGCAGCCGTAGAGCAGGTCCCCGTCGACGTACGAGGGCAGGTTGTCGGCGATCGGCACGGTGTCCAGGTGGCCGGCCAGCACGACGCGCTCGCCGCGGCCCAGGTGGGTGCGGGCGACGACGTTGTTGCCGTGGCGGTCCACGGTGAGGTGCGGGTAGCCGCGCAGGGCGGCCTCCACGGCGTCGGCGAGCGCCTGCTCGTCGCCGCTCACCGAGGGGAAGTCGACGAGTCGGGCGGTCAGCGTGCCGCCGTCGAGGGTGAGGTCCAGGGGCGTCGGGTTCGGGCTGCTCATGGCGCCAGCCTAGTGGTGCGGGCGGGCGCTCCCCGGGGTCGCGCTGTGAGGCGGACGGTACCGGGTTCGGCAACCGGGGTGCGCCGCACACCCGTCCGAGTGGGTACGGTGTCGGATCAAGACGGCGGGCGCGAGAGGGGCGAGGGTGGCCAGGAGAAGGCGCGGCGAGGAACGGGACGCGGAGCAGGGCGACGAAGTGGCGCCCCGCCGTCGCGGTCCGGTGCGCGCGCTGCTGCTCGTGCTGGTCGGGCTGCTCGGCCTGGTGATGGTCGCGGGCCTGGCGGTGGTCGGGATCTGGTGGTTCGGGTTCCGGCCGGGTGTCTCCGAGGAGTGCTCGGTGAAGACCGCGGACGGCAGTGGCACGCTGGAGCTCCCGCAGGCCGCCAACGCCGCGACGATCGCCGCGGTGGCGCGCTCGCGCGGGCTGCCGGACCGGGCGACGGCGATCTCGCTGGCGACCGCCATGCAGGAGTCCAAGCTGCGCAACCTGGCGGGTGGCGACCGGGACTCGATCGGCCTGTTCCAGCAGCGGCCCTCGATGGGCTGGGGCACCCCGACGCAGATCGCGGACCCGGTGTACGCGACCAACAAGTTCCTGGACGGCCTGGTCAAGGTCCCCGGGTACACCCGGATGCCGCTGACCGACGCGGCCCAGGCGGTGCAGAAGAGCGGCTACCCGCAGGCGTACGCCAAGCACGAGACCAAGGCGACGCTGCTGACCTCGGCGCTGGCCGGGCGCGAGCCGGCCTCCTTCAGCTGCGTGGTGCACGACTACGCCAAGCCGGACCCGGGCGACTCGGCCTCGCCGACGGCGAGTGCCTCGGCCGCCCCGGCTGCCGCGCGGCCGGACCGCGCCCAGGTGCTGTCGGACCGGGTGCGCCGGGAGTTCGGCCGGACCGTCACCCCGGCCACCGGCTACACCTCGACGATCAAGGGTGCCGAGAACGCCGTCGCGCTGACCCCGGACCCGGCCGCCGCGGCGCTGACCTCCTCGGCGGACGGCGGAGCCGACGCCGGGGCGAACGCGGAGCGGGCCAGCGGCTGGGAGGTGGCCCACTGGGCGGTCGCCCAGGCCCAGCAGCTGGGCATCGCGACGGTCGCCTACGACGGGAGGATCTGGCGCAAGTCCAAGTCCGAGGACGGCTGGCAGACCCAGACCTCGGGGACGTCGACCAAGCTCGTTCAGGTCACCCTCGCCCCGTACGACAAGAGCTGACGCACTGAAGTTCGGGTTGCCGCCGGACGGGTGATTCCGGTCAACTTCGGTGGACTGACCGCCCGTTCCGGCGAACGGGGGTGGAGAACCGTCACTCCCCTTGGCCGGCGCCGGTCCGAGGGCGTACGGCGGGGCCCGCAGCCCCTTCCCCTGTGGTCATACGATCCGATGGTCGGCCAGGAACGTTCCTTGCACCGGCCGAAACCTTCTGGCTTCTCAAGCGGTAACAACACCGTCCGCCCGGTCCCGTCCAGGCCCGGTCGTCCACCCGGTGGACGGGACGGACCCAGACCCCTTCGAGGAGCCCCATGTCTCACCCCCTCACGCGCCGGATCGCCCAGGCCGCGCTCGTCGTGGCCGCCGGCGCGACCCCGCTGGTCGCCGCCGGCTCCGCGTCCGCCCTGGGCGGGGACGCCCTGCTTCCCAAGAGCGACCTCGCGGCGCCGCTGGGCCAGCTGACCAACACCGACACCGGTTCCACCCTCCAGCACACCACCCACCAGCTCGGCCAGGCGGCCGGCACCACCGGCGCGGCCACCGTCGCCGCGGGCGTGCCGGCCTCCGCCGACGCCGCCGGCAACATCGTCGCCCACCAGCTCCCCGAGGCGAACGAGAAGGCCAGCTCGCTGACGGCCCCGGTCGACCAGACCGCCGCCACCACCGGCCAGCTCTCCGCCGTCACCCCCAAGGTCGCCGCGGCGCTGGCCGGCAAGCTCGGCGAGGCCGTCACCGGCAAGGGCATGGGCACCCGCAGCGCCGACGCCGGCGCCAGTGCCAGCCCGGCCGGCGGGCTCGGCCAGGCGGGCTCCGTCGCCCACGCCGTGCCCGGCGCCGACAAGCTCTCCGGCGCCGTCCCCAGCACCAACGCCGTCACCGACGCGCTGCCGCTCAGCTCGGTGGAGCGCGCGCTGCCGCTCGGTCCGGTCGAGCACGCCCTGCCCGGCGGCCTGCCCGGCACCGACGTCCTCGGCCTCGCCGAGCACGGCTCCGCCAACCGCCTCGGCGGCGCCGACCTCGGCCCGAACAACCCGCTGTCCGGCCTGACCAACTCGCTCGGCCCGGTCGGCGGCGTGCTGGGCGGCGTCAACGGCGGCAGCATCAGCGGCCTGCCGGTGTAGTCCGGTAGTCCGGTAGTCCTGCTAGTCCGCGCACGCGGAAGGGGCCGGTGTTCCGAGTGGACACCGGCCCCTTCGACGTCGCGTCAGCGCGGCCGCACCGTCGGCCCGACCGCGCCGGTCAGCTCCGCCGCGCCGTCAGCGCGCCGCGCGCAGCCGCTCGACGGCCGCGGCGACCCGCTCGTCGGTCGCGGTGAAGGCGACCCGGACGAAGCGCTCACCGGCCGGCCCGTAGAAGTCCCCGGGCGCCACCAGGATGCCCAGGGCGGCCAGCTCGGCCACGGTCTCCCAGCACGGACGGTCCTGGGTCGCCCACAGGTAGAGGCTCGCCTCGGAGTGCTCGATGCGCAAGCCGTACGCCTCCAGCGCCGTCCGCAGCGCCGAGCGCCGGGCCGCGTACCGCTCCCGCTGCTCGGCCACGTGGGCGTCGTCCGCCAGCGCCGCGGCCGCCGCTGCCTGGACCGGCGCCGGCACGATCATCCCGCCGTGCTTGCGCACCTCCAGCAGCTCCTTGACCACCACCGGGTCTCCCGCGACGAAGGAGGCGCGGTAGCCGGCCAGGTTGGAGCGCTTGGAGAGCGAGTGGACGGCCAGCAGGCCCTCGTGCTCGCCGCCGCAGACGTCCGGGCGCAGCACGGAGATTGGGTCGGCCTCCCAGCCCAGCTCCAGGTAGCACTCGTCGCTGACCAGCAGTGCCCCGTGCTCCCGGGCCCACTCGACGGCGCGGCGCAGCTCCTCCGCGCCGAGCACCCGGCCGGTCGGGTTGGACGGCGAGTTCACCCAGAGCAGGCGCACCCGGGAGCCGTCCAGCTCGTCCACCGAGTCGTACTCGACCGGCTCGGCGCCGCACAGCCGGGCGCCGACCTCGTAGGTCGGGTAGGCGAGCCGCGGGTAGCCGACCTGGTCGCCCGGGCCGAGGCCGAGCTGGGTCGGCAGCCAGGCCACCAGCTCCTTGGAACCGACCGTGGGCAGGACGGCCTGCGGGCCGATCTCGGCGCCGCAGCGGCGGTTCAGCCAGCCGGCGATCGCCTCGCGCAGCTCCAGCGGTCCCCAGACGGTCGGGTAGCCGGGCGTGTCGGTGTGGGCGGCCAGCGCCTTCTGGATCACCTCGGGGACCGGGTCGACGGGGGTGCCGACGGAGAAGTCGCAGAGGCCGCCCGGGTGGGCGAGGGCGGTGGCCTTGTAGGGCTCCAGCTTGTCCCAGGGGAACACCGGGAGCCGGTCGGAAACGCGGCGCGCCGCCCCCGGGTGGCCCGGAAGCGGCGCGCGCGTGCTGTTCGTGCTCACAGCTCAGTAGCCACCGATCGTCAGTGGTCGGCGTTCTGCGGCGGCAGAGCGGCGATGAACGGGTGGTCCCGCTCGATGAGGCCGAGCTTCGAGGCGCCGCCGGGCGAGCCCAGGTCGTCGAAGAACTCGACGTTCGCCTTGTAGTAGTCCTTCCACTCCTCCGGAGTGTCGTCCTCGTAGAAGATCGCCTCGACCGGGCAGACCGGCTCGCAAGCGCCACAGTCGACACACTCATCCGGGTGGATGTAGAGGGACCGCTGGCCCTCGTAGATGCAGTCAACCGGGCACTCTTCGATGCACGCCTTGTCCTTCACGTCGACACAAGGCTGCGCGATGACGTAGGTCACGCTGTCGTTCCTCCTCGGAAGGGCCCTGGCGGCCCGTTCTGTTCTGCTCGCGTGCGCGGTGAGCGCGGCGTCGTCGATGCCCGCCCCTAGTATCGCGGGTCGGAGACCGCAAATGCACAGGAGGTGGCCGGATCATGACTCGGGACCCGCTGGAGAGCCGTCCGGAAGTCCGGATAGATCGCTCTGACGTGGGACGACGCGTGTCCGTGCGACGCGTGTCGGAGTTCGTGGACGCCCGCCCGGTGTTTCGCGATGTGATCGGCGTGCTCACATCCTGGGACGATCATGGTCTCACCGTGGCCCCGCGCTCGGGCGAGCCGGTCTCCTTCGCGGAGAAACTGCTGGTCGCGGGCAAGGTCGTCCCGCTGTTCCCGGCCCGTCGCGCGCCCCTGCCGAGCGCCACGCCCGTCGAGCTCCAGCGGATCGCCGGACGCGGCTGGCCGGCCGTCGAGCAGCAGCCGCTCGGCGAGTGGACACTGCGGGCGTCGGCCGGGTTCACCCGGCGGGCCAACTCCGTCCAGGCACTCGGCGACCCGGGCGTGCCGCTGCCCCGGGCGCTGGCCGCCGTTCGGGACTGGTACGCCGCGCGCGGCCTGCCCGCGTACGTCGAGGTGGTCAGCCCCGGCTCGCCGGAGGCGCTGCGCGGCGAACTCGACCGGCTGGGCGCCGGGTACGCGCCCACGCTGGTGCGCACCGCTCCGCTGGCCGGGCTGACCCGGCTCGGCACCGGGCACGACCGGGTGCGCCTCTCACGGACGGCGGGGCCGCAGTGGATGTCGCTGTACCGGCGGGTGAGCGGGGACGCGGCGCTGGAGGAGGCGGCCCGGCGGGTGCTGCACGGCGGCCCCTCGGTCTGGTTCGCCACCGTGCCGGGCGCCCCCGGGCAGCCGCCGCTGGCCATCGGACGCTGTGTCATCGACGGGCTCTGGGCCTGCTTCGGCGCGATCGAGGTCCAGCCGTACGCCCGCCGGGCCGGACTGGGCACCGCGGTCATGGCGGTGCTAGCCGCCCGGGCGGCCGAGGAGGGGGCGAGCGGCGCGTACCTCCAGGTCGAGGCGGAGAACGCCGGTGCGATCGCGCTCTATGACGGACTCGGCTTCACGACCAGTCACACTTACCACTACGCGCTTCTTCCCCAGGAGTAGCCGCCCGCCCTTTTCGTCCCCGTTTGTCCGCTTGTCCGTCCGTCGCACGAAGGCCGCCGTCGTCACCGTGACCGAGCAGAGCAGAGACCGCTTCCGGACCGCCGCCCGCGCCGAGCAGCCCGACCCGGTGCTGCTCTGCCTGCTCGCCGCCGCCGAACACCACCCGGTCCTCGACCCCGGCGACCTCGTCGAGCCGCCGGGCGTGGACGCCCTGCTCGCCGCCTGCGAGGCCGCGCTCGACCGGCACGCGGCCGCCGTGCGGCTCGCGGTGGCCGAACGCTCACCCAGCGGGCCGGAGGAGACCGCCGCCCTGCTCGCCGCCGTCCTCGGCGGCCGGGAGCGGTTCCACGGGCGGCAGTCCGACTACCGGCGGCTGGAGTCCTCGCTGCTGCCCGAGGTCCTGCGGCGCCGGCGCGGACTGCCGATCATGCTGTCGCTGGTGTGGATGGCGGTCGGACGGCGGGCCGGGCTCACCGTCCACGGCGTGGCGCTGCCCGGCCACTTCATCGTCGCCGTCGGCGGCCCGGCCGGCGGCGACGACTACGTGCTCGCCGACCCCTTCCACGGCGGCCGGCTGCTCGACCCGGTCGACGTCGAGCAGCTGGTCGCCGCCGCGGGGTACGACTTCAGCCCCGCCCTGCTCACCCCCGCCCAGCCGCTGGACATCGTGCTGCGGGTGCTCGGCAACATCCGGGTCTGGGCCGCCGACCGGCCCGAGCACGCCCGCACCCAGCTGTGGGCCACCGAACTCGCCCTGCTGCTCCCCCGGCACCCCGCCCAGCTGCGCCTGGAGCGGGCCGAACTCCTGGTACGCATGGGGGACTTCCTCGGCGGCTCGGCGGAGATGGACGCCTACGCGCAGATCCTGGACACCTTCGACCCGGACACCGCCGCCAAGGTCCGGCAGGAGGCCCGGGCGGCCCGGCACCGGCTCAACTGAACCGTCAGAGCCAGCCCTTCTCCCGGGCGATCCGGACCGCCTCGGTGCGGTTGCGGGCCTCGGTCTTCTGGATCGCCATCGACAGGTAGTTGCGGACCGTCCCCTCCGACAGGTGCAGCCGCCTGGCGATGTCCGCGTTCACCGCGCCGTCGGCGGCCGCGCCCAGCACGTCCCGCTCGCGCGGGGTCAGCGGATTGGCGCCCTCGGCGAGTGCGGCCGCCGCCAGCGCCGGGTCGATCACCCGCTCGCCGCGCAGCACCCGGCGGATCGCCTCGGCGAGCTCGGAGGCGGGCGCGTCCTTCACCAGGAAGGCGTCCGCGCCGGACTCCATCGCCCGGCGCAGGTAGCCGGGGCGGCCGAAGGTCGTCGCGATCACCACCTTCGTCGACGGCGCCCGGCGGCGCAGCTCGGCGGCCGCCTCGATGCCCGTCATCCCCGGCATCTCGATGTCCAGCACGGCGACCTGCACGTCGTTCGCCAGCACCGCCGCCACCACCTCGTCGCCGCGGCCCACCTGCGCGACGACGTCGATGTCCCCCTCCAGCCCGAGCAGCGCGGCCAGCGCCTCGCGGACCATGCCCTGGTCCTCGGCGAGCAGCACGCGGACCGAGGGGCTGTTCTCAGTGTTACCCATGGCCATGACCTTAGAGGGGGGCGGGTCTGACTCTCCGGCAGGGGAGGCCGGCCGGACCGCGCGGGGTATTCGAGTGGTTCGCCGAGGAGTTGCGCGCCAGACTGGCCGGATGCTGACCCTGGAGCCGCTGCGACCCGACCACGCCGACGCCGTACTCGCCTTCGAACTCGCCAACCGGGCCTGGTTCGCGCGTACCGTTCCCGACCGCGGCGACGCCTACTTCGCCGGGTTCGCCGACCGCCACGCCGCGCTGCTCGCCGAACAGGCCGAGGGCATCTGCCGGTTCCACGTCGTCCTCGACGACGACGGCGCCCTGGTCGGCCGGGTCAACCTGATGGACCTCGTGGACGGCACCGCCGAACTCGGCTACCGGATCGCCGAGTCCGCGGCCGGCCGGGGCGTCGCCAAGGCGGCCGTCGCCCAGATCTGTCGGCTCGCTGCCCAGAGCTACGGGCTGCGGTCCCTGACCGCGGCCACCACGCTCGACAACCCGGCCTCCCAAACCGTCCTCACCCGCAACGGTTTCACGGTCGCCGGCGAGTTCCTCCTCGACGACCGCCCCGCCCTCTCGTACCACCGCAGCCTGGCCACCACCCCCCGCCCCACGGAGTAGGAAGTCGGCCGGGCCGACTTCCCACGCTTGAAACCGGTCACTTGCACCGGGGCGCTACAGCCAGCGCTGGGCGGCCTCGACGCTGTCGGCGCCGCTGGTGTTGAAGGCGATGGCGGCCCGCGGGGCGTGGCGGCGGATGAGGTTGACGACGAGTTCGAAGAAGGGCAGTGCCGGTTCGGGCTTGCGGATGCCGCCGCCGACCACGACGACGTCCCAGTCGCGGTCGGCCAGGGCGGCGGTGATGGCGCCCTCGGCGGTTCCGTCGGGGGCGACCAGGGTCATCGATGCATCGAGACCGTGCTCGGCGAAGCGGGCTAGTTCGGCGTCGAGGACGGCCCGCATGCCGTCGCCGTCCATGCCGGGGATGGCGTGCGGGTCGAAGCCGAGGATCAGAACGGTGGCCATGCCCGGAAGGACGGTCAGCGCGGCCGCTCGGGTTCCCGGGGGCGCGGGCGGTGCGGAGGGTCAGGAGGGCGTGGCCGGTGCGGCCGGTGCGGCCGGTGCGGCCGCCGTCCGCAGCGGCACCGAGGCCCGCAGGCGGTAGCCCTTGCCGCGCTCGCCCGGCCCGGTCTCCAGGCGCCCGCCGACCAGCGCGAGCCGCTCCTCCAGCCCGGACAGTCCGTTGCCCGGCTGGGACTTGCCCGGCCCGCGCCCGTTGTCGGCGATCTCCAGGACGGCGTACCGTTCGCCGCTCGCCTCCCAGCTCTCGTCCGCCGTGACGGTGCAGACGGTGGCGCCCTCGCCGTGCCGGAGGATGTTGGTGACGGCCTCGCGCAGTGCCCAGGCCAGCGCGCCCGCCTCCTCGCCGGCCAGCGACGGCCAGGCGTCCACCAGTTCCGGCGCGGCCTCCAGCCGGACCTGCGCGGCGGACAGCGCGGTACGGGCGGCGGCCAGTTCGACCGGCAGGGTGGGGCGGCGGAAGCCGGTGACCGCCTCCCGGACGTCGATCAGCGACTGCCGGGCGACCTGCTCGATGTCGGCGACCTGCGCCCGCGCCGCCTCGTCCTTGCCCGCGTCCATGAACCGGCCGGCCAGCTCGCTCTTCAGGGTGATCAGCGACAGTGAGTGCCCGAGCAGGTCGTGCAGGTCGCGGGCGAGCCGCAGCCGCTCCTCGGAGGCGGCCAGGTGGGCGACGGCGGCCCTGGCCTCGCGCAGCTCCTTCATGGTGGCGATCAGCCGCTGCAGGCCGGTCATCGCGACGCCGGAGAGGAAGGCGCTGAACGCGAAGGTGGTGACGTTGTCGCTCCCGGCGTGGATCAGCACGCCGGTCGCGGCGGTGAGCACGGCCATGCCGACCAGCGCCCGCAGCGCGTGGTTCAGCGGGATGATCACCGCGAGGCAGACCGAGGCGTAGATGAACATGGTCAGGAACGCGCCGCCGAGCGCGAAGGAGGAGCCCACCGCGAGCGCGATCATCGTCCCGACGATCACCTGGCAGGCCCGCGGCTTCATCCCCGCCTGCGAGCGGAAGAACACCAGCAGCACGTAGGCGACCACGAAGACCGCCAGGCAGACCCAGCCGAGCGCCTGCCCGGTCGGGCTGTGGCCACCGTTGACCAGGTCGCTCGCCGGGTACGCCAGGTAGATCATCCACAGCAGCATCCAGGCGACCTTGACCATCAGCTGCCGCCGGGTCTCGACGGGGGCGCCGGGGGCGTTCATGAACGACACGCCCGCCGGACCCGCCTCCGTCGGCTCGTCGGGGCGTTGGGTCCGGCGCTCGTCACTCATGTGGATCATCATGCCTGGCGGGTGTCACGCCGGTACAGGACCGTGGCGGCGGCCACGAACACCGCGAAGAAGGCGACCAGCCCGGAGACGGCGGCCAGGTCCAGCGAGTGGCCGGGCTGGGTGAAGGTGGCCAGCTTGTTGTACAGGAACACCGGGTTGAACCGGGCGAACTTCTCCAGCGAGCCGCTCACCGGGAACCACGTCCCGCCGAGCAGCGCCATCGCCATGTAGGCGATCATCACGATCGGCTGCACGGCGTCCGGCGCCGCCGCGTACCCGAGCGCCACCCCGAGCGCGGCGAAGACGAAGCTGCCCAGCCAGAGCGCGGCCACCAGCCCGAGCCACTGCGGCGCGCTCAGCGAGACGCCCTGGCTCGCGCCGACCGCGAAGACCACCAGGATCGCCGGCAGCGTGGTCACCGCGGTCGCCGCGATCTTGCCCACGGTGTACGCCCGGCCGGGCAGCGCGGTCAGCCGCAGCTGGCGCACCCAGCCGCTCTTGCGCTCCAGCGAGATCCGCTGGGCGCTGCCGGTCAGCACCGCGCCGACCGCACCGAAGGTGGCCATCGAGACCATGAAGTAGGTCTTCACCGGCAGGCCGCCGGCCTGGCTGGTGGAGCCGTAGGCGTTGATGAAGAAGACGTACATCAGCGCCGGGTAGAGCACCGTGAAGAACAGGTAGCGCCGGTTGCGGAGGGTCCGCAGGATCTCCAGCTTGATCAGAGTGGTCATCGCACGCTCTCCTTCGCGGCGTCGGCCTCGCGGTCCAGCTCGCCGGTGATGGTCAGGAAGGCCTGCTCCAGGCCCAGGCCGGTGACCTCCAGCCCGCGCGGGTACAGGCCCGCCCGGTAGAGCCCGGCCACGCTCGCGTCGGCGTCCGCGGTGCGGATCCGTACCGTCCGCACCCCCGGCACGCGGGCGGTGACGTCCAGCGACTGCACGCCCGGCAGGGAGCGCAGCACCGCCTCGTCGAACGGCTCGGCGGTCGCGGCGAAGTCGGCGTCGTGGAGTTCGAAGGCGATCCGGCGGGCGCCGGCCCGCGCCTTGATCTCGGCGGAGCTGCCGTCGGCGATCAGCCGGCCCCGGTGCAGCACCAGGACGCGGTCGGCGATCGAGTCGGCCTCCTCCAGGTAGTGGGTGGCGAACAGCACCGTGCGCCCGGCGTCGGCCTGCGCCCGCATGCTCGCCCAGAACGCCTGCCGGACGCTGACGTCCATGCCGGTGGTGGGCTCGTCGAGCACGATCAGGTCGCTGTCGCCCGCGATCGCCAGGGCGAAGCGGACCCGCTGCTCCTGGCCGCCGGACAGCTTGTCGACCCGGCGGTCGGCGATCTCGGTGATCCCGGCGTCGGTCAGCACCCCCGTGACCGACCGACCGCTCGGGTGCACCTTGCAGGCGAGTTCGACCAGCTCGCGCACCTTGACGTCGGTCATCAGCCCGCCGCTCTGCAGCATCGCGCCGACCCGGCCGGCGGCGATCGCCGCCCGCGGGGTGCCGCCGAACAGCGTCACGCTGCCCTGGTCGGGCTCGCGCAGGCCGAGCAGCAGGTCCAGGCTGGTGGACTTCCCGGCGCCGTTCGGGCCGAGCAGCGCGACGGTCTCGCCCGGCCGCAGCACGAGGTCGAGTCCGTCCACGGCGCGCACCCGCCCGTAGCTCTTGCCGACGCCGCGGAAGGCGGCCACCTCGGTAACCATCGCCCGGCTCCTCTCACCCGATGGTGTCGCGTGCGGGGCTGCCCGCACCACCTCAGGGTCCCGCGCGGGCGGGTGCCGGCGGCAGTGTCGGCCGTCGTGGCTTCGGTATGACGGATGTCATGCCGGCGGCCGGTACCCGTGTCAGGGCACCGGCCGCCGGGAGGCCTGGACGGAGGGGCTCCTACTGGCCCAGTGCGCGCTTCAGGAAGTCGACCTGGAGCAGCAGCAGGTTCTCCGCGACCTCCTCCTGCGGCGTCATGTGGGTGACGCCGGACAGCGGCAGCACGGTGTGCGGGCGCCCGGCCGCCAGCAGCGCAGAGGAGAGCCGCAGGGTGTGGGCGGCCACCACGTTGTCGTCGGCGAGGCCGTGGATGATCATCAGCGGCCGCTCCAGCCCGGCCGCGTAGCCGGTCAGCGAGTTCGCCGCGTACACCTCGGGCCGCTCGGCCGGGTGGCCCAGGTAGCGCTCGGTGTAGTGGGTGTCGTACAGCTCCCAGTCGGTCACCGGCGCCCCCGCCACCGCCGCGTGGAACACGTCGGGGCGGCGCAGCACGGCGAGCGCGGAGAGGTAGCCGCCGTACGACCAGCCTCGGATGGCGACCCGGTCGAGGTCGAGCGGGAACTCCCCGGCGAGCGCCCGGAGCGCGTCGACCTGGTCGTCCAGGGTCGCCCCGGCGAAGTCGAAGGCGATCGACTTCTCCCAGGCCGGCCCCCGCCCGGGGGTGCCGCGGCCGTCGGCGACGATCACCGCGAAGCCCTGATCGGCGAACCACTGCGAGTTGAGGTGCGGGTTGTGCGCCTGGACGACGCGCCGGCCGTGCGGGCCGCCGTACGGGTCCATCAGGACGGGCAGCAGGCCGTCCCGCTCCCGGTCGTAACCGGTGGGCAGGAAGACCGCGGCCGGGATGCGGCGCTCGCCGGCGAAGCGGAAGACCGGACGGGCGGTGATCACCGGGGTCTCGGCGTACGAGGCGATGACGGCGACGTCGTCGACCACCACCCCCTCCGGCAGGTCGCGGGCGACCTGCACCAGCGAGCCCGGCAGGTCGGGCTCGGCGGTGGCCCGCACGGTGATCCCGCCCGCGTGCACCGCGCTGGTGACGGAGGTGAACGGACGGCCGTTGGAGGACTCCCAGGCCAGCCGCTTGCCGTCGTGGCTGATCCGGCCGACGGCGATCCAGCCGGGCTCGGGGTCGGCCTCCGCGGCGCCGCCGGAGGCGCTGAAGAACACCTCGTCCTCGGTGACCGCGATGACCGACCGGACGTGCAGGTCGGGCCCGGTGACGGCCTGGTCGCCGACCACCAGCGCCCGCGTGCCTCCCTCGTCGGAGATCCGGACCAGCTTGCCGTCCGGGGTCCAGGCCGGCACGCCGGGGAAGGCCTCCAGCCAGGCGTCGTCGTGCTCCTCGACCAGCACCTCGGTGGCGCCGGTGGCCACGTCCACGCCGAGGATCCGCTGGGTGCGCTGGTCGCGGGACTGGACGAGCAGCAGCGGCATGCCGCCACTGGACCAGTGCACCCGGGCCAGGTACGGGAAGGCTTCGCGCTCCCAGGTCACCTCGGTGCGCCCGCCCTCCAGGTCGAGCACCCAGAGGCCGACCTCGGCGTTGGCGGTGCCGGCCGCCGGGTAGGCGACCTCGGCGGGTGCGCGGTCCGGGTTGGCCGGATCGGCGATCCACCAGCGGCGCACCGGGCTGTCGTCGGCGCGCTCGACGAGCAGCCGGTCGCTCTGCGGGGACCACCAGAAGCCGCGGTCGCGGTCCATCTCCTCCTGGGCGATGAACTCGGCCTGCCCCCAGGTGACGTTCGGGCCGTCCGGCTCGGCGAGCGCCCGGTCGCCGCTGCCGTCGGTGCGGGTCAGCCGCAGCTCGCCGGCGGTGTTGGCGTAGGCGACGTGGGTGCCGTCCGGGGCGGGCCGCGGGTCCAGCAGCGGGCCGCGGGCGGGGAGTTCGGCGGTGGCGCCGGTGGCCAGGTCGGCCGTGAAGAGCCGGCCGGACAGGGCGAAGGCGGCGAGCCCGCCGTCCCCGTCCAGGGCGTAGCCGACGATGCCGGCCGAGCCCTCGCGGCTGCGCTCGCGGCGGGCCTGCTCGGCCGGCGAGAGGTCCTCCTCGCCGCCGCCGAGCAGGACGGCCGGGTCGGCGGCGATCCGCTCCTCGCCGGTGGCGGTGTCGAGGGTCCAGAGCAGGTTGGCCCGGTCGCCGCCCGAGCGGGAGCGGAGGAAGACGACCCGGGAGCCGTCCGGTGCGACGGAGAAGGAGCGGGGCGCGCCGACGGTGTAGCGCAGGGTCCGCGCGTACTGCCGGGGGAAGGTGTCCGCAGGGGTGTGGGAGGTCATGGCACCAGACCCTACGACGGCGGACTCCCACGCCCGGGTGACGGCTGATCACTCGTTCGGAGCATCGTTCCGGAGTACGCCCGGACGGCCTCCACACCGGCTCCGACCGGCCCATGCGCCCCACGAGTGCCCCGATGCCCCGGCGCGCGAGGACTCACTGAATGTAATGCTCCCCTTACCCATCGGGTATGACTGGTCAGGCGAGTGATCGTCGGGCCCGTCCCGGCCCATCGGTCACCCGGCCCCGATTCCCGTAAGGTCCCACCGCCGCCCTCCCCCGGGGTCGGCGCCCGAGAAGGGGTATGAAGCCGTCATGGCCATGAACATCTCCGCAGCCGTGCTGATGCTGGTGATCGTGGTGGTGCTGATCCGCCGCTCCGGCCTGAAGCTGGCGCACGCCATCGTCTGCTCGCTGCTCGGCTTCTACCTGGCCTCCAGCTCGATCGCCCCGTCGATCAGCCAGGTCACCAGCAACCTCGCCGGAATGATCAACGGCCTGAAGCTCTGACCGCCGCGGGCCGGTGGTTAGGCTTCCTCTCATGACCGCGACTACCGGCCGCAGCCTCCTGCTGGTCCACGCCCACCCCGACGACGAGTCGATCGGCAACGGCGCCACCATGGCCCGGTACGCCGCCGAGGGCGCCCGGGTGACGCTGGTGACCTGCACCCTCGGCGAGGGCGGCGAGGTGATCCCCCGTGACCACGCCCGGCGGACGGCGACCGGGCAGGAGTACCCCCGGCCGGAGGCGGGGGGCGACGCCCTCGGCGCCTACCGGATCGGTGAGCTGACCGAGGCGATGGGCGTCCTCGGGGTGACCGACGTGCGCTTCCTCGGCGGCCCGGGGCGCTACCGCGACTCGGGAATGATGGGCGTGCCCGACAACGACGCCCCCGGTTGCTTCTGGCGGGCGGACGTGGACGAGGCGGCCGACCACCTGGTCGCGGTGATCCGCGAGGTGCGGCCGCAGGTGCTGGTCACCTACGACGAGAACGGCGGCTACGGGCACCCGGACCACATCCAGGCGCACCGGGTCGCGATGCGCGCGTACGAGCTGGCCGCCGACCCGGCGCACCGTCCGGAGCTGGGCGGTGCCTGGCGGATCGCCAAGGTCTACTGGAACCGGATGCCCCGCTCGGTGATCGAGGCCGGCCTCGCCGAGACCGCCGCCAAGGCACCCTTCCCCGGCGTCGCCCGACCCGCCGACGTGCCCGGGGTGGTGGCCGACGAGCTGGTCACCACCGTGCTGGACGGCGCCGCGTACGCCGGGCGCAAGGCCGCCGCGATGGCCGCCCACGCCACCCAGATCACCGTGGACGGCGCCTTCTTCGCGCTCTCCAACGACCTCGGCCAGCCGCTGTTCGCCACCGAGTACTACCAGCTGGTACGCGGTCAGGTCGGCCCGGAGCGGCCCGAGCGCGACCTGTTCGCGGGCCTGGACGACCGCACCGCGACCGCCACCGCGACCGCCACCCCCGAGGAGAGCGCCCGATGACCGCGCCCGCCACCCGCCAGCGCCGCTCGCTCGCGGCGACCGTCCTCGGCACCCAGAAGGAACGCCTGGCCGAGCCTCAACCCCCGCGCCTCGTCCGGATCGCGGTGTATGTCCTGTTCTTCCTGCTGGGCATCGCGGTGTCGGTCTGCGGATCCTTTGTGCAGGCCCTGTGGCCGCCGGTGGGGGTTCTGCTGGCGCTCGCCGCGAGCGTGGCGACCTTCTACGCCGGTCTGCGGATCACCGGCACCCGGCTCGGCGCCGCGATGCCCGCGGCCGGCTGGTTCCTGGCGATGCTGCTGCTGATGGTGCCCCGGCCGGAGGGCGACAACGTGCTCTGGTCCAACGCCACCTCGCTGGCCTGGCTGTTCGCCGGCTCGGTGCTGGGCGTGATCTGCGCCACCCTGCCCACCCGCGGCAGCTGGTTCCCGGGCGCGCCCAACCCGCGGCGCTGATCCGGCCCGCGAGCGGGTACCGCACCGCGCACGACGCGCAGTCAGGACCACACGGCCGTACTCTCATACCGGAGGAACCGGACGTATCAGGATCTGTCCGAAGCCGTTCACCGCTCAGTCCTTCCCAGTATGGTGGTCCCGCAGTACGTCGAACCCGACCGCCGTTTGCCCCAGGCCCGGCGACCACGAACCGCGGTCGCGCCGCACGGCCCGCCCGCGAACCCGGAGCAGAGCAGCATTGAGCAGCCGCGAATCTGACAACGCCAACCCGACGCCCCGGCGTACGGGTCCGGACGCCTACCCGTCGGGCACGCCGCCCTACGGCACCCCGGGCCCCGGCGGCGACCGGGCTGCGGCCGGTGCCGACCAGGGCGCCGCGTCGGGCGGCGAGGACGACGGTCCGAGGACCGAGACCACGCTGACCACCCGGGTCCGGATCAACATCCCCGGCTCGCGCCCGATCCCGCCGGTCGTCGTCCGCAGCACCGTCAAGAACGAGGACGGCCCGGGCGACCATTCCCCGGGCGCCGCCGAACCGAGCGGTCCGCGGCACCGCTCCGCCCCCGCCTCGCCCGTCCTCGGCGTGATGGACGGCGGCGGGCACACGGCCACGCCGCCCAACCTGCCGCCGGAGTGGCAGGTCCCGCCGATCCCGCCGGCGACCTCCGAGGCCGAGTCCACCGGCGCGTGGTTCCGGCCGCGGCAGAAGAGGGCCCAGGGCGCCGAGCCCGCCCCGGCCGCCGTGCCGGCCGGCGCCCCGAGCGCGCCGGAGGCCGCAGCCGCCGAGTCCCGTCCGCAGGGTGCCCCGAACGGCTCCCGCCCGGCCGCGGGCCGCCCGGTGCCCGCCCAGGGCACGGCGCCGAACCGGGCCTCCGCGCCGTTCGGCGCGGAGGCGCCGGCCGAGGAACCCGGCGTCTACGAGGCCGCCGACCCCTTCGCGCCGGTCGCCGGCCCGTACGCCACGGCCGGCCCCGACGCCGCCGCGCGCGGCTCCCGCGGTGGCCGCCCCCAGCAGCAGGGCCCCCGCCGGCAGGCCCCGCAGCCGAACGGACCCCTGCCCAACCGGCAGCGCCCGGACGGCCCGCAGGGCGCACCGGGGCTGAACGGCCGTCCCCAGGGCCCGGCCGCCGCCGAGCCCGGCCCGGAGGACACCTCCGTGGACGGCTTCGCGCCGATCCGCGAGAACACCCCGCCGGCCGCCATACCCGGCGCGCCCCGCAACGGCGCCCCGCGCGGCGCCGACGGCCACCCGCAGCCGGGCCTGTTCGCCTCGGCGCCGACCGGCACGGACCCGTTCGCCACCCAGCGCCCGGTCGCCGCCGGCCAGGACCCGTTCGGCTCATCGGCCGCGCCCGGCGGGCTGTTCCCGGGCACCCCGCAGTCCGCCCCGGGCGGCTCGCGGCCGGCCGGTCGCGACCCGGAGGCCACCGAGGTCACCCCGCTGCCGGCCCCGGGCTCCGGCGCCGAGGCCGGCCGGCCCGGGCCCTCCGGCCCCGCCGGGGCGGCGCCTTCTGGTGCCGCCGGGCAGCCCGGTCCCGGTCCGGCCCCCGCCGCGGCCAAGGCCGAACCGGCCGCTCCCACCAACGGCAAGGGCAAGCGCAGCGGCAAGGGCACGGCCAAGTCGAAGGGCGGCGGCGCCAAGAAGCTGGTCAAGCTCGGCGTCTACGCGTTCGGCGCCGTGCTCTTCCTCGGCGCCGCCGCGTACGGCACCGGCCTGATGCTCAACCAGTCGGACGTCCCCAAGGGCACCGTGGTGCTCGGCACCGACATCGGCGGCAACGGCCGGGACCAGGCGATCCACGCGCTGGACGAGTCGGTCGGCAAGGCCGGGCAGCAGCCGCTCAAGCTGAAGATCGGCGACCAGAGCGTCGACCTCGACCCGACCGTCGCCGGGCTGACCTTCGACACCACGGCCACCGTGGACGGCCTCGCCGCCCACAGCTACAACCCGGTGGACGTGATCAAGTCGCTCGAGGGCGGCACCAAGGCGGTCGCGCCGGAAGTCCGGGTCGACCGGGCCAAGCTCAAGGCGGCGCTGGACTCGCTGGCGGCCGGCTCGGGCCAGGGCCTCCAGGAGGGATACGTCAAGTTCGGCGACAACGGCGACCCGGTCGTGGTGCCCGGCAAGGCCGGTCAGGCGGTGGACTCCAACGCCGCGCTGGACGTGATCGAGCAGGCCTACCGCGACCGCGCCGACGGCAAGCCGGACCAGCCGATCGCGCTGGCCGTCGCGGCCGCCCAGCCCAAGGTCTCCACCCAGGCGCTGCAGGCCGCCGCCGACAGCCTCGGCAAGCAGGTCGTCAGCGGCAAGATCACCATCGTGGCCGGCACCAAGTCCTGGAGCTTCGGCAAGCTGACCGCCGCCAAGGCGCTCACACTGGTCCCGGACGCCTCCGGCAAGATCGCGCCCAAGTGGGACCTCGACGCGCTGAGCACCCAGCTGGGCGGCGTCTTCGAGAAGGTGAAGATCAAGAAGAACGGCCAGACCGCCACGATCACCCCGCAGGACGTCGCGGACGCCGTCGGCTCGCTGTTCGACAAGACCGGCGACAAGGACCGCACGTTCAAGTTCACCGTCGCCTGACGGACCGGACACGAACGAGGGGCGGGGCCGCTGCCGCACCGCCGGCACGCGGTCCCGCCCCTCGACAACTCCCCTCCCGGTCAGCAAGATGTGACGCCACACCCTCCGTCACAGCAATCCCGGGAGTCACACCGATGGGTCGCCGCCTCCAGCACCACCGGACGGCACTGCTCGCCGGTCTCACCGTGCTCACCCTCTCGCTCGCGCTCTGCTCCTGCGCCTCCGGACAGGGCGGCGACGCCGCGGACGCGGCGCCGGGCGCCGCCGGGATGCCCAAGCTCACCTCGATCGACGTCAACCCGCACGACCGCGCCCAGCTGCGCCGGGGCGGCACCCTGAACCTGGCGATCACCCAGTTCTCCCACCAGTGGTCGCCGATCCACACCGACGGCAGCGAGTCCTCGACCATCGACGTCACCAAGCCGCTGCTGCCGACCTTCTTCCGCTCGGACGCGGCCGGCACCCAGACCGCCAACCCGGCCTACCTGCAGGAGGCGCACGCCGACGTCAGGGACGGCCGGCAGGTGGTCACCTGGACGCTCAACCCGAAGGCGCACTGGTCCGACGGCACCCCGATCACCTGGCGCGACATCGAGGCGAACTGGCGCGCCCTGAACGGCAGGAACCCGGCCTTCCGGCCCGCCAGCACCACCGGCTTCGAGCTGGTGTCCTCGGTCGAGCGCGGCAAGGACGACTTCCAGGCCGTGATGACCTTCGACCAGCCGTTCTCCGAGTGGCAGTCGATGTTCAACGGCGCCGCCAACGCCCCGCTGCTGCCGGCCGCCGCGGTCTCCACCCCGCAGCTGTTCGACTCGGCCTACCTGGACGCGATCCCGATCACCGCCGGCCCGTTCAAGGTCGAGCGCCTGGACCCGGCCGCGCAGACCGTCACCCTGGTCGCCGACCCGGCCTGGTGGGGCGACAAGCCGGTGCTGGACCGGATCGTCTTCCACGCCATGTCGCCCGCCGCGATGGGCCCCGCCTTCGCCAGGGGCGAGATCGACCTGTTCGACAACGGCCCGGACCCGGCCGGTTACCGGGTCATCAAGAACACCAAGGGAGCCGCCGTCCGCCGGGCCGGCGGCCCGGACTTCCGGCAGATCACCCTGAACGCCCGCACCCCCGCGCTCGGCGACTCGGCGGTGCGCCAGGCCGTGTTCCAGGCGATCGACCGGGACGCCCTGATCCGCTCCGACCTCAACGGCCTGGACTGGCCCGCCGTCCCGCTCAACAACCACCTGCTGGTCGCCAACCAGAACGGCTACCGCGACAACTCCCTCGGCCTGTCCCGCTTCGATCCGGCCGAGGCCGCCCGCAAGCTGGACGCGGCCGGCTGGAAGCTCGACGGCGGCGTGCGGAGGAAGGACGGCCACGAGCTGAACCTGCGGATGGTCATCCCGGCCGGGGTGCCGGTGGCCCGGAGCGAGGCCACCGGCGTCACCCGGATGCTCAAGGACGTCGGGATCGAGGTCACCACGGTGACCGCCGCCGCCGACGAGTTCTTCGACAAGTACGTCGACCGCGACGACTTCGACCTGACCGCCTTCGCCCTGATCGGCACCCCGTTCCCGGCCAGCGGCAGCCGGGCCGGCTTCGCGCAGAACGGCGGTGCCAACCACGTCGGCGCCGGCAGCGCGGCGGCGGACGCCGCGCTCGACCGGGCCGCCGCCGCGACCGATGCCGCCACCGCCTCCGAGGCCGTCAACCAGGCCGACGGCGAGCTCTGGAAGGTGGCCGGCGTGCTGCCGCTCTACCAGCGCCCGCAGCTGTACGGGGCCCGCGCCGACCTCGCCAACATCGGCGCCCAGGGCCTGTCCGACATCGTCTGGGAGAACGTCGGCTTCACCAAGTGAGCCCGCCGCCGGTCAGGGCGGGCGGCGCTCAGCCGTGCAGCGTCTCCCGCCAGTAGTGGCAGGCACTGCGCCGGCCCGGCAGATCGGCGCCGTCCTCGTCCAGCACCGGTACCAGCCGCGGGAGTTCGGTCAGGCAGCGGTCCCGCACCCGGTCGCAGCGCGGGTTGAAGGCGCAGCCCGGGGGGATGCGCAGCAGGCTAGGCGGCAGGCCCTTGATGGCGTGCAGGTCCTGGCCCTTCTGGTCCAGGCGCGGGATCGAGCGGAGCAGGCCCTGGGTGTACGGGTGGGCCGGCCGGGCGTACAGCTCGTGGACCGGCGCGGTCTCGACGATCCGGCCCGCGTACATCACCGCGATCTTGTCGGCCACGTCGGCGACCACGCCGAGGTCGTGGGTGATCAGGATCAGGCCCATGTTGAACTCGGCCTGGAGGTCCGCGAGCAGGTCCATCACCTGCGCCTGCACCGTCACGTCCAGCGCGGTGGTCGGCTCGTCCGCGATGATCAGGTCCGGCTCCAGCGCCAGCGCCATGGCGATCATGATGCGCTGGCGCATGCCGCCCGAGAACTGGTGCGGGAAGTCACCGACCCGCTGCCGGGCGGCGGGGATGCGCACCCGCTCCATCAGCTCGACGGCCTTCTCCCGGGCCTCCTTGCGGGTGAGTCCCTGGTGCACCCGGAACATCTCGCCGAGCTGGTAGCCCACGCTGAGCACCGGGTTGAGGGCGGACAGCGCGTCCTGGAAGATCATCGCGATCCGCTGGCCCCGGACGGCCCGCCGGGCCCCGGGATGCATGGTCAGCAGGTCGTCGCCGCGGAACAGGATCCGCCCCGAGGTGATCCTTCCGGGCGGCATGTCCAGGATGCCCATGATCGCCTGGGCCGTCACCGACTTGCCGGAGCCGGACTCGCCCAGCACCGCCAGCGTCTCCCCCGCCGACACCGAGTAGCTCACCCCGTTGACGGCGCTGGCCACGCCGTCCCGGGTGTGGAACTCGACGTGCAGGTCCTCGACCTCCAGCAACGGGGTCCCGGGCACCGGGCTCGGCCGGCCGCCGCCGATCATCTCCACCGCGTCCATGTGAGCAGTCCTCCCTCAGCGCAGCAGCGACCATCGACAGGCGCCTTGCAACTATCAATGACCGGAGTGCACTTGGGGAGAGCGCGGCAGATCTCGGTTCCATCACGGCCCCTGGTACGCCCGAAGGCGCGCCCTCGCTCGCAGGACGCGCCCCGGGGCGGCGGAGCCGGCCGCTGCGCTAGCCCGTCTCCGTACGCCCCGTGGCCGGCCCGTCCGCCCGCTCCGCCGCGAAGTGGCAGGCCGAGTCGTGGTACGCCGCGCCCTCCAGCCAGCTCGGCGGGGCCAGCAGCGGAACCTCGACCGCGCAGCGCTCCTCCGCCTTCCAGCAGCGGGTGCGGAACCGGCACCCGGAGGGCGGGTTGGCCGGCGAGGGCACGTCCCCGGTGAGCACGATCCGGTCCCGTGACTCGCGCGCCGTCGGGTCCGGCACCGGCACCGCGGACAGCAGCGCCTGGGTGTACGGGTGGGTCGCGTGGTCGTAGATCTCCGCGTCGGTGCCGATCTCGACCACCTTCCCCAGGTACATCACTCCCACCCGGTCGGAGATGTGCCGGACGATGGAGAGGTCGTGGGCGATGAACATGTACGACAGGTTGAACTCCCCCTGGAGCTGCTCCAGCAGGTTGATCACCTGCGCCTGCACCGACACGTCCAGCGCCGAGACCGGCTCGTCGCAGATGATGATCTCCGGCTTGAGCGCCAACCCCCGGGCGATGCCGATCCGTTGACGCTGCCCGCCGGAGAACTGGTGCGGGTACCGGTTGATGTACTCGG
This sequence comes from Kitasatospora sp. NPDC029312, assembly GCF_055569215.1. Classification (NCBI taxonomy): domain Bacteria; kingdom Bacillati; phylum Actinomycetota; class Actinomycetes; order Kitasatosporales; family Streptomycetaceae; genus Kitasatospora; species Kitasatospora sp. NPDC029312. Next base: position 5,477 of record NZ_JBVHXY010000002.1, on the reverse strand, counting down.
GGTTGAGCCCGACCACGTCCAGCAGGTCCTGGACGGCCTTGCGGCGGTCGCCCTTCGGCGCCACCTCGGGGTGGATCTCGAACGGCTCCCCGATGATGTCGCCGACCGTCATGCGCGGGTTGAGCGAGGTGTACGGGTCCTGGAACACCATCTGGATGTTGCGCCGGACGGCCTTCAGCCCGGCCCCGGACAGCCGGGAGATCTCCTCCCCCTTGTAGCGGACCGAGCCGCCGGTGGCGGGCTCCAGGTTCATCAGCACCTTGGCCAGCGTGGACTTCCCGCAGCCGGACTCGCCGACGATGCCGAGCGTCTCGCCCTGGATCAGGTCGAAGCTGACCCCGTCCACCGCCTTGACCGCGCCGACCTGCCGCTTGAACAGCACGCCCCGGGTGAGCGGGAAGTGCTTGACCAGGTCCCGGACTTCGAGGATCGGCTCGCCGCGCGGCACCTCCTGCTCGAACACCGCCTCCTCCGGCACCGCCGCCCCCGGCGCGCCGGCCCCGCCGGCACCTGCCCCGTCAACGGTCATGGAGGGTCTCCTTCCAAAAGAAGCAGGCGCTGCCGCGCCCCTCCAGCGGTGTGCCGTCCTCCTCGGTGACCGCGAACAGCTCCGGCACCTCGGCCCGGCAGACGTCCTGCGCCCGGGGACAGCGCGGGTTGAACGCGCAGCCCGGGGGGATCCGCAGCAGGTTGGGCGGCAGGCCCTTGATGGCGTAGAGCTCCTGGCCCTTCTGGTCCAGCCGCGGGATGGAGTCCAGCAGCCCCCGGGTGTAGGGGTGGGCGGGGCGCGCGTACAGCTCGTGCACCGGCGCGGTCTCGACGATCCGGCCCGCGTACATCACCGCGATCTTGTCCGCGACGTCGGCGACCACGCCGAGGTCGTGGGTGATCAGGATGAGCCCCATGTGGAACTCGGCCTGGAGTTCGGCCAGCAGGTCCATGACCTGGGCCTGCACCGTCACGTCCAGCGCGGTGGTCGGCTCGTCCGCGATGATCAGGTCCGGCTCCAGCGCCAGCGCCATGGCGATCATGATGCGCTGGCGCATGCCGCCGGAGAACTGGTGCGGGTAGTCGTTCACCCGCTGCTTGGCCGCCGGGATGCGCACCCGGTCCATCAGCTCGACGGCCTTCGCCCGGGCCTGGGACCGGGAGGCCCCGTGGTGGGCCCGGAACATCTCGCCGAGCTGGAAGCCCACGCTGAGCACCGGATTGAGGGAGGACAGCGCGTCCTGGAAGATCATCGCGATCTTCCCACCACGGATCCTCCGCCGCTCCTCCTTGCCCATCTTCAGCATGTCCTGGCCGCGGAAACGGATCTCACCGCGCGGGATCCTGGCCGGCGGCATGTCCAGGATGCCCATGATCGCCTGGGCCGTCACGGACTTGCCGGAGCCGGACTCGCCCAGCACGGCCAGCGTCTCCCCGGCCCGGACGCTGTAGGTGACCCCGTTGACGGCCTTGGCCACGCCGTCCCGGGTGGCGAACTCGACGTGCAGGTCCCGCACGTCGAGCAGCGGCCCTTCGAACGGTGTCTGCCGCTCGCGCTTGGTGGTGTCGACAGCTGTGCTCACGATGCGCTCCCCTCGCTCAGCGAAGCTTCGGGTCGAGGGCGTCGCGCACCGCGTCGCCCAGCATGATGAAGGCCAGCACGGTGACGGAGAGCGCCGCGGCCGGGAAGAACAGCACGTACGGCGCCGTGCGGATCACCTTCTGGGCGGAGGAGATGTCGATGCCCCAGGAGATGGTGGGGTCCTGCAGGCCGATGCCGAGGAAGCTCAGCGTCGCCTCGGTGGCGATGTAGCCGCCCAGGGCGATGGTGGCGACCACGATCACCGGGGCGACTGCGTTCGGCAGGATGTGCCGGAACATCAGCCGCCCCGTGCCGGCGCCGAGCGCCCGGCCGGCCACCACGAAGTCGGACTGCTTGACGGTCAGCACCGCGCCGCGCATCACGCGGGCGATCTGGGTCCAGCCGAGCACGCCCAGCGCGACGACCACGCTCCACACCGTGCGGGTGGTGAAGGCGTTCAGCAGCACCAGGGCGCCGAGCAGCAGCGGGATGCCGAAGAAGATGTCGATGACCCGGGAGATCACCGCGTCCACGGCGCCGCCGAAGAACCCGGCGACCATGCCGGTCAGCCCGCCCAGCAGGGTGACCGCGGCGGTCACGAAGATGCCGACGGTGATCGAGGCGCGGGCGCCGTAGATCACCCGGGCGAAGATGGAACGGCCCTGGGCGTCGTAGCCGAACCAGCCGGCCCCGAAGACGTCGCCCCAGTCCGGCCGCCGCAGGTAGTTGTTCACCAGGTCGGCCTTGCGCGGGTCGGCGTCGGTGAACGCCCAGGGGAAGATCGCCATGACGACCAGCAGCAGGATCAGCACCGCCGAGATCAGGAAGATCGGCCGCCGGCGCAGGTCCCGCCAGGCGTCGCCCCAGAGGCTGCGGGCCTCCTCCCGCTTCTCCACGTCCCGCTCGATCAGGGTCTCCTGCTCGACCGCCATGCCCTGCTCTCCGGCGTAGTCGAGGTGCGAGATCCCCGGTTTGGGATGCGGCTGGTACGAGTCCTCGTCGTGGACGTCAGGCATAGCGGATCCTCGGGTCCAGGACCGCGTAGAGCAGGTCGACCAGCAGGCTGGCGACCAGATAGACGATCACCAGGACGGTCACGATGCCGACCACGGTGGGGCCTTCCTTGGTGTTGATCGCCCGGTACAGGACGTTGCCGATGCCCTGCACGTTGAAGATCCCCTCGGTGACGATCGCGCCGCCCATCAGCGCGCCGAGGTCGGTGCCGAGGAAGGTGACCACCGGGATCAGCGAGTTGCGCAGCAGGTGGCGCACGACGATGGTGCGCCGGGGCAGGCCCTTGGCGACGGCCGTGCGCATGTAGTCGGCCCGCAGGTTCTCACCGATCGAGGTCCGGGTGAGCCGGGCCACGTAGGCGAGCGAGAGTGAGCCCAGCACCACCGCGGGGAGCACGAGTTGGGAGAGGTCGTAACTGTCCTGCACGGTCGGGGTGACCCAGCCGAAGTTGGTGGCGAAGATGGTCTGCGCGATGTACGCCAGCACGAAGACCGGGATCGAGATCACCAGCAGGGTCAGCACCAGCACCAGGCTGTCCTGGACGCTGCCGCGCCGCAGGCCGGAGACCACGCCGAGGACGAGGCCCAGGACCATCTCGAAGACGAAGGCCAGCAGCGCCAGCCGGATGGTGACCGGGAACGCGTTGGCCATGATGTCGGAGACCGGCCGGCCGGTGAAGCTGGTGCCGAAGTCGCCCTGGAAGAGGTTCCCCATGTAGTGCAGGTACTGCTTCCAGACCGGCTGGTCCAGGTAGTACTTGTGCTTGATGCTGGCCACCACGGCCGGGTCGGCGGCCTTCTCGCCGAACAGCGCGACCACCGGGTCGCCCGGCAGGGTGTAGACCATCAGGAAGATCAGCAGCGTGGTGCCGAAGAACACGGGGATCATCTGCAGCACCCGCCGCAGCACGTAACTGCCCATCCGAGCCTCCTTCCTAGGTGCCCGGGCGGCCGCGGCCGGCCGGGAGGGCCGGGCCCCGCCCTCCGTGCGGGGAGGGCGGGGCCGCGCGTGGGGCGGGGCCCCGCTCCCCCGGCCTCCGCCGGGGCTTGCCGCCGGCCCGATGCCGGGCCGGAGGTGTCAGCCCTTGACCTCGACCTGGGTCCAGGCGGGGTTGCCGAAGGAGTCGAACTTCACGTTCTGCACCTTGGTCGAGTAGCCCGAGTTGGTGCGGTAGTACCAGAGCGGGATGGCCGGCATGCCGCTCGGCAGCACGGCCTCGGCCTGCTGGTAGCCGGTCACCGTGTCGGAGACGCTGGCGGCCTCGTCGGCCTTGGTGGCCGCGTCGTCGAACTGCGGGCTGCTGTAGCCGAAGTCGTTGGAGGCGGCGCCGGTGCGGTACACGTCGGAGAGGAAGTTGGCGTTCAGCGGGTAGTCCTGCACCCAGCCGGTGCGGAAGGCGCCGTTGAGCTGGTGCCCGGTGATCGCCGCGCGCGAGGTCTTGAAGTCGGGCTTGGGGTCGCCCAGGCAGTCCACGCCGGTGCTCTGCCGGATCGAGTTGCAGACCGCGTCGACCCACTCCTTGTGGCCGCCGTCCGCGTTGTAGGTGATCAGCAGCTTGTTGCCGGGGACGCCGCCGCCGTCCTGGATCAGCTGCTTGGCCTTGGCCGGGTCGAACTTGCAGAAGTCGCCGCAGGCGCCGTCCTTGTAGCCCTCGACGCCCTCGGCCACCCAGGCGGTGGCGGGCTTGCGGGAGCCCTGCAGCACGGTCTTGGTGATGGTGTCGCGGTCGATCGCCATCGACAGGCCCTGGCGCACCTTGGCCTTGTCCGGCGAGGACCAGTCGCCCTGGTAGAGCGTGAAGCCGATGTTCTGGATCGCGCCCTGCGGGGCGTCGACCGCCCGGTCGCCGAGGTCGTTCTTGTACGTCGCCAGCGCGGACGGCGGCACCTGGTCCATCACGTCCAGGTTGCTGGACTGGAGGTCCGCGTAGGCGGCCTCGGACGTGGTGTACATCTTGAAGACGATGCCGCCGTTCTTCGGCTTGTCCACGCCTTGGTAGTCCGGGAAGGCCTTGGTGACCACCTCGGTGTTGTGCGACCAGCTGACGAACTGGTAGGGGCCGTTGCCCACCGGCTTCTGCCCGTACCCGGTCGGGTCCTTGAAGAAGCCGTCCGGCAGCGGCGAGAAGGCGATGTAGCCGAGCTTGTACTCGAAGTACGAGACCTTGTGGCTGAGCTTGACGGTGAAGTGCAGGTCGTCGGTGACGGTCAGACCGGACATCTTGTCCGTGGTCGGCTTCCCGCTGGACGGGTGCACGTCCTGGTAGCCCTCGATGTCGGAGAACCAGGAGCTGTTGATCTGGGCGTTGGCCGGGTTGGCCCCCCAGTTCCAGGCGTCCACGAAGTTCTTGGCGTGCACGGGGGTGCCGTCGTGGAACTTCCAGCCGTCCTTGAGGGTGACGTTGAAGGTCTGGGAGTCACTGGTGTCGATCTTGTCCGCGACCTGCATCCGGATCTTCGCGGTGCCGGGGTCGTAGTCCACCAGGCCCTTGAAGAGGTTCTGGATGATGCGACCACCGCCGACCTCGTTCGCGTTGGCGGGCTGCAACGGGTTCTGCGGCTCGCTGCTCTGGTAGCTGAAGGTCTTGCTGGTGTCCGACGAGCTACTACCGCCTCCGCCACTGCCGCTGCTGCACCCGGTGGCCACCAGGACCACGGACGTCGCAGCGGCGAGGACCAGGCGGGCGCGAGTGGCCACGGGCATGGAGGTCCCTCCTCATGGGTGTGTGTCGCATCACACCCCATGAGAAGCGCGCCCCGGTGACGGCGCGAGCCGGGTGCACCCGGATGGGTGCCGTGACCCCCCTGTCGAGTTGACGGAACGACGGAAGGGGGCGGGGGCCGGATGCAGAGGAGCGGCCGCGCGATGCGCGGGCGGGTAGCGCCGGGCCACT
>NZ_JBVHXY010000001.1:328161-345251 GCF_055569215.1 Kitasatospora sp. NPDC029312 | reverse complement strand
TCCTCGCCCCCCCCCTTCCCTCCCCCCCCCCCCCCCCCCCCCCCTCCCCTCCCCCCCCCCCCCCCCCCCCCCCCCCCCCCCCCCCCCCCGGTACTACATGCTGTGACGTCGGCGTCACATGGTGCCACCGGCGCGGTGGCCCCGTTCACCATGACTGCGCCGGGAAGCACCCGGATGCGGCGAAGACGCGGTCAAAGGGAATTCTCATGATCCGCGGCGACGCGACACCCGCCGGGAATCGAACACCGCTTCACTGACGGAGCGGATGTTTCCACCCGCGACCAGCCCGCCGACCACCCCCCAAAGGGGCCGGCACGGCAGCGACACCGCGGTGAACACCCGCGCCCCCGGCACACCATGACGGGCGCAGGCAGACAGGCAGCGGCGCCGCGCCCCAGCCCGCACCCCCCCCCGCCCCCCGCTCTCCCCACCCGGACGCGGCAACCCTCCACCCCCCAGCACCTCCCCAAAAGCACCCCACGGGCACCCCACGCGAGACCGCGGCGCAAGCCCCGGCAGACGAACGCCAGGCCATACGACACAGCCCCAGCCACCACAGCACGCATTCACCCATCCGGCCCACGACACACCACCCCCACCCCCACTACGCCACCCACACCCACCCCCGGCCCGTCCCCGCCCGCCCCCGCCCGGCCCACCCCCGCCCGCCCCGGATCGCGGCGGCCATCACGAGGACGCGACGGCGACGGCGGCGGCGACGGCGACGACGGCGGCGGCGGCGCCTTCACGGGCCCGGCCACCGCGCCGGCCCGGCACCGTCCATGCCGACAGTGCTACTCGAGTCGCCTCGGCCAGACCCCCACCCCCCACCGCACCCCTCGACCAAGGCCGTCGCGCCGTGACCGCTCACCCCACTCCCCAGACCGCTTCCCGTCCCGCGCCACGCCGCGCCGGTCGATCACCACCGGCCGAACCGGGAACCCGCACCAACCCCATCCTCCCGAGCCGCACCGTGCCCTGAGCAGGACACGCTGCGCTTTCCTCCCGGACCGCACCGCGCCCAGAGCGAGACACGCTGCGCTCCCGCACCACCTCACCCACACGGACCCCCGCGAAAACCAAGCCGAAGCACGCGAAAGCCCAGCGGGCGAGCGCACAGGCCCAGCGGGCATGCGCACAGGCCCAGCGGGCATGCGCACAGGCCCAGCGGGCATGCGCACAGGCCCAGCGGGCGCGTCAGGAGGAAGCCCGACCACGAACCGCCCGAACCGCCGACTGCCTGAACAGGCTCGGCCGTAACCGACAAGCCGAACCCCCCGGCACTCCGTCGTCCCGGCAACCGGGACGGCGCTCTACCGGCGCAGCGCCGCGATCAGCGTGCCGGGCCGTTCCCCGTGCCACGGCGGGGCGGCGATCAGGCGGCCGTAGGCACCGGCGCGCCCGCGCACCGTGTGAGCCTCGGCCTCCCAACCGTGCCCGGCCAGCCAACCCACCGGATCCTCGGGCATCTCCGACACCCACAAAGACGCCGCCGACCCCGGCGCCGCACCCACACCGAAACGCTCGACCACCCCCCGCGAACCCCACGTCAACCCCATCCGACTACCCACCGCCGACAACCCACCGACCCGAGCCAGCAGCAGCTCCACCGCGTCCTGGGGCAGATAGATCAGCAGTCCTTCGGCGATCCACACGGTCGGCACCGCCGGATCGTGCCCCGCGGCGGCCAGCGCACCCGGCCAGTCCTGACGCAGGTCCACCGCAACGGTGATCCGCTCACACCGGGCGACCGCCCGCTCCCGGCGCAGCACCGAAGCCTTGAAGTCCAGTGGCGCGGCGGTGTCGACCTCGAACAGCCGGGTGCCCTCGGGCCAGTCCATCCGAAAGGCCCGGCTGTCCATGCCGGCGCCCAGCAGCACGACCTGCCGGACCCCGCACGCGCAGGCCTGCCGCAACACGTCGTCGAGGAACCTCGTCCTGATGACGATGGACAATGACACCGCCTCCCGGCGGGCCCGCGCGGCCTCGTCATCGGGCGGCGGGGAGGAGGGCCACAGGCCGCCGGCGGCGGCGAAGGCCTGTGCCAGCGGGTCGCGAAACAGCGCGTCCTGCCGCTCGCTCTCCAACGCCCGGACCCTGGCCACCCCCACCGCCGTGGCCCACACTCCCGACGGCCGCACCCACTCCCGCTCATCAGTCACCGCGCCAGCCTAGACCGCCGGCCCCAAGAAACCCGACGCGGGAAACCACGTCCCTGCGCGGCCGACCGGTCGTGGCGGCCGGCTCGTGCGCGGCCCGCTCGTGCGCGGCCGGCCGGTCATGCGCGCACCGAACCGCCCACGACCACCACGACCACCACCAGGAGGCGACGGCCAACGCTCACCCCCCGGGGACGCGACGCGACCACACGCGGTGGACCGGAGCCCGCCCCCGTGAACGAAGCCAGACAGGTCAGTGGAGGAACGACTGCGGCCCCAGACGCCCCCATACCACGAACGCGGCCAGCAGGACGTAGACCACGTCGACCACGACCAGCCCGTACTCCCGGCGCCGTACCCGCACCACCGCCGCCCCGGCCATCAACAGCACCAGCCCCACCGCGGCCAGCGGCACCACCACCTCGGCGATGCCCAGCACGGCGGGCACCACCAGCCCCACCGCCGCCAGCACCTCCACGCCACCGATCGCCTTCACCGCGCCGGCACTGAAATCCTCGACCCAGCGCCCACTGCACCCGGCGGCGGCGATCCGCTCCTTCCCGACGGCCAGCTTGAAGACGCCACCAAGCAGATAGGCGGCGGCGAGCAGTGCCGTGACGATCCACAACGCGAGGTTCACGGGAGTTCTCCTTGACTCACCGGCAGAGCCGGACGAAACGGGACGGGTAACCCGGGACAGGCCCGGGACGAGGACGAGACGGGCCGGGCAGACCGGAGGCCGAGGGGGCGGGCCGGGCGAAACGGCAGGGCGGGGCGGGAGGAGGTGACCGGGACGGGAACGGACTGAACCGGCCCGGACCAGGCCGGGGTTGGCGCGACCCGAGGCCTGGTCAAGCCCGGGACAGGCCGGGCCAAGGGCGCGGACCCGACCAGGCGGGGGCTGGCGCGGCCCGGGGCCTGGCCGGGCAGGGCGGGCCGGGCAGGGCGGGCCGGGTGGGTCAGAGGGTGGGGCGCTGTCCGGCGCGGTAACCGCCGCCGGGTCGCCGGGTCCTCACGTCGCCCCGGTTGAAGGCGTCGGTCACCGCTATCAGCCCGACCAGGGCGGCGAGTTGCACCCCGTCGTCGTCCGCGGCGGCCTCGCCCGACACCACGTGGCCACCAGGTTCAGCCGCACCGCTTCCCCGCCGGCGTGCAGGACGTCCCTGACGAGCATGACGACGCGGCAGCCGCAGCCGCAGCCGCCGAGATGGCCGGCCCGCAACCGCACCAACTCCCGCACCACGGCGGGCGGACCCGAGGGCCCGCACGCCCCGGTCGGCGGCGGTCAGGCGCCGCACGGCCTCGCCCATGACGGGACCGGCGAAAGGGGATCAGGCGTGCCCGCATCGACTGCTCCTCGGTACGTTGTCCGCTGACGCCCTCTCGGACAGGGCGGCGGGGCAGCTTGTGACAGACACGGATGTGACACGCGCCACCCCGCCCCCCCTTCTCTCGCGCGAGGGCGGGGACGGCGCCGAACGGAACCAGGGGGAGCCCATGACGGGATCGGCGGGCGTGACACAGGCGGCCGGGTACCGGCGGCTGCTGTTCTCCATCGCCTACGGCATGACGGGCTCGGTCGGCGACGCCGAGGACCTCGTCCAGGACACCTTCCTCAACCTGACCCGCGCCCAGCAGGCCGGCACCGCGATCACCGACCTGAAGGCGTACCTGACCACCTCCGTCACCCGGGCGGGCATCAACCACCTCGCCCGCGCCCGGGTACGGCGCGAAAGATACGTCGGCCAGTGGCTGCCCGAACCCGTCGTCGCCTTCACCCACAACCCCGACGACGGCCCGGCCGAACACGCCGAACTGACCGACTCCCTGTCGATGGCCTTCCTCGTGATGCTCGAAGCCCTCTCCCCCGTGGAACGCGCGGTCGTCCTGCTCCGCGAAGCGTTCGGCTACGACTACCGGCAGATCGCCGAACTGACCGGCAAGACCGAACCGAACTGCCGCCAGATCCTCACCCGCGCCCGCAAACGCCTCGCCACCACCCCCCACCCCCACACCCCGCTACCACCCGCCCGCCGCGCCGAAGCCCGAGAACTCGCCCGCCGCTTCTTCGACGCCGCCGCCGGCGGAAACCTGCAGGACCTGCTCACCCTGCTCGCCCCCGACGCCATCCTCCACGGCGACGGCGGCGGCAAGGCCCTCGCCATCGGCCGCTCCGTCACCCACCCCCGCCACATCGCCCAACTCCTCATCCGCGGCCTGCACCGCCTCACCACCCTCGGCGCCACCCTCACCCCCGCCCACATCAACGGCCAGCCCGGCATCGTCGCCTACGACCCCCACCACCGGATCCTCAACGTCGTCGCCCTCCACCTCACCCCCCACGGCACGATCCACGCCATCCACGCTGTCTCCAACCCCGACAAACTCCACCACCTCGGCGAAGTCTCCGACCTCGGCCTACGCACACCCCGCCCCACCCACCCCCGCCACAACCCCACCTGACACACCACCACCGGACACACCCCCGAGCCGGAGCCAGCACAACGGAAACGAAAAGCGACGCCACCAGGCCACCCCGGTCACCAGACATCCGATACCAGCACGCACGTTCGATTGGTCGGCCGCACAGCACGCGGCTCCCGGTCCGCAAAGCGGACCCGGAGCGACGCGCACGACCTCCCACCCCACCAACCGGCACCCCACCCGGACCCGCGGACCCACTGAAGCGCCGACCGGCCCCGCGGGTTCAGGAACCCTGCAACCGCACTGCGGTCGCCCGGACATCCGGCAACCGGGCATACAACGCATCACCCGGACACTCAGTGGCAAAACCATCGCGATGCCCGGAAATCGCATCGAAGTCGACGACCGTGCCCTTGGGATACAAACTCGCATCCGAACCGGACGTCAGCTTGGCCGTACCACCCGCCCCCCGACCAGTCAGACCCAGCTTCCACGCCGCGATCTTCGCAAGACCATCCCGCAACGCCTGCGGCGGACCGTCCGTACTGTACGTACCGATCGCCGCGACCCCCGACGAATCCGTGTTGAAACCCAACGTATGCGCACCCAAAACCGGCTGATCCACCCCACCCGCACGACCCTCATACACCGTGCCACAACGATCCACCAGGAAGTTGTAGCCGATATCCCGCCAGCCATTGCTCTGCACGTGGTACTGGTAAATCGACCTGATCACCCGAGGCGCATCCGCACACGCATACTCCGTGGCCGTCGCCGTGTGATGCACGAACACCACCCGCACCCCACCCGTGTACACGAAACCCGGCTCCCGGATCGACTCATCCGCCCCCCACCCCGCCCGCGTCACAATCCCCGGACGCGGCGCCGCCGCCACCACAGGACCAGCCGGACGCTCAGGCAACGCCTGCACATCCCCGGAAACAGCCCCCCGACCAGGATCGACCAACTCCACCCTCAACCCCCGCGGAAGACCACCCCGACCAGGACGCACCTCCACCGCCACCCCATCACTACGCCCCGTCCACAACGGCGCAGTACCACCCCGCGCCACACCCCGCCCCGCCACCTCACCCACATCCGGCACATCCACCGGATCAGCCTCCAACACACGCCACCCACCCCACCGCCCCGACACCGCATCCCGCGTCCGCACCCGCACCGACCCCCCAGCCAACGCACTCGGAACCCCATCCCACACCACCCCCACCAACTCAAACCCCCGCGTCACCCGAGCCCCCAACACACCCCCCGCCCCCAAACCCACAGACGTCACCGAACCACCCCCAGCCGACACCCGCACCACCGACCCACCCCCAGACGCGACCACCGACACACCACCCGCCGAAGCCACCGACGGAAACACCAACCCCACCACACAACCCACCACAACAACCAACCGCACAGTCATCCTCATACAACACATAGTCACCACAAATCCCCACCCCCGCACCCCACCCACCACCCCCACTCACCCACCCCAGCGACCCACACACCACAACCCACACGGACAGCAGGCACACCCCGGACCGTCACGCGATCACCCCAAGCGCCTCACCTAACGAGCGACCACGGAACCCGCACGGGAACGACACGACGGGGCACCGGCACGGAAACGGCGACACGGGAGCAGCAACACAGGCCTGACAAAACCGGGGCATCACCGCACAAGGCGGCGCGGGACCGCGGCACCAACGCAAGAGCGGCAGCACACATACCACCGCAGAAACGGCGCGGCACGGAAACCGGCGGCACAGAACCCGGCCAAGCCAAGGCATCACTCCACCGGCAGCAGCATGAGCCCCGGCAAACCTAGACCGAAAAACCAAACCGCTGCTGCCACCAGAGCAGCAGCGGCCCCAACACAAACCACCGCCACACAAACCCGACTTCCGGACAGAGCCCGTTCCCGTGCCCGCCCCTGGGCCGCCTGACCTGAGCGAGGCAGCGTTCCGGCGATCCAGCGAAAACGGTCAAGCCGTTCACAACGGGCTACCGGTCACGGGCAGCCAGCAGACGCCGCGAGAATTCCACACCCGCAGATCACCCCCAGCGGGCCGCAAAACCCGCCCAGCTACGGGTGATGTGGGCGGCGCCCGGTCCCGCGAAATGCGCCGGTATCACCAACTCCCGCTGGTCAGCGACCCGTCCCAGAACACGCAACCGGACACCCGCCACCTACCGCACAACCAGACAGAAACAACCGTCGCAGCAGAGGCACGCCAACCACACCCGCGAACCCAGCACGTCACCCACAACGCAACCGAGTTACACCGTTCGCTGGACACAGCCCTCCGGCCGCACCTGTTCCGGAACCCCGTCAGGAAAGACGGTGAGCCAGACCCGGATAGTCACGGACCACGCCATCAACGTCAACCGTCAAGTCCGCGTGGTAGTCACCGGAAGCGAAACGAACCATCGCAGCACCGTCCGGGAAGGTGTGGAGGTGGGTGTAAGACTGACGAGAGACGTGGACCGTCAAGTCGGGGACCCGAACCCACGCCACGACAAGGTGATGCTCACCCGGACCGCGGTGGAGGCGGTGACGCAGAACCGGCGGTGTGTTGGTAAGGGGGGACAGGCCCAGATCACAATCCAGAGCACCGGCCAGATCCGGACGCTCAACGCCGTCGGCGCTCCAGCGGCCGGTAGCCTCCCGGCGCAGGTCGAGAGTGCGGACCGTCTCGGGGGTGTGGGCGGTGACGTGGAGACGGCGGGTGGTGAAATCCTCGCCGGTCTCGAGTTCGTACATGAGCCAGTACGGCGTCGGCAGAGCAGCGGCGACGCGTCCGCGGGCGCTCAGGGTGGCGGGGCCGAGGTCGATCCAGGCGGTCTCCAGGCCGGCGGTGTCGGTGATCCGCCAGGTAGCGACGATGGTGCGGGGGCTCATCCGGGCACGCTAACGCCCGCCGCCGCCATCGCCCGGCAGGCCGGGCCGGACGCCCGCCTCCGGAGGGTGCAACGGACCGGCGGTCCCGTTGCCGAGCGTTTGACCCGCGACCGAAGGGAAAACGCTGCCCATGGGACTGTTCCGCAGAACACGCGCTGAACGACACGGCGGCGCCGCCCGCGGCCCCGAGGAAGCCGCGAGCGAAGGGCCGGACGAACCGACGCAGGTACCGGCCCACGGCTGGCTCGGCGTGCTCAAACGCACCGGCCGGGAATTCCTCGACGACGAGTTGCCGGACCGAGCGGCCGCGCTGACGTACTACGGGGTGCTGGCGATCTTCCCGGCGCTGCTGGTGCTGGTGTCGGTGCTCGGCCTGGTCGGCACCTCCGCGACCAACGCGGTCCTGGACAACCTGCAGAAGCTCGCCCCCGGGTCGGCACGCGACATCCTCCACACCGCGATCACCCAGTTGCAGAGCAGTCGGAGCACGGGCGGGGTGCTGGCGGTGGTGGCCACGGCGGGTGCCCTGTGGTCCGCGTCCGGGTACATCGCGGCGTTCATCCGGGCGGGAAACGCCGTCTACGACATCCGGGAGGGCCGCCCGGTGTGGAAGACCATGCCGCTGCGGGTCGGGCTGACACTGCTGATGATGGTGCTGCTGACGGCCAGCGCCGTGATCGTGGTGTTCACGGGCCCGTTGGCGGAGCGGGCCGGGGACGTGCTCGGGGTCGGTCACACGGTGGTGACGGTCTGGTCGATCGCCAAGTGGCCGGTACTCGTGCTACTGGTGTCGTTCATGATCGCGCTGCTGTACTGGGCGGCGCCGAACGTCCGCGGCCGGGGCTTTCGCTGGATCTCGCCGGGCAGTGTGCTGGCGGTGCTGCTGTGGCTGGTGCTGTCCGGCGGTTTCGCCGCGTACGTGGCGAACTTCGGCTCCTACAACAAGACGTACGGCACACTCGCCGGAGTGATCGTGTTCCTGGTGTGGCTGTGGCTGACCAACCTCGCCATCTTGCTCGGGTTGGAATTCGATGCCGAACTGGCCCGGGAGCGGGCGATCGAGGGTGGCATGCCGCCGGGCGAGGAGCCCTACGTGCCGCCGCGCGACACTCGCAAGTGGCCGGACGACGAACGCGGCGGCGGCCGGGCCTGACCGGCCGCCCTGGCCCTGGTCCGTGAGCGACATACCGTGAGTGACACGGCACCGACGGCCGCTTCGGACCGAGATCAGTCCGAAGCGACGCGCCGACCAGGAATTTCAGGTGCGGGCAAGACGGACGCGGTGGTACGAGACCGGCATGGACGATCTCGTGACCGCACGCCTCATCCTCCGCCCGCTCACCGAACAGGACGCCCGCCGGATTCTCGCCCGCCAACCAGGCGACGCCGACGCCTGGGCACCCGGCTACCCCGCCGAGGCGGACCTCGCCGGCGCCCGCCGCCACCTGGCCGTGTGCACCAGCACCGGCGACCCGCACCCCTTCGGCGCCTACGAGATCCGGCTGTGCGAGAACGGCCACGCCATAGGCGGCGCCGGCTTCCACGACCGCCCCGACTCCGTCGACACGGTCACCGTCGGCTACGGCCTGGTCCCCGCCATCCGCGGGCGCGGCTACGCCTCCGAGACCCTGCGCGCCCTGCTGGACCACGCTCGCCGACACGGCGCGGCCCGGGTCGTCGGCGACACCGACGCCGCCAACACCGCCTCCCAACGCGTCATGACCGCCGCCGGCATGCGCGAGAGCGGCCGCGACGAACACCTGGTGCGCTACGAGAGCGCCTGGCCCACGCCGCCGACCGCCAACGCCGGATAGCACCCGGCCCCGAGTGGTGGCGCGGCCGGGTGTTGCGGGTGCGGCGATCGCATGGCCGGCAGCCACGCGGTGCGGGTAGGTAGGCGGGATCGCAGGGCTCCTTTCCGCCAGGGACTCGGCCTGCGGCGCGCGCATGAGCTGCTGTCCTTCGCCCGCCGCCCCTCACCGACCGCGTGCGGGGTGTCCGGTCCTCGGTCACCCTGGGTACGCCGGTGCGGGCGGGCAGTAGGATCAACGGCGTTGTCACCCGTCCGTACACCGCTGGTAGGAGGCTTTTCCATGGCTCAGGTCACGCTGAAGGGGAACCCGGTCGAGATCGGCGGCGCACTGCCCGCCACCGGCACCCAGGCCCCCGCGTTCACGCTCGTCGGCGCGGGCCTCACGGACACCTCCCTCAAGGACTTCGCCGGACAGCGCAAGGTCCTCAACATCTTCCCCAGCATCGACACCCCCACCTGCGCCACCTCCGTACGCACCTTCAACACCCAGGCCGCCGCCCTGGAGAACACCGTCGTCCTCTGCATCTCCGCCGACCTGCCGTTCGCCCAGGCCCGCTTCTGCGGCGCCGAAGGCCTCGACAACGTCAAGACCCTCTCCACCCTGCGCTCCCGCGACTTCCACGACACCTACGGCGTCGCCATCACCAACGGCCCCCTCGCCGGCCTCACCGCCCGCGCCGTCATCGTCCTCGACGAGAACGACACCGTCCTCCACACCGAACTCGTCCCCGAAATCGCCGACGAGCCGAACTACGAAGCCGCCCTCACCACCCTCAACTGAACCCGCACTCACGAACACCGGCCGCCCCTGCGCCGCTCGCCCCCACCCCCGTCGGGGGCGGGCGGTGTCAGGCGGCCGTCTCCTCTCCTGGGCTCAGAGGCCCAGGAGTTCGGCGAAGGTGCCACCGAGGACGCGGTCGCGCAGCTCGGCGGACGGGGTGACCCGCTCGACGAGGGCGCGGGTCAGGACCGGGTCGCCGTAGGGCGCGTCCGAGCCGAAGACGGTACGGTCGGGCACCTCCCGGATGGCCAGGCGGACGGCGAACACGACGCTCGCCGTGGAGAGTTCCAGGTACAGGTTCGGCGTGTCCCGGGCCAGTTCGACGGCTGTCAGCCAGTTGAGGCCGCCGAGTTGGCTGACCACGACCGGGACGCTCGGGTGGCGGCGGGCGAGATCGGCCAGCGTCGCCAGGTCACCGGCCGTGGTGGGGGCGAATCCGTGGACCACGACCGGCAGGCCGCCGTGGTCCGCGGCGGCGCGCAGGACCGGTTCGACGAGTCCCGCGCCGTCCGGCGAGCGGGCCCGCCCCCGGCGGCTTAGGGGTCCTCGGCCGATCGAGGTGGCTCGGGCGCGCCGGGTGCCGGATGATCTGTCCACGGGGGACGGGACGGACCGGCCCCGGTGGATGCCGAACAAAGGGGCTGCGCAGATGGATACGGCACGCACACTCGTCCTGGTGGCGGCCACCGTGACCTGCGGGCTGAGCGCCGGGCTGTTCTACGCCTACGCGTGCTCGGTGATGCCCGCGCTCGCCCGGGTCGAGGACCGGACCTTCATCGAGGTCATGCGGCGGATCAACGTGGCGATCCTGAACGGCTGGTTCATGCTCGGGTTCGTCGGCGCCCTGCTCACCACGGCGGCCGCGGTCGCCCTGCACCTGCCCTCGGACGGCCGGGCCGCGCTGCCCGCGACGGCGGCCGCCCTGGTGCTGTACGCGGCGGCGATCGGAGTCACCCGCGCGGTCAACATCCCGCTGAACGACGCGCTGGCGGCGGCCGGAGCGCCGGACGCGGTCGCCGACCCGGCGGCGGTACGCGTCCGTTTCGAGGCGCGGTGGGCCCGCTTCAACGTGCTGCGCGCCGTGCTGTGCACGGCCGCGCTGGGCTGCCTCGCCTGGGCGCTGGTCCTCGACGGGCGGAGCTGAACCACACCCCGCGACGTCGACGCCCGGCGCCGGGAAGGCCCGGCGCCCGGACCCGGGTCAGCAGAGGAGCCCGAAGCCGTAGCCGCGCGCCTTGAGGGTGGACAGGATCGCCGGCAGTGCGGCGGCGGTCTGGCCGCGGTCGCCTCCGCCGTCGTGCAGCAGGATCACCGAGCCGGGGCGCACGGTGTTGAGCACCCGCGACTGGATCGCGCCCGTCCCCGGCCGGGACCAGTCCGCCGGATCGACCGACCAGAGCACCACCTGCTTGCCCAGCCCCGCCGCCCGGGAGCGCACGGTGCCGTTGACCGCGCCGTACGGCGGGCGCAGGCACTTCGGGGTGCGGCCGGTCTGGGCGCGGATCGCCCGATCCGTGTCACCCACCTGGGCGTTGAAGCCGGCGGCCGAGAGCCGGCGCAGGTCGGGGTGCGACCAGGAGTGGTTCTGCACGCTGTGGCCCTCGCGGGCCACCTGCCGCGTGATCGAAGGGTGGGCCGCGACGTTCTCCCCGATCTCGAAGAAGGTCGCGTGCACGCCGTAGCGGTTGAGGATCGACAGGATCCGCGGCGTGTAGGCGGGGCTCGGGCCGTCGTCGAAGGTCAGGTAGACCACCTTGCCGCCGGCCGCCTCTGCGGGTGCGGCCGGCACGGCGACCGCCGCACCCGCCACCAGTGCGACGGCGAGGGCGCCGATCGCGGCCCGGACCCTTCCAACTGCCTTGCGGCCGGCGGGTCGTACGGTCATACCAGCCCCCTGCGGTCGGAACTCCCGGCTACCCGGGCATTCTGCGCCGGAGCGGGCGGGTGCCGCGACCCACCCGGGACGACAGGGGGTGAAACCGGCCAGTCGAACGACGGGTTGTCCCCAGCGCGTTCTCCCTCACGCCGAGTGGTGTACCCGGGCTGACGCCGGGCGGAGGGGGCCGGTGCGGGCGGCCCCCTCCGCCCCGGGGGGGGCGGCCCTCAGCCGACCATGGCCGCGAGGACGGTGCGCCAGTCCTCGCCGGGCTCCGGCTGGAGCGCGGCCGCCAGGGTCTCGGCGCGGTAGTGCCAGGGGCGGTGCAGGTCCGGGTCGGCGTCGGGGCGCAGGTCCAGGGTGCTCCGGGAGCCGAGCAGGCGGATCAGCTCGGTGGCGAAGTCCACCCAGGAGACGTGCCCGCTGATCGCGTTGACGACCCGGCCGGCGGCCGGGTGGTCGGGCTGGGCGCAGGCGGCGACGGCGCGGGCGAGGGCCGCCGAGTGCACCCAGGCGGCGCCGCTCCAGGCGGGCCGGTCGCCGGGGGCCGGGGCGGGCAGGGTGACGGGCCGGCCGGCCAGGGCAGCCTGGTAGAGCTCGCCGGTGGAGCCCCAGCGCAGCTGGTCGCGCAGGCGCTGGTGGGGGCCCCAGACGATCGGGGCGCGCACGGCGGTGACCGGGCCGCGCCCGTTCGCCCCGGCCGCTTCGAAGAGCAGCCGCTCGCAGTCCAGTTTGGCCTGCCCGTAGGGGGTGACCGGCGCGCAGCTCGGGGCGCCCTCGGCGACGTCCGCGCCGGGCGGCCGCCCGTAGGCGTCGATGCTGCTGACGAAGACGAACGGCCCGCCGGACCAGCCGTCCAGCAGGGCGCGCATGGCGGCGATGTCGACGGCGTGTTCGGTGAAGGTGCAGGCGGCGTGGATGACGGCGTCGACGCCCTTGACGGCGCGGTGCAGGCTGTCCGGGTCGGACAGGTCGCCTTCGGCGATCTCGGCGCCGTTGAGGGCCGGCAGGTGCGCGGACTCGGGCCGGACCAGTACGCGCACGGGGCGGCCCTGGGCCATCAGCTCCTGGAGGACGGCGGCGCCGACGCCGCCGGTGGCGCCGGTGAGCAGCACGGTGCCGGTGCGGGCTTCGGTGCGGGCTTCGGTGCGGAGCCGGGCGCCGGTCTGGGCGAGGGCGGCGCGGCGCTCGTCCTCGCGGGTGGCGAGCAGGGCCGCGAGGGCGCGCGGGGTGCGCCGTTCCAGGATGTCGAGGCCGGTGAGCGGCAGCCCGACGCGGGTGCGCAGCCGTTCGGCGAGTTGGACGGCGATCAGCGAGTGGCCGCCGAGGGCGAAGAAGTCGCCGTCGGCGGGCGGGACGCTGCCGAGCAGTTCACCGAAGGCCGTGCGGACCAGGTCGAGCGGGCCGGGCCGGTCGGGAGCGGTGGTCGGGTCGGTGGCCGGGTGGGTGCTCGGGTCGCCGGCCGAGGCGGTGGTCGGGGTGGCGCCGGGCAGGCGGTCGCGGTCGACGGTGCCGTCCGCGGCGCGCGGGATGCGGTCCACCAGCGTGACGGCCAGCGGGAGTTCGGCGGCGGGGAGGCTGCACCGGAGGGCTGCACGCAGGTCGCTGCCGCTGGGGGCGACCGGTCCGCGCACCACCGCATAGGCGAGCGGCGGGCCGTCGGCGGCCTCGACCACGGCCGCCTCGGCGACCCTCGGGTCGGCGCAGAGCGCCTCGACGACGGGGTGGCGGGCGGTGGCCAGGCGGCTTCCGGGCAGCTGGGACAGCGGCCGGTCCGCGTCCTCGGCCACCGCGCCGAGCACGGCGGCGAAGGCTTCGAGCAGCCGGGCGGCGGTGGTCTCGTCCAGCGCGTCGCGGTCGTGCTGGACCAGGCAGCGCGGCTGCGGCCCGTCCTCCAGCAGCAGGGCGAGGCCGAACTTGGCCAGTCCGAGGTCGAGGTCGACGTTCTCGGAGTCGAGCCCGGGGAGTGCCAGCGCTGTGACGGGCTGGACGAGGTCGCAGCTGACGGAGAGCAGCGGGGTGCCGTCGGCGCCGCGGGCGGCGGCGCCGAGGCGCTCGACGACCAGGTCGAAGGGCACCTGGTGGTGCTGCTGGGCGTCGAGCAGTGCGTCGCGCACCACGGCGAGCGCCTCGCTGAAGGTCTCCTCGCCTCCCAACTCGGCCCGTACGGCGAGGGTGTTGACGCCGAGGCCGACGGTGCGGCGAAGCTCGGGGAGGGCGCCGTGGCCGCTGGCGCAGCCGAGGGTGAGGTCGTCCTGCCCGGAGGCGGTGCGCAGGGTGGCGAAGGCGGCGGCGAGGACGACGGCGAACAGCGTGGCGCCGTGCCGCGCGCCGAGCCGGCGCAGGCCGTCGACGGTGGCGGCGTCGATCGGTGCGGCGTGCAGGGTGGCCCGGTGTTCACGGGAGCCGGGGGGCACGGGCCGCAGCAGCGGGAGCGGCCGGGCGCCGGCCAGCTGGGCGGCGCGGGCGTCGGCGGCGGCGGTGAGTTCGGCGTCGCGGGCGCGTTCCTGGCGGGCGTACTCGGCGTAGGGCAGTCCGGCCGGCGGGAGTTGGGGGTCGAGGCCGTCGCGGGCGGCGGCGTAGAGCGCGGCGAGGTCGGCCGCGAGCACCGGCAGGGAGCCGCCGTCGACGGCGATGTGATGGATCGTCAGCAGCAGGGTGTGGTCGTCGGGTCCGTGCCGGAGCAGCAGGGCCCGCAGCACCGGGCCGGCGGCGAGGTCGAACGGCCGGGCGGCCTCGGCGGCGATCCGGTCGGTCCAGTCGCCGTCCCCGTCCCCGTCACCGTCGGCGTCACCGTCACCGTGGGCGTCGGCGCCGGCGCCGGCGTCGATGATCGGCAGCGGCACCGGGGCAGCCGGCTCGATCAGCTGGTACGGCTGGTCGCCCCGGCGCGGGTAGCGGGTGCGCAGGACGGCGTGCCGCTCGGTGACGGCGGTGAGCGCGGTCGCGAGGGCGTCCGGATCGAGCGGGCCACGCAGCCGGGTGGCGATCGGGACGTTGTAGAGGGCGCCGCCCTGGCCGAGGTGGTCCATCAGCCACATACGCTGTTGGGCGTGGGAGAGCGGGGCCGGGCCGGCGGGCGGCGCGGTCGGGCGGTCCGGCGCGGCGGCGGCGCGGCGGTTGCGGGCGCGGCGCAGTAGGTCGCTCTGGTCGGTGGTGCTCATCGGTCGGCTCCCGGGGTGTCGTCGGCGTCCCGCAGGGCGCGCTCCAGCAGTTCGGCCTGTCCGGCCACGGTGGGGTGGCCGAGGAAGTCGGCGAGGGAGAGCTCGACGCCGAGGTCCTCGCGCAGGTCGTCGACGACCCACATGGCGAGCAGCGAGTGGCCGCCTTCGGCGAGGAAGTCGGCGGCCGGGTCGGTGATCGGGCGCTCCAGGGCGCGGCTCCAGGCCTCGGCGACGACCTGCTGGATCGGGGTGAGCGCCGTACCGGCCGACTGGGGGCCGGCGGCCGGGTCGGCGGCGGTGGCGAGCGCCCGCCGGTCGACCTTGCCGCTGCCGGTGAGCGGCAGCGCGTCGAGGACGGCCCAGGCGGTGGGCACCAGGTGGGCGGGCAGCCGGTCGGCGAGCCGGCCGCGCAGGGTCTCGACGGCCGGCCGGACGCCCTCGGTGAGGACCAGGCAGGCGGTGAGCGCGGCGTCGGTCTGGCCGGCCCGGCGGACCACCACGGCCGCCTCGGCGACCTCGGGGAACTGCAGCAGGGCGTGCTCGACCTCGCCGGGTTCGATCCGGAAGCCCCGGACCTTGACCTGGTCGTCGGTGCGGCCCTGGAACTCCAGCACCCCGTCGGGCCGTTGGCGCGCCAGGTCGCCGCTGCGGTAGGCGCGGCCGTGGCCCGGGAGCTCGCGGAAACGCTCGGCGGTCAGGTCCGGCCGGTTCAGGTAGCCGCGGGCGAGCCGCGCGCCGGCGATCCAGAGTTCGCCGACCGCGCCGGGCTCCACCGGGGCGAGCCGATCGTCGAGGACGAGCGTGCGGGCGCCGCCGAAGGGCCGTCCGATCGGGACGGCGCCGCGGTCACAGTCGGCCGGGGTGACCCGGTGCAGGGTGGTGAAGGTGGTGGCCTCGGTGGGCCCGTACACGTTGTAGAGCTCCAGCCACGGGAAGGCCCGCAGCACCGCGCCGGCGTGCTCGGCGGACATCGCCTCGCCGCCGACGGCCAGGGTGCGCAGCACGCCGAAGATCCGGGACTGCTTGGCGGCCAGGTGGTGGAAGAGCGCGGTGGTGAGGAAGACGGTGGTGACGCCGAACCGCTCGACGTCGCGGACGAGTTCCTCGGTGGAGGCGCGGTCGGCCTGGGCGACCGCGACGGCGGCCCCTCGGGCGAGCGGGGCCCACAGTTCGAACGTGGCGGCGTCGAAGGAGACCGTGGAGTGGTGGAGCATCCGGTCGCGCGGGCCGATGGCGAGCGCGTCGCGGGCGGTGACCAGATCGGTGACGGCGCTGTGCGGAACGATCACGCCCTTGGGCCGGCCGGTGGAGCCGGAGGTGTAGTAGAGCAGGGCGGTCGCCGTCGCCTCGGCGGCGTCGGGCACCGGCGCCGCCGGGGTGGCCTCGGTGCCGCGCTCGGTCAGCACGAGGGTGCGCTCCTCGGGCAGTCCGGCCTCGGCGAGCAGCGTCTTGTCGCCGAGGACGAGTCGCACGTCCGCGTCGGCGGTCATCTCGGCGATGCGCGGGCGCGGGTAGGCCGGGTCGAGCGGAAGGACGTGGCCGCCGGCCCGCCAGACGGCGAGCTGGGCGACGACTAGGCGGGTGGAGCGGGCGCAGAGCAGGCCGACGGCGCTGCCAGGGCCGATCCCGCGCGCGGCCAGGACGGCGGCCAACCGGCCGGAGGCGTCGACGAGTTCGCGATAGGTGAGGACGGTGGAGCCGTCGGTCACGGCGAGCGCGCCGGGGTGCTGCTCGGCCTGCCGGGTGATCAGGGCGGGCAGCGTCGTCAGATCGGGACGGATCGCCGGGGCGGGCGAGGTGGTCAGGGTGGTGGGCGTCATGGCTGGTTCCCTTCCGGGCGGCCCGGCGGCGGTGCCGGGGCGGGCGCCCGTGGTCAGGAGAGGTCTGGGGTGGGGGGGGGGGGGGGGGGGGGGGGGGGGGTGGGCTCGCGCCACCCCAAAAAACGTTGCCCAGACAGCAAGAAGA
>NZ_JBVHXY010000001.1:295195-328151 GCF_055569215.1 Kitasatospora sp. NPDC029312 | reverse complement strand
CGGGCTCTGCCCAGCGCATCCGTATCCCACCCCCCCCCCCCCCTCCCCCCCCCCCCCCCCCCCCCCCCCCCCCCCCCCCCCCCCCCCCCCCCCCCCCCCCCCGAGGTGCGGGGCACGCGCCGAGGGGCAGGACGCGCGCCGGGGCACAGGACGCGCGCCGCAGCGCGGGGCACGCCCCGGGCGCGGGGCGCTCCCCCGCGGCGCGGCGCGCGGTCAGGAGAGCGAGGCGCTGGGCATCCGTTCCTCGACCAGCCGCGCGATCGCCCGCAGATCGGGCTGGCGCAGCAGCAGGGCGGCGCGCAGCCGGACGCCGTACTCGCCCTCCAGGGACTCCAGCAGTCTGGCCGCGGCGAGCGAATTGCCGCCCGACGCCAGGAAGTTGTCCGCCGGGCCGAGGTCCGCGCGGCCGATCAGCTCGCGGCAGAGCTTCAGCACCGTGCGCTCGACCGGGGTGCCGCCCTCTTCGCCCGCCGGCTCGCCGGGGGCCGCCGAGCCTGCGGCGACGGCCGCCTCGGCGGCGAGCAGCGCCGCGCGGTCCACCTTGCCGTTGGCGTCCAGCGGGTAGCGGTCCACCAGCCGGACGGCCGAGGGCACGGCCTGCTCGGGCAGCCAGGGCCGCACCGCCTCCAGCAGGCTCGCGGGCTCGGTGCCGGCCGCGGCGCCGTCCTCGGCCTCCAGGAAGGCGAGCAGCCGGACGCCGCCCGCCGCCACGGGCTGGGCGGCGACCACGGCCCGGCGCACCCGCGGGTCGCGCTCGAAGGCGGCCTCCACCTCGGCGGGCTCGATGCGCACCCCGCTGACCTTGACCTGGTCGTCCAGGCGTCCGTGGAACTCCAGCACGCCGTCGGCGCGCATGACGACCCGGTCGCCGCTGCGGTAGACCAGGTCGATGCCGTCCACGCCGGGCGGCACCTCGACGAAGCGGCGGGCGGTCAGCTCGGGGTCGAGGTAGCCGGCGGCCAGGCCCCGGCCGCCGATGCGCAGCTCGCCGGCCTCTCCCCGGGGCACCGGGCGGCCCTGTTCGTCGGTGACCACGACGACCGCGCCCGGGATCGGCAGGCCGATCGGCGGCGCGCCGTCGCCGTGGTCGCCGCCGGGGGCCATGGTGTGCACGGTGGTGGCGATGGTGGCTTCGGCGGGCCCGTAGGCGTTGTGGACGGTCGCGGTGACGTCCGGGCCGGGGGCGCGGCGCAGCCGGTCGCCGCCGATCATCAGGTGGCGCAGCGCCAGCCCGGCGGGCCAGGGCCGGCCGAGGAGGGGTTCGGCGAGCGGGGTCGGCAGCACGGAGACGGTGATCGCGGCGTCGCGGTACCAGTCGGTGAGCGCGGCGGAGTCCCAGCGGACCGCCTCGGGGGCGACGACGAGCGTCGCGCCGGAGGTGAGGCCGGCCCACAGCTCCATCAGGTGCGGGTCGAAGGCCACCCCGATCACCAGGCTGTGCCGGGCGCCGGGGCCCAGGCCGGTCAGCTCCCGGTACCAGTGCAGCAGCGCGCCGAGCGCCGGCTCGGTGACGGCGACGGCCTTGGGGGTGCCGGTGGATCCGGAGGTCAGCACCGCGTAGTGGGTGCCGGTCGGCACCTGGGCCTGCTCACCGGGGGTCAGCACGGCGAGCACCTCGCCGGTGGCGGGCAGGTCCAGCGCCAGCCGCTCGCCGCCCGGCGGCAGCACGGCCGGCTCGCCGACCAGGCAGGCGGGCCGCAGCTGCTCGGCGACGGCCTGCAGCCGCCGCTCGCCCGGGCGCGGGCCGAGCGGCAGGTGGACGGCGCCGAGCTTGGCGGCGGCCAGGGTGACGGCGACCAGCGCGGCCGAGTGGCCGAGGCAGACGCCGAGCAGGTCGCCCTTGCCGACCTTGCCGCGCAGGGCCTCGGCGACGGCGTCGGCGAGGCGGTCGAGCTCGGCGTAGCTGTAACTGTGCTCGCCGTCGATCAGGGCGGGCGCGTCCGGGGTGCGGTGCGCCCAGCCGGTGAAGAGGTCGAGGACGCCGCCGTCCTGGTGCGGACGGCCGTATCCGATGCTCAGGGATTCCATCATTGGCTCCAGATGAGTGAGTAGCCGTCAGTTCAGGCCCATGGAACGGGCGATGATCACCTTCTGGACCTCGGAGGTCCCCTCGATGATCGTGGTCATCCGGACATAGCGGTACAGGAACTCCAGCGGGTGGCCGCGCACCCAGCCGGTGGCGCCGTGCACCTGGAGCGAGCGGTCCACCGCGCGCACGGCCGTCTCGGAGGCGGTGAGCTTGGCGAGCGCCGCGTTCTCGGCGGACTCGGTGCCCTCGTCCACCAGCCGGGCGCAGGCCAGGGTGAGCAGCTTGGAGGCCTCCACCTCGGCCCGGGTGGTCACCAGGTGCTCCTGGACGTGCTGGTACTCGCCGATCACCCGGCCGAAGGCGCGCCGCTCCCGGGCGTACTCGACGCCGGCGCGCAGCGCGTACTCGGCGATGCCGTTGCACATCGCCGCCACGACCAGCCGGCCGCGGGAGAGGCTGTCCATGGCGAGGGCGGTGGCCGCCGCGATGCCCTCCTCGCCGCCGATGACGGCCTCCGGGCCGACGGTGACCTGGTCGAGCAGCAGCTCGAACAGCGGCTCGCCGGACATGCCCTCGTACCGCTGGCCGATCCGCAGACCGGGCTGGTCCATGGGCAGCACGAAGGCGGTGGCCCCGGCGGTGGGCCCGGCGCCGTCACCGAGGTCGGTGGCCGCGACCACCAGCGCGATCCCGGCGTGCTCGGCGTTGCTGACGAAGGTCTTGCGCCCGTTCAGCACCCAGCCGTCGCCGGTGCGCGCGGCGGTGGTGGTCAGCCGGAAGGCGTCGGAGCCGGCCTGCGGCTCGGTGAGGGCCAGGCAGCGGGTCTGCTCGCCGCGCACCAGCGGGACGAGGTGCCGCTCGATCTGCTCCGGGGTGCCGTGCCGCAGCAGCGGGCTGGGGCCGTCTGAGCCGGCCAGCGCGTAGGGGGCGAGCACGCAGCCGCTGCGCCCGGCGGCGTGGTGCAGCAGCACGACGGCCGTGAACGGCATGCCGGCGCCGCCGAGTTCCTCGGGGTAGTCCCCGGCGTAGAAGCCGAGGGCGGCGGAGCGCTTGCGCACGTAGGCCCGCAGGTCGGCCGGGACCTGGTCGGCGGTCTCGGGCAACTCGGCGGCGAGCGGGACGAGTTCGCGACGCACGAAGCTCTCGAAGGCGTCGACGAGTTCGCGGTGGCCGGCTTCCAGGACGCTGGAGGGGGCGCTCACTTCGACCCTCCGGTGAGGACGCGGGCCTGGTCGGCCAGCACGGCGTGCCGGAACAGCGTGCGCAGCGGCGGGCGCGTGCCGAGGTGCGGTTCCAGGTAGGCGGCGAGTTGGGCGGCGAGCAGCGAGTGGCCGCCGACCTCGAAGAAGTGCGAGTCCGCGGTGAAGCGGTCGTGGCCGAGCACTTCGCGCCAGGCGGCGGCGATCAGCTCCTGGCCCGGGTCGGTGAAGGCGCTGGGCGCGGCGCTCTCCTGCTGCGCGGGCGTCTCGTCGGCGAGCCGGGCCAGGGCGGCGCGGTCGGGCTTGCCGCCGGGCAGCGTGGGCATCTCGGGGACGGCCGTCCAGCCGGCCGGGACGAGTCCGCCGGGCAGCCGGCGCGCCAGGGCCGCGTGCAGGGCGGCCTGGTCGGGGCGGTCGGTGCCCTCCAGGAAGCCGATCAGGCGGGGGCCGGTCCGCGGGTCGGTGTGCAGCAGGACCGCGCAGGAGCGGCCGCCGAGTTCGGCGGAGGCGGCGGCTTCGATCTCCTCCAGCTCGATGCGGTGGCCGCGCAGCTTGACCTGGTTGTCGGCGCGGCCGAGGAACCGCAGGCGCCCCTCGGTGTCGCGGTAGCCGCGGTCGCCGGTGCGGTAGACCCGGGCGCCGCCGAGCGCCGGGACGGTGGTGAAGCGGGCGGCGGTGGGCTCCGGCAGGCCGACGTATCCCTCGGCCAGCAGGGCGCCGCTGACGGCGAGTTCGCCGACGCAGCCGGTCGGGAGCGGGCGCAGCGTCTCGTCCAGTACGTGGATCCGGGCGCCGTCGATCTCGGTGCCGAGCGGGATCTCGCCGTCCTCGGCGACGTCGGCGGCGGTGACCTGGTGGACGGTGGAGGTGACGGTGGCCTCGGTGACGCCGTAGGCGTTGAGCACGGTGGTGGCCTCGGTGAGGTCGGCCAGCGCACGGGCGGGCAGCCGCTCGCCGCCGAGGACGAGCAGTCGGGGCGACCAGCGGCCGTCCTTCAGCGCCTCGCGCAGGTCCTCGCGCACGCCGAGCAGGTAGCTGGTCGGCAGGTTGGCGACGGTGACGCCGCGGGCGGCGAGCACCGCCACCAGCTCGGGGCCGGTGGGCACCTCGCGCTGCGGCACCACCAGTGCGGCGCCGATCGAGAGCGCGGGCAGCACCTCCTCCAGCGCCACGTCGAAGGAGGGCCGGGCGAACAGCAACACCCGGTCGGCGGCGGTGAGTTCGTAGCGGGCTGTGATCGCCGCGACGTACCCGGCCAGGGCCTCGCGGCCGACCAGGACGGGCTTGGGCACGCCGGTGGAGCCCGAGGTGTGGATGATGTAGGCGGCGCCCTCCAGCACGGCGGCGGGCCCGGCCTTCGGGAAGGCGGGGCCGTCCAGCAGCGCCGGGGTGATGCCCTCGGCGGGCAGCGCGAGCGCGCTCTGCCGGGTGGCCAGGACGAGGGCGGGGGCGAGCCGCTCCAGCAGCAGGCCGAGCCGGGCGGCCGGGTCCTCGGTGGACAGCGGCGCGTAGACGGCGCCCAGGCGCAGGCAGGCGAGCAGGGCGACGACGCTGTCGGTGCCGCGCGGCAGCACGGCGGCCACCGGCTGCCCGGCGGTGACCCCGGCGGCGCGCAGCCGGTCGGCCAACTCGCTGACGCGGAGGTTGAGTTCGCCGTAGCTGATCCGCTCGGTGCCGGCCAGCAGGGCGAGCGCGGCGGGGTCGTGGGCGGCGGCCGGGTCGAGCCCGGCCGGGGCGACCGACACGGCCGGAGCGGCGTCAGGCGCGGGGACGAGCTCGGCGAGCGGAGCCTGCGGCCGGTCGAGGTAGTCGCGCAGCAGGTCCAGCAGGCGCTCGGCCAGCAGCATGGCCTCGGCCTCGCCGAAGAGGTCGGCGTCGTAGTCCCAGACCAGGGTCATCCCGGCGGCGCCGTGCTTCTCGCCGACCACCCGGCGGTCGTCGGGCAGCAGCACGAGGTCGAGGTCGAAGCGGGTGGTGCCGGTGTTGAAGCCCTCGTAGAGCGAGACCTCCAGGCCGGGCGCCTGCACGTCGGGCAGGGCGGCGTCGTGCGCGCTGAACATCACGTTGAACAGCGGGTTGTCGGCGCCGCCGGTGTGCAGCCCGAGGCGGCGGGTCAGCTCCTGCACCGGCAGGTCCTGGTGCGGCAGGGCGCGCAGCAGGACGTCGGTGGTCTCGTCCACGGCCTCGGTGCCGGGCGCGGCCGGGTCGAGCCTCAGACGCAGCGGCACGGTGTTGACGAACATGCCGACGGTGCCCTCGAAGCCCTCCGGCCGGTTGCCGACGGCGGTGCCGACGACGAGTTCGCGGTGGCCGCTGTGGCGGCGCAGGAGTTCGGCGAACAGGGTGAGCAGGGTGCTGAACGGCGTGTGGCCGTCGGCCCTGCTGCGCTCGCGCAGCGGCCCGGCGAGGTCGGCGCCGAT
Source organism: Kitasatospora sp. NPDC029312 (assembly GCF_055569215.1). Taxonomy (NCBI): domain Bacteria; kingdom Bacillati; phylum Actinomycetota; class Actinomycetes; order Kitasatosporales; family Streptomycetaceae; genus Kitasatospora; species Kitasatospora sp. NPDC029312. The sequence continues at coordinate 322,503 of NZ_JBVHXY010000001.1, read as the reverse complement.
CGACTGGCGCAGCTGTCCGCCGCGGTGGCGCCGCTCGACACCGGGCTTGGCCAGCCCGGGCAGGGTGACCTCGCGCGGGGCGTCGGCCAGTTCCCGGGTCCAGAAGGCGAGGTCGCGCTCGCGGGCCTCCGGGTCGACGGAGCGGCGGGCGTGCTGCTCGTACGAGGGGGCGGTGGGCAGCTCGTACGGCTCGCCGAGGACGTGGGCGCGGTAGACGGTGAACAGGTCGCGCAGCAGGATCGCGAAGGAGTGGCCGTCGTGGACGAGGTGGTGCTCGACGTGGATCAGCCGGTGGTGGTCCTCGCCGAGCCGGACCAGGTGCCAGCGCAGCACCGGCGCGCGGAAGGTGTCCAGCGGCTCCTCGGCCTCGGCGGCGAGCAGCCGGCGGAAGGCGGCCTCCGGGTCGCTCTCGGCGCTGTAGTCGCTCTGCCGCAGCTCCGGTCGGCAGTCGGCGGCGACCCGCTGGCCGGGCAGGCCCTCGGGCCGGGCCACCAGCTCCAGCCGCAGGCCCGGGTGGTGGTCGAGGACGGCGGCGAGGCCCGCGTGCAGCGCGTCCCGGTCGAGGGTGCCCCACAGGTCGAGGACGGCCGTGAAGTTGTAGGCGCGGCTGCCGGGCAGCATCTGCTCGTGCAGCCAGACGATCTCCTGCGAGGGAGAGAGTGCGAACATGGGTGATTCCCTTGTGTGGTGGACGGGTTGGCACCGGGGTGGCCGGGCGCGGGCGTGGGGTGGTCCCGGCACGGTCGTGTGGGGGTCCGGTCGCATCGGGGTGGGGGTGCGGCCGGGGCTTGAGGGACTGGGGCCCACGACGGGTGGGCGCGGGGGCCCGGGAGTGGGCGGAGGACGGGCCGTCTGGGGCGTGTCCGACGATTCCCGCCGGGCGCGCGACGCGAATGGTCAGATACGCCCTAGGCCAGGTGGCGGCGCAGGACGGCGAGCAGTCGGTCGAAGGCGGCCTCGGCGTCGGCGGCCGGGAAGCGGTCGCTGTCCCAGGCCAGGCGGACCAGCAGGTCGTCACCGTGCTCGGCGGCGACGGCCAGTGGCGCGGCGAGCGGCCGTCCGGCGAGGTGGACCTCCCGGCCGGGGACGCCGCCGAGCACCAGCGGCGGGCGGCGGCGCATGTCCTCCAGGGTGAGCATCGCGTCGAGCGCGCCCGACCAGGGCGAGCCCGCGGTGCGGGCGGCGCGGACCACCTCGTCGAAGGGGGTGCCCGCGTGGTCGAGGTCGTCCCACCAGGCGTCGCAGAGTTCCTCCAGGTCGGCGGCGGGGTGCGGCGGGACGGGGTGCACCAGGGTGTTGAGGAAGCAGCCGAGCGCGGCGGGCGCGCCGGGCGGGCGGCCGCCCCACGGGTAGCCGAGCGCGAGCGGGCCGTCCGCGCGGTGCAGCCGCTGCGCGGCGGCGCCGACGGCGTCCAGCAGGGCGGGGAAGACGGCGCTGCGGGCGGCGCCCTGGGCGGCGGGCAGCCGTTCGGTGAGCATGCCGGTGGCCGTCGCCGCGCCGCCGCCCGTCCCGACCAGGGTGCCGAGACGGCGGCCCCAGTGGGCCTGGGCGGCCGGGCCCGCGGCGGCCTCCTCGGCGGCCAGCTGGAGTTCGACGGCCTCCCGGAAGTCGGCCAGGGCCTGCCGGCCCGGGCCGGTCGCGGGCGGCTCGTCGCGCTCGTAGGCCGTGGTGAGCTCGCCGATGAGCGCCCCGAGGGACTGCTCGTCGCAGGCCGCGTGGTCCAGTGCGAGGGCGAGCAACTCCTCCTGCCCGTCCGGGTCCTCGGCGACCAGCAGGCGCAGGGCGGGCCCGTCGAGGGGCCAGTCCAGCAGGGCCGCGCGCAGGGCCGACCCGGCGCTGCCGTGGTCGGCCACGGCGATCCGGGCGGCCTCGACGGCCGGGCCGCCGACCCGGAGGACGGGGGTGCCCCGGACGGTCGCGAAGCCACCGCACAGCGCGGGGTGGCGGGCGGCGACGGCGGCGGCCGCACGACCCAGCCGGGCCACGTCCACGGTGCCGCGCGGGTAGCCGAAGAACAGCGGGACGATGTCGGAGCGGGTCAGCGGGGCGAGTCGGCGGGTGATCAGGAACCGTCGCTGGGCGCCGGTCAGCGGGAGCAGCTCCACCGGGGAGTCGGCGGCGGCGGAACGGTACCGGGCGAGGTAGGCGGCGGTGATGCTGGCGTGCACGGAACGGTCTCCGGTCTCCGGTTTCGGTTCGGGTGTTCGAGTGCTCGGGTCTCGGGGCCAGGAGGTCAGGGAGGTCAGGGAGGTCAAGGCGGTCAGTGCGGTCAAGGGGTCAGGAGGTGGTCGGGCTCGTGGCGGGCTGCTGGCGCGCATCGGCGTCCTGGCGGGCATCGGCGTCCGGGCGGGCACCGGCGTCCGGGGCCTGCGCCGTGGGCAGATCGCGCATCCGCCGCAGCGGCGACAGCAGCAGCGGCACCGGCACCAGAAGGAAGCCCACCGCGCACAGCCACAGCGCCTCGCGCGGCCCGATCCGGTCCGCGACGAGTCCGCCGCCGAGGGCGCCCAGCGGCATCGTGCCCCACACCAGGAAGCGCATGGTGGCGTTCATCCGCCCGAGCAGCTCCGGCGGGCAGACGCTCTGCCGGAAGCTGACCTGCGCGACGTTGTAGGCCACGGCGCCGAACAGCACCACGCCGGAGCCGAGGCCGAACAGCCACCCGCCCGTGCCGCCCTCGGACAGCGGCCACAGCACCGCGAACGGTGCGGTGACCAGGGCGGACAGCCAGATCAGCCGGGCCTGGCCGACCCAGCGGGCCAGCCGGCCCGCGCACAGCGCGCCCGCCAGCCCGCCGACGGCGGAGGCCGACAGCAGGGCGCCGATGGCGCCGGGCGACAGGTCGAGCACCCGCACCCAGAACACCGTCTGCACGGCCATCAGCACGGCGGCGAACAGGTTGGAGGTGGCGGTGGCGGCGGCGATCGCCCGGAGCAGCGGGTGTCCGAGGACAAAGCGCACGCCCTCGGCGACCTCGGCGCGCAGTGAGCGCCCGGGCTCGGGCTCCGGCCGCGCCTCCTCGACCCGGATCCGGGCGAGCAGCAGGGCGGAGGCCAGGTAGCCGCAGGCGTCCGCGACGATGGCGAGCGGCGCGCCGAGCAGCTGCACCAGCCCGCCGCCCAGGCCCGGCCCGGCGATCTGCGCCGAGGAGCGGATCGTCTCCAGCGCGCCGTTGCCGCCGACCAGCTGCTCGCGCGGCAGGACGGCGGGCAGGAAGGACTGGTGGGCGACGTCGAAGAAGACCGTGGCCACGCCGGTGATCAGCGCGACCAGGTACAGCTGCGGCATGGTCAGCACACCGAACGCCGCCGCCGGCGGGATCGAGCCGACGGCGATGCAGCGCACCACGTCGGCGCGGATCAGCACCGGCAGCTTGCGCATCCGGTCCAGCCAGGCGCCGGCCGGCAGGCCGACCAGCAGGAAGGCCGCGGTCTCGGCGGCGGTCAGCAGGCCGACCTCGAAGGGCGTGGCGTCGAGCACCACCACCGCCACCAGCGGCAGGGCGACCAGGGTGACCTGACTGCCCGTCTGGGCCGCCGCGGCTCCGGTCAACAGGAGCCGGAAGTCACGGTGGCCGAGCAGACGGGCCTGGCGGGGGCGAAGCGTCTCGTTCATCGGTGCGACTCTCGGTCACCTCTTCGACACGCGGCAAGCGCTGGGTTCGTTTCCGGACGAACCCCGGGTCGGCCGGATCCCGCCACTGTCATGACCCCGCCTTGCCCCTCCCCTACGCCCCCTTATGCCCCGGCGCCGATCCCCCGCGACCAGACGCCCGCCCGTCAGCCTGGGGCGCGCGGCCCAGCAGGGGATTTCCCCCACCCACGGGGCCGGCAGTCCATTTCACCGCCCGATATCCGGACGTCCGGTTTCCGGCCAACGGAGCGCGTCCGTCAACTTGGCCGGATTCCGTGGAGCGCTCACCTCCCGCAATCTCGCCGTGATATCGGCGTGATCCGAGCGAGCCGCGCTCCGGCTCCGCTCCGGTTCCGTCCGGCCCCCATCCGGACCCGTTCCGCCGCTCCGGGCCGTTCCGGAGCGCGGGCCGTCCGGGGTCTAGCCGACGCCGCGGCGGGTCACCGCGAGCAGGGCCATGTCGTCGTCCCGGGGGCCGCCGGTCCACCGCGCCACGTCCGCCACCAGCGCGTCCAACGCCTCCCGGGGGTCCGCGAACGGACCGAGCGGCGCCAGCCCGGGCACCGGGTCGTAGAACTCCCCCGCCGCGTTCCGTGCCTCGGTCACCCCGTCGGTCACCAGCAGCAGCGTGCACCCCGCCGGGAACGCCCGGGTCTCCGGCCGGGGCCGCGCCACCCCCAGCACGCCCATCCCGAGCGGCAGCCCCGGGTCGGCCGCGTCCCACCGGCGCACCGGATGCTCCCCGTCCAGCAGGTACGGCCCGGGGTGGCCGCAGTCCAGCGTGCGCGCCACCGCCTCCCCCGGCGGGAACTCGACCAGCAGCGCCGTGATGAACCCCTCCAGTCGCAGTTCCTCGCTCAGCTGGGCGCTCTCCCTGAGCAGCGAGCGCTCCAGCGCGTCCGCGAGCCCGCCGAGGTCCGGTGCGCGGTGCGACTCCTCCCGGAACGCCCCCAGCAGCACCGACACCGCTCCCACCGCGTGCAGCCCCTTGCCCCGCACATCGGCGATCAGCACCCGCACACCGTACGGAGTGACCTGCAGCGCGTACGCGTCCCCGCCGATCAGCGCCTCGTCCTGGGCCGCCCGGTAGCAGGCCGCGACCTCCAGCTCCCCCACCCTGCCAGGCGGCTCCGGCAGCACCGCCCGCTGCGCCGCCTCCGCCACCGACCGCACCCGCGCCAGCCGCCGCCCGTGCCGCGCCAGCACCCGGTTCACCCCGACGCCGAGGAGCGCCGCGAACACCGTGTTCCCCAGCTCCAGGTAGCCGGCCGTGGTCCCGATCGACCCGTCCTGCGAGGACAGGACCAGGATCACCGTCACGTTCGCCACCCCGACCGCCACCGTGTCCCGCAGCGCCAGCAGCGCACCGGCGAGCACGGCCGCGGCCGACAGCAGCGGATCACCCCAGTAGTCGGCGGTGTCCAGCGCGTTCCACACCAGCCCGCCGGCGACCAGCAACCACGGCGCGACCCGCACGTACGGCGGCCACTGCACGGACCTCGGGGCCATCGGCGACCTGGCTTCCGTCTCGCCACGCACCCGGAAGGGATTCCTTTCCGATCGTAGGCACGGGGGTGCGGGGCGCGCAGGTCCGGCGGCGACGGGCGGCGGGGAACCGAGGAGCCCCCGGGGCGGCGGCCGCCGGGCGCCTCACCCGGCCCAGGTGAACCGCTCCGCCCCCTCCCCCGCCAGCAGCCCGGGCGGCAGCCGCCGCCCGTACGCGACCAGCAGCAGGTGCTCCGCCCTGCCCTCCACCAGGGCCCGTCCCTGCCCGTACGACCACTGCGCGTCCGTCGCCCGCAGCCGCACGCCGTCCAGCCGGGCGCCGAAGAACCGGACGCTGCGCGGCGAGACCGTGCCCAGCAGGGCGGCGGTGCGGGCCGCCGGCAGGCGGGTGGGCAGCCGGAGGGCCACGGTGATGTCGAGGCCGTGGACCGCGTCATGGGCGAGGGCCGCGATCCGGCCGCCGACCGGGGGCCGCCAGGGGTGGTCGGCGTGGTCGGCCATCGCCGCCGCGAGCTCCCGGTCACTCATCACGGCGGCGTCGCGGCGGGCGACCCGGTCCGTCATCCGGTGCAGGTTGCCGCCGGAGCGGGCGAGCTCCCAGGCCGTCCGCGCCGTCGAGTACCGGAAGCCGGTGCTCAGATGGGCCGCCACCTCGCGCACCCGCCAACCCCCGCACAGCGAGCGCGCGTTCCACTGCTCCACGGTGAATCCCCTGAACACCTCGGCGAGTTCCCGACGTTCCGCCGCGATCTGCTCGCGGACCCACTCCACACCCTGTCCCAGCCGCACGTTCGCCATGCCCCCAGCCTGCGGCCGGCGCCGCCCTCCCGTCCAAGACCCAGTGGTTCTGGCCCCTATGATCAGCGGTTATGGAACTCCGGCAGCTCCAGTACTTCGTCACCGTCGCCCAGCACGGCAGCTTCACCCGGGCGGCCGAGCTGCTGCACCTGAGCCAGCCCGGCGTGAGCGCGCAGATCCGCCGGCTGGAGCGGGAGCTGGGCCACCCGCTGCTCGACCGCTCGGGGCGGGCCGTCCGGCTGACCCGCGTGGGCGAGGCGGTGCTGCCGCATGCGCGGGCCGCGCTCGCCGCCGCGTCGGCGGCCCGCCAGACGGCGCACGAGTTCGGCGGGCTGCGGCGCGGGCACGTCCGGCTGGGCATGGTCGCCGGGGCGGCGCTCACCCCGCCGTCCGCGCTGGGCTCCTTCCCCGGGCTCGCCACCACGCTCGCCGCCTTCCGGCAGGAGCATCCCGGCATCGACTTCTCGCTCGCCGAGGACACCACCGCGCGGATGCTGACGGCGCTGCGCGAAGGGCGGTTGGACCTCGCCGTGATCGGCCTGCCGACCGGCGCGAGCGGGCGCGAAGGCGATGACGGTTGGACGGCACTGACCGGACTCGCCCTGCACACCGTGCTGGACGTCCCGCTGGTCGCCGTCTGCGCCGAGGACCATCCGCTGTCCACCGCCCCCGACGGCCCGCTGCCCGTCGCCGCGCTCGACGGGCACGCCCTGGTGGGCACCCCGCGCGGCACCGGTCTGCGGACGGCCCTGGAGGTCGCCCTCGCCGAGGCGGGCGTGAGCCCGGTCGTGGCCGTGGAGGCCGCCGCCCCGCCCCAGTTGGCCGAACTCGTGGCGCACGGCCTGGGCGTGGCGCTGCTGCCGGACCCGGGGCCCGTGGCCGGGCTGCGGATCCGGCAGCTGAGCGACCCCGTCCCACGCGTCCGGATCGCCCTGGCCTGGCCGACGGGGCGGCGGCCGGCGCCGCCGACCGCCGCCCTGCTGGACCATCTGCGGATCGCCTACCCGGGGCCCTGACGACCGTCGAACCGAGACCCTGACAAGGACCGACCGGGCCGGACGACCGACCGGCTACCCCGCCACCGCCGCGCCGTCGCCGATGTGGAGCACCGCGGCCGCCCCCTCGAAGCTCGACCGGTCGAAGGAATAGCCCTGCTGCGGCGCCGTGTCCGTCCGGGGACGGGCGTCGCCGAGCTCCGGAGCCGCCACCAACTCCCAGGCGACGCCCTCGCGTTGCAGCAGAGCCTCGTACGTCCCCGGCGCCGGATCGCCGAGCCCCAGCGCACCGCTGCGCCCGAGGCTGCCGGCCACGAAGAGGTACCGCCCGCCCAGCAGCGGGCGGAGGCTGCGACCGGCGCCGTTCCAGCGGCACTCCAGCTCTCCCCCGGCCCAGCCGCTCACGGCCTGCTGGAGGTGCGCGTTGTGGGCGAACACCAGCGTGGGCCCGCGCTCGGCCTCGGCGGCGCGGATGTCCAGCAGGTTCTGCGCCATCAGCGCGTCCCGCAGGCCGAGCAGGCCGGACACCCGCTCGCTCAGGCCGAGGCCCTGGATCGCCGCCTGCGCGTGGTAGCGCAGCAGCCCGAGCCCGGCCCGCAGCCGCGTCCCGGCCCGGAGCCACTCGGCCAGGGAGCTTGCTTCGATCAACTCCGGTGCTTGTACGTACAGTCGGATCAACAGGTCGTCGGCGATCCGGCGCAGCTCGGCGGCCTCCGGCGTGGCACCGGGCGAGCTCGCCGCGTCCAGCACCGCCTGCTCGCTGCTCCAGCGCTCGTCCTCGCCGGCCACTGCGGCGATGTCGAGGTCGAGCCGGAGGTAGTCGCGGGCGTGTTCGAGGTAGCGGCGCGGGCTGGGGGCCATGGTGTTCTCGGTCGGGGCGTCGAAGCCGTGGAAGGCCAGCCGCTCCCCGGGCTCCCGGTCGCGGTTGAACTCGCGCATCCAGGAGACGAGTCGGCGGTTGCCGGCCTGGGCGCCGAAGCCGTGGCTGAAGCCCTCGGCCAGCACCGCGTCGAGGGTGCCCGCGCCGCCCTGGACGTAGTCGTCCACGGCGAGCGCGGCCACCCGGTCGGTCTCCAGGGCGATCGAGCGGTAGCCCCGCTCGGCCAGCTGGGCGAAGAGGTGGTTGCGGACCAGCCCGAAGGCCGGTTCCTGGTGGGTCGGCTCGCCGAGGGCGAGCAGCTCGCAGGAGGGCGTGAGGAAGTCTCGGATGTCCTGACTCATGAACCTCAAGCGTATCCTTGAAGGATCGGTTGAGGCTTTTGGCACCGTTTCCGCTCGACCACCGGGTGAAGTCTCAAACGGGCTCGAACGGAGGACAACGCCATGCGGCCCGCCGACCTCGCGCGCGAGCACGGCCTGTCGACCCAGGCCGTCCGCAACTACGAGCGGGACGGCTTCCTGCCGCCCGCCGAACGCACCGCCAGCGGCTACCGGATCTACACCGAGCGGCACGCCGCCGCCCTGCGCGCCTATCTCGCCCTGGTCACCGCGTACGGACACGCCACCGCCGGCGGGATCATGGCCGCGGTGAACGCCGACCGGCTGGACGAGGCGCTGACCGCCGTCGACCGGGGCCACACCCAGCTGCTGCGCGACCGGGAGACCCTTGCCACCGTCCGCCGGGCCGTCGACCACCTGACGGCCCAACCGGCCCCGGAAGGCCGTCCGGCCGTCCCCGGCCCGCTCAGCATCGGAGAGCTCGCCCGCCGCCTGGCCCTCTCCCCGGCCACCCTGCGCACCTGGGAGGCCGCCGGCCTGCTGGCCCCGGACCGCGACCGCGCCACCGGCCACCGCCGCTACCGCCCGGACGACGTCCGCGACGCCGAACTCGCCCACCTCCTCCGCCGCGGCGGCTACCCCCTGGCCCACATCGCCACCGTGCTCCGGCAGGTCCGGACGGCGGGCGGTACGGACTCGCTGGCCGAGGCACTGGCCGCCTGGCACCACCGCCTCACCAGCCGAGCCCGCGCGATGCTCACCGCAGCCACCCGGCTCGACGCCTACCTGGCTCTCAGGAAGGCCTGATCCGCAACGCCGGCACCTGACGTCACGTCATCTTCCCTGCGCGCCTGCGGTTCCGATCCGGCCGAGGGGGCGGTCGGGGAGGATGACGAGGAAGAGCAGCACCGCGCCGCCGAGCATGAACAGCGCGAGGTGGTGCAGCCCGCCCGTGGTGGCGCCGTGCGGGAAGAACGCCGCGTTCGCCGCCGAGGCCGCCATCGCGCCGAGGTACATGAAGGTGCGCAGCAGCCCGGCCGCGGCGGCGATGGCCGTCGGGTCGGCCTGGTGGTACAGCGCGGTCTGGTTGCCGAGACCGGTCAGCCCCTGGGGGACGCCCGCCAGCAGGCCGACGGCCACCAGCAGCACCAGCGCGCTCGTCGAGCCCAGCAGCAGCAGGGCGGCACTGGCCGCCATCTGGAACACCGATCCGACCACCAGCTTGCGGCGCACCGCCGGGCTGCGGCCGGTGACGGCGGAGACCGCGAGGCCGGTGAGCGAGAGCGGCAGCAGGACGAGTCCGGTGGTGGCCGCGCCCAGGCCGCGCCCCTCCTCCAGCCACTGGGTGTAGCCGTACAGGAAGGCGTAGGTGCCGGTGTTGCCGAGGAGCTGGCGCAGGTAGGTCGCGATCAGCGGGCGGTTGCGGGCGAGCGCCCGCAGGTCGATGAAGGGTTCGCGGGTGCGCGTCTCGCGCACGGCGAAGCCGGCCGCGGCCAGCACGGTGAGCACGGGCAGGTACCAGTGCGCGGTGCCGGGCTTCATCACGAACAGCATCAGCGTCAGCAGCAGGGCCGCGAACAGGGCGATGCCGGTGCGGTCGAGCCGGTCCCCGCGGTCGCGGCGCGGCACGGCGGCGGGCAGCCGGGAGAGCCCGAGGACCAGACACGTCAGCGACAGCGGGACGTTGACGGCGAAGACCGTCCGCCAGCCGCCGAGGCCGATCAGCAGGCCACCGAGGGTCGGTCCGATCACGGCGACCGTCTGGCCGGCGACGGCGAGCGCGGTGAGCACGCCGGTGGGGCTGCTCTGACCGGTCCGCTCGGCCTCGCTGCGGGTGAGGTGCATCGCGGCCGGGTAGGCGGCCGAGGTGCCGAGGCCGAGCAGCACCCGGGCGACGATCAGCAGCCCCAGCGAGGGCGCCAGCGCGCCGAGCAGCCCGGCCAGGCCGACCAGGGCCGTTCCGGCCAGGTAGAGCCGGCGCGGTCCGTAGTCGTCCACCAGCCGGCCGAGCACCGGTTGGCCGACGGCGGTGGCGAGGTAGAGCGCGGTAACCAGCCAGGCGGTCTCGGCGGGCGGCGCGCCGAAGGCGATGCCGACGGGGACGAGGGCGACCGCGATCATCGAGGAGTTGATCGGGTTGAGCACCGAGCCGAGCACCATGGGGGCGAGCAGCCGACGGTTGAACTCGCCGCCCGGAGCGGGTCGTTCGCCAGGGCGGTGTCCGGGCCGCCGGCCGGCCGGTGGCTGGCGGCGGGCGCGCAGCCGGGCCAGCAGCGTCAAGGGCTCGCTCATCGCCGGTTCAGCCGATCGATGAGGGGCAGTGCGGCCAGCATGGTGGCGCGCTCGTCCTCGGAGAACTCCTCCTGCAGGGCCCGGGTCAGCCATTCCTCGCGCGCCCGGCGGCTGTCCGCGATCCACGCGAGCCCCTCCTCGGTCAGGCTGACCAGTTGGCGGCGCCCGTCGTCGGGGTCGGGTCGGCGTCCGACCAGGCCGTGTGCCTCCAAGGCGGCCAGGGTGGCGGCCATCGACTGCGGACGGACCCGCTCGGCGGCGGCGAGCGCGCTGGGGGAGGCTGGGCCCTCGCCGATCAGTCGGCTGAGCACGGCGGTCTGGGAGGGGGTGAGGTCACTGGCGCCCTGGATCTTCTCCAGGAGGGTGCGGCGCAGTCGGCTGAAGACGGCGCGCAGTTCCCGGGCGGCCAGCGAGGCGGACTCGTCCGGGTCTGCCGGCTGGGTCGGGTCCTCGGGGACTTCGCGCGCGGGCGGGGCGGATCGCTTCTCGGTCACCGTTCCACGCTAATTTTGTCAGGCCAGCCTGTCCAGTCTCGCTGTACATTTTCGGCCGGGCCCCGCTTCTCCCCATGCGCCCCGGCCGGCCGCCCCGGACCGGCCATAATGGCGTCATGATCGACAAGCAGCTCCGCGTCGTCCTGGCCGAGGACTCGGTGATCCTCCGGGACGGAATGGTCGAGCTCCTGACCGCCCGCGGCTGCGCGGTGGTCGCCACCGCCGGTACGGGCCCCGAGCTGGTCGCCGCCGTGGCCGAACACCGGCCCGACGTGGCCGTGGTGGACATCCGGATGCCGCCCACCCACACCGACGAGGGGATCCGGGCGGCGGTGGAGATCCGGGCCGCCTCGCCGGGAGTCGGGATCCTGGTCTTCTCCCAGCACGTGGAGACCGCCTGGGCGGCCCGGCTGCTGGCCGACGGCGCGGCCGGCATCGGCTACCTGCTCAAGGAACGGGTGGCCCGCACCTCCGAGTTCGTGGACGCCCTGCACCGCGTCGCCGAGGGCGGCACGGCGCTCGACCCGGAGATCGTCAACAGGCTGATGCACGGCGGCCGGCGCGGCCGGGTGGACTCGCTCACCCCGCGCGAGCGGGAGGTGCTGGAGCTGATGGCGCAGGGCCACTCCAACCGCTCGATCGCCGGGCTGCTCACGGTCTCGGAGCGGGCGGTGGAGAAGCACGTGGCCGCCGTGTTCACCAAGTTCGGCCTGCCCGCGACGGACGCCGACAACCGGCGGGTCAAGGCGGTCCTCGCCTACCTCGCGGAGACCGGTTCCTGACCCGTTCCTGACCCGTTCCTGACCCTGGCTCGGACCGTCGCCCGATACGTCCGACCGCCTCCTGTCCTGCTCCCAGCAGGGTCGGAGTCCGTCACAGCCTGCTCGGCAGCTCAGCGGTGACGGTCGTGGGCCCGCCGAGCGGGCTGTCCACCCGCAGCGTCCCGTCCACCGCCGCCAGCCGTTCGGCCAGGCCCGCGAGCCCGCTTCCGGCGCCGACCGTCGCGCCACCCCGCCCGTCGTCCCGGACCGTCAGCCGCACCCGGCCGTGACCGGCGCTCGCGGCCAGCTCGACGCTCCGGGCGCCGCTGTGCTTGGCGACGTTGGTGAGCAGCTCGGCCGCGCAGAAGTAGACGGCGCGCTCGATCACCTCCTCCGGGCGCTCCCGCAGGTCCAGCCGGACCGCGACCGGGACGGGCGAGGTGGCGGTGAGGGCGGGCAGCGCCTCGGCCAGGCCGGCGTCCAGCGCCACCGGGTGGATGCCCCGGGTGAGGCGCCGCAGCGCGGCGATGGTGTCGTCGGTCTGCCCGCGGGCCCGGTCGACCAGGGAGCGCAGCCGCCCGACCCCGGCGTCGCCCCCTGGGCCGGGGTCCGCCGGAGCGAGGCCCGTGAGGGCGTCGTCGGCCAGCGAGAGGGTGATGGCGAGCGCGACCAGCTGCGCCTGGGTGCCGTCGTGCAGGTCGCGTTCCAGCCGCCGCAGCCGGTCGGTGCTCTCGGCGAGGAGCGTGGCCCGCGCGTTCTCCAGTTGGCGGACGCGCTGTTGCGAGCGCACCGGGCCGAGCAGCGCCCGGGCGAGCGCGCGGTCGGCCCGGCTCAGGGCCCGCAGCGCGGCCGGCACGGCGGCGAGCACCGCGAGGCCGGCCGGCGGCCCGAGCACGTCCAGCCAGCTCACCGGTCGCGGCCCCGGCTCCAGCAGCCGCACCCACAGCGGAAAGCCCGCCAGCCACACGCAGCCGAGCGGCATCCCGACCGCGACCAGGAAGCCGAGAACTCCCAGCGGCAGCCGGAGGAGGAGGTAGAGCAGCGCCCGCCAGGCCACCGGGTCGGTCAGCACCACCCGGCCCCGCGCGAACAGGCCGGCGGGCCGTTCGCGCGGTGGCGGCGCCGCCACCGGTTCGCCCAGGAGCCGCCCCACCAGCCGGCGGTGCAGCCCGCCGATCCCCCGGGCCCCGACCAGCGCGGCCACCAGGAACGGCAGCCCCAGGACGGTGAGCGAGAGCAGGGCTCCCCCGTAGAGCACGGCCACGGCGTAGACCCCGCCCAGCACTCCGAGTGGCAGTCCGAGGACGGCGAACGCCACCTCACCGCCCCGCACCGCCGGCACCCGCCGCCACCCAGCCATCACACACACCTCACCACTCACCGGTCAACCGGCCCCCAGCATCCCCCAGCTCCCCGCGCGTCCGCTCACCCCGCACCCGCCCTGGCGGGCGCCCGTCACCCTCGCTCCCCGCCCACCTCCTCCACCGCGCGCCCGCCGACCGCCCACAGCCCCGTGCCCACGATCCCCGGCACCGTGAGCACCGCCGCTCCCGCCACCACCCACGCACAGGCCGCACCCGGCACGACCGGGAGCACCGCCCCCGAGACCGCCCGGCTGAACGCCCCCGTCGCCGCGGCCGCGACCGTACCGCCCAGCAGTACGCCCACCGCCGTCGTCAACAGCGCCTCGACGGAGAGCATCCGCAGCAACTGCCTGCGCGTCGCCCCGACCAGCCGCAGCAGGGCGAACTCCCGGCGCCGGTCGGCGGTCAGCGCGACCAGGGTGTTGACCGTGGAGACCGCCGCGAAGCAGACCAGCAGGCCGAGTTCCACCTGCCGCAACCACACGTCGCTGGCCTTGGTGACGCTGGTCGTGGCACCGGTCGCCCGAGCGGCGTGCTCCGCGGTGCTGGTCAGGATCAGCATCGTCGCGGAAAGCCCGACCAGCAGCGCGACCGGGACCACCGCCGAGGAGAGCCGGGCCGCGTAGCCGCGCAGGTTGGCGTCCGCCAGCCAGCCCACCCTCGGCAGCAGCGCCCGGACCGGGGCTCCGAGCACCGCGGCCAGCAGCCGGGCCGCCGGCGGCCCCAGCAGGGCGACCGCGACCAGCAGCACCAGCGCTCCCAGCAAGGCCGCCTGCCCCGCCTTGTCCAGTTCCCCGGCCGGCCGGCTCGCCGCCAGCCGCAGCAGCAGGACACCGCCCGCCAGCACCGCCGCACCGGCCGGCAGCCGGACCACTCCCGTCTGACGCTGTCCGGCCGAGCTGTCGGTCAGCGCGGCGGCCGGAGTGGGCCGGGTGACGCGCCGGGCCGCGACGGCGGTGGCCGTCAGGCCCACCGACAGCGCCACCGCGAGCGCGATCAGCATCGGCACCGGTGTCCCGGGTATCCGCAGGCCCGGCGCCGCCATCCCGCGCCGCTGGAGCGCGGCGAGGAAGGCGCGGGCACCGAGCGAGCCGACCGCGGTGCCGGGAACGGCGGCCAGCAGGACGGTCGCCGTGACCTCGGCCCGCACCAGCCGCCGGACCTGCCGGGGCGTCGCCGCGACCGTCCGCAGCAGGGCCAGCTCCCGGTGCTGCTGGCGGAGGGTGAAGCCGAGGGCGTTGACCACGACGAACAGCGCGACCAGGACGGCGATCTCGCCGAACGCCCCGGCTATCAGCACCAGACCGGGCCCGGCCACCGGCGCCCGGGTGACGGTGGCCGGCGCCGTGAGCTGGGCGGCGACCAGCGAGCCGAACAGCGTGACCGCCGCGACCGCCAGGAACAGTGCCGCCGCCAGGCCGGCGAACGCCGCCGGCCGGCGCCGGAGCTGACCGGCCGCCAGTGTCAGTACGGATCCGCTCATCGCCCTCACCCTCCCAACCGGCTCAGCCGCTCGCCGACCTGCGCGGCCGTCGGCCGGACCAACTCGTCCACCAGCACGCCGTCCGCCAGCAGCAGCACCCGGTCCGCGTACCCGGCGGCCATCGGGTCGTGGGTCACCATCACGCAGGTCCGGCCGTCCACGTCCACCCCGGCTCGCAGCAGGTCGAGGACCTGGTGCCCGGTCGACCGGTCGAGGGCACCGGTGGGCTCGTCGGCGAACAGCACCTCCGGCCGGGTGACCAGGGCACGGGCGATCGCCACCCGCTGCTGCTGCCCGCCCGACAGCTCACCGGGCCGGTGCCGCTCCTGCCCGGCCAGGCCGACCCGGGCGAGTGCCTCCCGGATCCTGGCGCGCTCCGGCGGACGCCCGGCCAGTCGGCCGGGCAGGGCCACGTTCTGCGCGACGGTCATGGCGGGCATCAGGTTGAAGGACTGGAAGACGAACCCGACCCTGCTGCGCCGCAGTTCCGCCAGCCGCCGTTCGGGCAGCCGGGACACCTCCGTGTCGCCCCAGCGGACGGTGCCCCGGGTGGGGCGGTCCATCCCGGCGAGGCAGTGCAGCAGCGTGGTCTTCCCCGAGCCGGAGGGGCCCATCACCGCCGTGAACGTCCCCGGCGCGAAGGCCACGGACACCCCGCGCAGCGCCCGGACCGCCGCCGTGCCGCGCCCGTACTCGCGGTGCAGCCCCTCGCCGGTGAGCGCCGCCCGCGTCCCCCCGCCCATCGCCACGTCCATCGCCGCGCCCGACTCCGTGCCCATCACCGTGTCCCGCGCCGCCGCTGCGGCGGCTGTCGTCATCCCGTTCATGCCCTCCATCCTGGGCGTCCGGGACCGGCCGATCGATCGGGCTGGCACCCCGATCCGGGGTTCGGGAAACCGAACCCCGCAGGTGTGCCTACCGGCTCCGGCCACCCGTCGTCCGGCCTCGAAAACGGGCTGTCCTTCACCCGCCCGAAGAGGGATCATGCTCCGGTGACCATCGACCTGCTGCCAGGCCGCGGTGTCCGCCTGCCCGCGCCGCTCCCCGAGCTGCGCTTCGGCCTCACCGAGCAGGCGGTGCGCGCCCTGCTGGAGCCGCACGGCGAGTTGCTGCCCGGCGGCGTGCGCCCGACCTTCGTGTGCGGCTCCGTGTGGTCGCTCGGCTTCGAGCTGCCCGGGGTGTCCGTCACCCTGTCCTCGGGTGACGGCGAAGGCCTGCGGGAAGGCCTGCGGGGTGTCACGGTCGGCCGGAATCCGAGCGACGAGCGGCCCGCCTGCCCGGTCGGCTACCGGGGGATCGACCTGTTCGGCTGGCCCGCGCACGAGTTGGTGGCGGCACTGCGCGCCGAGGGCCTGCCCGTGCCCGAGCCGAACGCGGGCGGCAGCCTGTGGTTCGACCGGCTCCACCTCTCCCGGCGCCCCCGCCGCCGCCCTCCCCTGCCGCCCGGCCGGAAGCCGCGCCACGAGCCGCCCTTCCAGTTCGACTACGTCTCCCTCCACGACTCCGGCCCCGTCCGCCCGGACGGCGCACCAGGCCCGGACGTCCCGGAAGGCCGCTCCTCCCGCGACGTTCCGTAACCGCACTCCTCAACCCACGTCTCATCGAAGGAAGTCACCATGCGCACCACGCCCCTCACCGTCGCCGTCCTCGGCCCCGGCGGCGTCGGCGGTCTGATCGGCGGCCTGCTGGCCCGCGACGGCCACCGGGTCATCTGCCTGGCCGGGGAGGAGACGGCCGCCGTCCTCAACCGGGACGGCCTGCACGTCGAAAGCGCCGCGTTCGGCCGGTTCACCGCCCCGGTGGAGGCGGTCGGCGAGCTGCACGAGCCGGTCGACGCCGTCTTCGTGACGGTCAAGGAGACGGCGCTGGCCGACGCGCTCGACCGGGTGCCGCCGCAGGCCGTCGACGGCGCGATCGTCGTCCCGCTGCTCAACGGCCTCGACCACATGGCGCTGCTGCGCGAGCGCTACCCCGCCGCGCGGGTCGTCGCGGGGACGATCCGGGTCGAGGCCACCCGGACGGCCCCTGGCCGGATCGAGCACACCAGCCCGTTCGCCGTCGTCGAACTCGCCGCACCCCTCGGCGAGGCTGCGCCCGCCACGGCGGTCGAGGAGTTCGCCGAGCAGCTGCGGCACGCCGGACCGGAGGTCACCGTGCGGGAGGACGAGACGGCGATGCTCTGGAGCAAACTCTCCTTCCTCGCTCCCTTCGCCCTGCTGACCACCCGGCACGCCGACGAAATCGGTGTCGTCCGTACCGAGCACCGGGCCGAACTCCTGGCGGTGCTGGACGAGATCACCGCCGTCACCGAGGCGGTCGGCGCCCCAGCCGAGCCGACGGCCCTGCTCGCCGCCTTCGACCGCATCCCGGCGACGATGAAGTCCTCGATGCAGCGCGACGTGGAGGCCGGCCGCCCGACCGAGCTCGACGCGATCGGCGGCGCCGTGCTGCGAGCCGCCGAGGCACACGGCGTCGACACCCCGACCATCGCCCGGCTGGTGCGCGAACTGGCTTGAGCAGGGCCTGGGACAGCACCGGCGAATTCGGGTTGCGGAGCGGCCGGCTCCACGAGTAGAACTCCTGAGGTGACGTCAGCCGACCACCGCAGCGCTCCCGCGTGGAGCCACCTCGAGGACTTCCTGCGCGCCCACGAGGCCGACCGGATCCCGCATCCGGGCGGCACGCTGCTGGCGCACCTGGCCCGGGTGGCGGCCCTGTTGGCGGAGTGGGGCACCGACTCCGCCGTCCAGGCCGCCGGGCTCTGCCACGCCGCGTACGGGACCGACGGGTTCGACGGCGCCCTGCTCGGGCTGGAGGAGCGGGCCGTCCTGGTCGAACTCGTCGGCCACCGCGCCGAGGCGCTCGTCTACCTTTACGCGAGCTGCGACCGGGCCGCCGTCTACCCGCGCCTGGGCCGGGACGAACGACCGCTGTTCCACGACCGGTTCACCGGGGACGACCACACCCCGCCGGAGGAGGACCTGCGCGCCTTCCTGGCCATCACGGCCGCCAACGAGCTGGACGTGTTCGCCCACAACGCCGAGCTGGCCGACCGCTACGGGCCGGGCCTGTACGAACTCCTCGCCCGCGTCCGGCACTTGCTGCCCGTCGCCGCCTGGCAGGCCTGCGTGGCGCAGATCGGCCCGGATGCCCGAAGCTGACCAACCCAGCCCGACCCCACCTGACCTGACTTCCACGGGGCCGGCCGGACGTCCCCGTCACCCGCCGGCTGTGGCAAAGCCTCACCGCCATGCCCGGCCTGTCGCCGCCGCCCGGGCGCCGCCAGGCGGTAGGAATGGGCACCGGACCAACCGCACCCCGGAGGCACCGGTGACCCACCCGATCCTCGACCAGATCCAGCGCCTGCGCGCCGACCTGGCACCCGGCGACACCACCCCGACGCTGGTCGCAGCGCTCGCCGACGGTGCGGCCCCGCTCGCGGCCGTGGGCGAACTCACCGCCCAGCAGCACCGGATCATCACCTCCGACCGGCGCAGCCTCCTGCTGCTCGCCACCCGCTGCGCCGACCGGCCGCTCGGCACCTGGTTCGCCACCATGGCCGAGGGTGAGAGCGCCGCGCTGCGCACCCTGCCCGCCCTGGCCGCGGCCTGCGGCCTCGACGAGCGGGCGTCGGCGGCCCGGCCGCCGCTTCCCGGCTGCCAGGCCTACCCCGCCTACCTGGCCTGGCTCGCGCTGAACAGCGCCCCCGCCGCCGCGGCCGCCGCCCTGGTGGCCAACTTCGCGGCCTGGGGCGGCTACTGTGCCGACGTCGCCCATGCCCTGCGCCACCGCTACGGCCTCTCCGACGAGGCCTGCGCGTTCTTCGACTTCTTCGCCCAGCCCGCGACCGAGCTGGAGCAGCAGGCCGCCGACGCCCTCGGGCCCGACCCACTGGACGGAGGGACCTTGGCCGCCGCGCGCGAATACGGTCTGCTGCTCCAGGCCTACGAGCACCTGTTCTGGGACACCCTGGGTGGTTGAGCCCGGTCGAGCGGTGTCCGGGTGGCGTCGGCCGGCTCAGGCCTGCCAGTGCGGCTTGCCGCTGACCATCCGGCAGTAGATCACTCGGCCGTTGGCGTCGTGGGTGCTCTTGCCCAGGTCGTCGTTGCGGCAGAACTGGCCGGCCGCGTAGCAGTTGCCCGCGTTGGAGCGGAGTTCGCACTGCGAGCCGCCCGCCGCCGCGGTGTGCTGCGACTCGGCGTCGGCCGGCGGCTGGGCGGTGGTCGCCTTGGGCTCCGGCGCCTTGGCCGGAGCCGACTGCGGATGGCTGGGCGGGGCGGCCGGCGGGGCGACGCTCGAGGTCAGCGCCGGTGCGGGCGCGGCCGCAGTGGCGGCGGTCGGCTGCGCCGGAACCGCCGGAGCGGCCGTGGTCGTCGCAGTCGTCACGGTCGTCGTGGTGGGGACGGCCGCGACGGTCGGCGAGGACGAGGCCTTGGCAGCGCCGTCAGCCGACGGGTCACAACCGGTCAGCGCGAGACCGACGGTGAGGACGAGTCCGGCGAATCCGGCCAGGCCGGCCGCCCGGCGCCGGCCGGGTATCCGTGAAGGCATGGGGAGAACGCTCCGTTCCGTTCGGGTGAGGCGTGCGATTCAAGCAGGGCTCGCACACCCCGCACGCACGGTTCCCCCACTCGTTGGCAGATCGAGACCTTCCGCCTACCGAGCGCGACGGCCGTCGTCCCGGCCTGCCTCACCGGATGTTCCGGACGACCCCTCGGGGCCGCCCTGCCCGGCCGTCAGCGCAGCCCGGCCGTCCGGCGCTCGAACACCTCGGGGCGGGCGGTCTCCAGCGCGGTGGAGACCGCCCCGAGGAGCACCGCCTCCTCCCCCAGGAGGCTCGGCGCGAGCGTCGGGCGCATCGGCGCGAGCCGGTGCAGGGCGCGCTCCAGCGGGTCCAGCAGCAGGTCCGCACTGCTGCCGATGCCGCCGCCGAGCACCACGAGGTCCGGGTCGAGGATCGCGGACAGCACGGCGACGGCGTAGGCGAGCCGCTCCGCCTCCTGTTCCACCGCCCGGACGGCCGCCTCCTCGCCGGCCCGGGCCCGGTCGAAGACCTGCTTGGCGGTCAGCCGCCGTCCGCCGGTGCCGGTGAGCCCGAAGTCGCGGGCGGCGCGCACCACGGCCTCGGCCGCGGCCTGCTGCTCGATGGTCGCGGCCGGCTCGCCGGCGCGCGCGGGCAGCGGCACCAGACCGATCTCGCCCAGCGCACCGTGCGCGCCGAGCAGCAGTTCGCCGTCCTTGACCACGCCGACGCCGAGTCCGGTCCCGACCAGCAGGTAGGCGAACATCCGGCTGCCGCGCCCGGCACCGAGGGTGTACTCGCCGAGCGCGGCCAGGTTGGCGTCGTTGGCCACCGTGACGGCCGTGCCCAGGCCCTCCCCGATCCGGTCGAACAGCCCGGGCCGGCCCCAGTCGGGCAGGCTGGTGGCGTAGCGGACGCCGCGCAGTTCCTCGTCCCACACGCCCGGGGTGCCGATCACGGCGTGCACGATGTCGGGGGCCGCGAGGCCCGCCTCGGCGATCGCCTCGCGCGCCGCGGCGACCACGGCGTCCGCGACGGCGTCGGCACTGCGGCCGCGGTTGGCCACGTCCCGCCGGGCGACGACCGCGCCGGCGAGGTCCGCGACCGCCACCCGGAGCCGGGCCCGGCCGATGTCCACCCCGAGCACGTGACCGGCGGTCGGGTCGACTTCGTACAGTACGGCGGTGCGGCCCCGCTCGGGGGCCAGCCGCCCGGCCTCGCGGACCAGTCCGGCCTGCTCCAGCTCGGCCAGCGCGGCGGACACGGTGGGCTTGGACAGCCCGGTGTCCCGGGCCAGTTGGGCCCGCGAGGAGCCGCCGCCGGTGCGCAGCAGCTCCAGCAGCAGCCATTCGTTGTTGCTGCGCAGCCGCTGCCGGTTCCACGGCACCCCGGGTGCCCCGGCCGCCGGGCGACTGGTCGGCTGGTGGGGGCTCATCGGTTCCTCCGGTCTGGTGCTGGCGGTGCGGCGCCGGCGGTCCGCCGCTGGGGTGCGCGGCGGACCGTCCGGCGTCCGGGGGCGTCGGTCGGGCGGGCCTGGCACGACCCGCGGCGCCCGGTGCCGGGCGCCGCCGCCCAAGTATGACCGGTGATCACCCGGCGGCCGTCGCCCGCACCGCTCAGCGCTCATCGCCCGCCCCGCACCGCCCACCACCCACCGCCCGCCACCGGGTGCCGGCCGATGCGGCGTCAGGCGCCGTCCGCGCTGACCCAGCCCGCCGTCATGCCCTGCACCGCCGAACCGTCCGCGTCCGCCAGCTTGGTGGCGACGAAGGCCCGGGCCGCCTCGGAGGTCTGCACCCGGAACGGCGGCTTCTCGGCGGTGAGCGCGGCGACGATCGGCTCGGCCGCCTCCTCGGCGGTCTGGGCGCCACTGAAGGCCTTCAGCGTGCGGTCGATGTACGCGCGCAGCGCCGGGCCGTACGGACCGGCGGCGGCGACGATGGCGGGCACGTCGATGCCCTGGTTGCCGATGAACTCGCTGGCCACCGCGCCCGGTTCGACGACGGTGACGGTGACGCCGACGGTGGCCGCGACCGGTGCCAGCGATTCCATGAAGCCCTCGACGGCGAACTTGGCCGCACAGTAGGCCTCGTTGAAGGGCTGGCCGACCACACCGCCGACGCTGGTGACGGTGACCACCCGGCCGCCGCTGGCGCGCAGGTGGGGCATCGCGGCCCGGGTCACCTCCACCACGCCGAAGTAGTTGACCTCCATGGCGGCGCGCACCGGCGCCAGGTCGTGCTGTTCGACGGTGCCGACGAAGCCCGCGCCCGCGTTGTTGACCACCGCGTCCAGCCGCCCGTGCCGGTCGAGGACCGTCGCCAGGCAGTCGGCGACGGAGGACGGGTCGGTGACGTCCAGCCGCTCGACCTCGATCCGGGCGGCGACGCCCGCCCCCTCCGCCGCGCGCAGCAGGTTCCCGGCCCGTCCGGTGTCCCGCATGGTGGCGACCACCCGCCACCCGGCGCGGGCGGCGGCCACGGCGGCGGCGAGGCCGATCCCGGAGGAGGTGCCGGTGATCAGAACGACCCTGGTGCTGTCCATGGCGGATCTCTCCTTCAGCTGTCCCGGGCGGGATCCCCGGTTCCGGAAGACGATTGTGTGTGCGCACACACACCCTACAAGTGTGTGCACATGCACGCAACGGTCGCCTGCAGCTCTGCCCCACCGCCTGCCCGCCGGTCACGATTTCACCCACTCACGGGCGTGCCGCGCGCCGACGCGTGATCATGGCCGTATGCACTTCCGGCACGACAACCGAGCCGAGGGCTCCCCTCCCACCGCCCCGGACGCCCAGGTTCCCGCGGCGACCGCGGCGAACGTCACCCCCGGCCCCAGCGCCGTCACCGAGAGTGACATCGGCGGTGACGATCCCGAGCTTCCGCGCGACCTGCTCGCGGCCGCGCCGGTAGGGCTCGCGCTGCTCGACCGGACGTTGCGGTGGCAGTACCTCAACCCCGCCTTCACCGCCGTCACCGGCCTGCGCCGCGCCGACCTCCTCGGCCGCCCCGCCGGAACCACCGCCTTCGCCGAAGCCACCGCGACCCTGCGCCGCGTGCTCGCCGACGGGCAGGAGCGCGAAGAGGTCACCGGCGGCCCCGGAAGCGCCGGCTCCCCCGTCCCGCCCGGCCTGCGGGTGCGCTACCGCCCGCTGCGCCGCGCCGGACGGACCACCGGCGTGATCGTCGTCGTCCTGGACGACCCGGAGCCGGCGCGCCCGCGACCGCGCGAACTCGAACAGGCCCGCGCCCGGCTCGCCCTACTCGACGCCGCCGCCGAGCGCATCGGCACCACCCTCGACGTGGACACCACCTGCGCCGAACTCGCCGCCTTCGCCGTGCCGGAATTCGCCGACGTCGCCACCGTCGACGTGGTGCCGGCCGAGGCGGAACCCGCCCGCCCCGGCCAGGACCCCGGCCGACGACTGCACCGCGCCGCCGTACGGGCCGTGCCCGCGCTCACCGGGGCGGTCGCCGAACTGGCCCGCCCCGGTGAGTCCGTCCGCCACCGCGACGGATCCGCCGCCGCCCGCGGCCTGGCGGGCGGCACCGCCGTACTCGCCGAGCCCGGCAGCCAGGACGCCTGCCCCGCCGGCATCGCCTCCCTGCTGGTCCTCCCGCTGGTCTCCCGGGGCCGCCTCGTCGGACTGCTCACCCTCGGCCGGGCCGCCGCCACCCCGGCCTTCACCCCCGACGACGCCGCCCTGCTCGGCGACCTCGCCGCGCGCGCCGCGACCGGCATCGACCACGCCCGCCGCTACGCCCACTCCCAGGGAATCGCCCTGGCCCTTCAGCGCGCCCTGCTCAGCGAACCCGGCAACCCGCACCAGAACCTCTCGCTCGCCTCCCGCTACCTGCCGTCCGGCAGCGCCACGGTGGTCGGCGGCGACTGGTACGAGACGGTCCGGCTGCCCTTCGGGCGGACCCTGCTCGCGATGGGCGACGTGATGGGGCACGGCGTCGAGGCCGCCGTCGACATGAGCCACTACCGCTCGGCGCTGCGCGACATCGCCGGCATGGACCTGCCCCCGCACCGCATCCTGCGCCAGCTCGACCACGTCATCTCCGCCGACGACTCCGCCCGCCCGGCGACCTGCCTGCTGGTCCTCGCCGACCCCGGCCGCGGCCGCTGGACCCTCTCCAGCGCCGGCCACCTGCCGCCCGCCCTGATCACCCCGGACCACCCCACCGAACTGCTGGGCACCCCCACCGGCCCGCCGCTCGGCACCGGCCTCGGCGGCTACGAGCAGTCCACCCACCCGCTCATCCCCGGGCAGACGCTGCTGCTCTACACCGACGGCCTGGTCGAGCGCCGCGGCGAGGACATCGACACCTCACTGGAGCGCCTGGCCGCGCTCCGCCTGCCCGTCACCGGCGAACTCGACGACCTCCTCGACGCCGTCCTCCACGCCCTCGCACCGCCCCCGGCCCCCGCCGCCGAGGACGACATCGCCCTGCTCGCCGCCCGCCCCAGGGTCCGCTGACGCACGCCGGAACGGGCGGCAGCCGCCCGCCGGCAGCCGCCCGCCCGGGGCGCCGTCGACCGGCGCCGCTACAGCTTCGCGAGCGCCTGCTGCACGTCCGCCCACAGGTCCTCGGGGTGTTCGATGCCCACCGAGACCCGGACGGTCCCCGGGCCGATGCCCGCCGCCGCCAACTCGGCGTCGGAGAGCTGCCGGTGCGAGGTGCTGGCCGGGTGCAGCACCAGGGTGTGGACGCCGCCGAGCGAGGGGGCCAGCGAGGCCAGCCGTACGGACTCGGTGAAGGCGCGGGCCGCCTCGCGGCCTCCGGACAGGTCGAAGGCCAGGACGCCGCCGTGGCCGGCCGGCAGGAGGCGGCGGGCGAGGTCGTGGTCGGGGTGGGTCGGCAGGCCCGGGTAGTGGACGGCGCGGACCGCCGGGTGCGCGGCCAGACGGGTGGCCAGGTCGAGGGCGGTGTCGCAGTGGCGGCGGACCCGCAGGGCGAGGGTCTGCAGCCCGCGCAGGGTCAGCCAGGCGGCGAAGGGGTCGATGCTCGCGCCGAGTTCGGTCGCGAACCGCCAGACATCGCGGTGCAGTCCGGCGTCGGCGAAGACGGCGATCCCGGCCAGGACGTCCGAGTGCCCGCCGAGGTACTTGGTGGCCGAGTGGACCACCACGTCCGCGCCGTGCTCGATCGGTCGGCACAGCAGCGGGGTCGCGAAGGTGTTGTCGACGACGCTCACCACGCCCGCCCGCTTGGCGGCCGCGATCAGCCCCGGCAGGTCGGTGACCCGGGTGGTCGGGTTGGAGACCGTCTCCAGGTGCAGCAGCCGGGTGTTGGGCCGCAGCGCGGCCTCGACCTCGGCCGGGTCGTCGCCCGTGACGTGCGTCACCTCGACGCCCCACCGCTCCGCGAGGTCGGCCAGCATCGCGAAGGTGCCGCCGTACAGGCTCCGTTGGGCGATCACGTGGTCGCCGGAGCGCAGCAGGGCGAGCAGCACGGTGTTGATCGCCCCCATGCCGGAGGCGGTGGCGATCGCGTGGACGCCGCCCTCGAGGTCGGCGACGGCGGCTTCCAACGAGCGCACCGTCGGGTTGCCGAACCGGTTGTAGAAGAACGCCTCGCCCGGCCCGGCGAAGGCCTGCACGAGCGCGTCCCCGGTGTCGAACGCGAACAGGTGGCCCTGGTGCAGCGGGACGCCCAGCGGGCGGCTGCCGACCACCTCGGAGATCGGCGGGTGGACGATCCGGCTCTCGGGGCGCAGCGGGTCGGGGTTCAGGTGCGAGTCGCTCATGCGGCCATCCTGAGCCGCGCCCGCCTGGCTCGGAAAGGGCCAATTCCAGCGAAGTGGCCCCGGCCCGGCGCCGGACAGGGCACCAGGGCCGGGGCCGATCGGGCTCAGCCGGTCAGCGGCGGCGGCCGAAGATCCGCTTCGCCAGGTGGATGACGGCCCAGATCAGCAGGATGACGAACAGAACGATCAGGATGATCACCACCAGCAGGAACTTGCCGAGCTTGGCGAAGAAACCCGACTTCTTCTTCTCCTGCTTGGCCGCGAGGTGCGCCGCCGGCCCGTGCGCCACCGCGGCCTGAGCGACCGGGGCCTGCGCTGCCGGGGCGTGCCCGTCGGGGGCCTGAGCTGCGGGGCCCTGAGCTGCGGGGCCGTGAGCGACCGGGGCCTGCGCGGCGGAGGTGGCGGCGGTGGCGGCCGCGACGGTCCGGGGTGCGGCCACCGCCGTCGCGCTCGACGCCGCGGCGCTCAAGCCCACGGCAGCCAGCAGTGCCACCAGGACGCCGGCTATCGACGGTGCGATCCGGTGAGTCATCGTGCTCCTCAAACTGGTCCGGAGCAGCGGGATGAGTCACAGCCGACCAACTCTCATGGTCTGACCAGTGATTTCCTCATCTGCGCTTAGTATGCTCCTCTGACGTTCTACAGCGGTGTAAAAGTTTAGCGACGGGCCCGCCCCGGATCGGCTTCGACCCCGGGCCACGCGAATCCACCGCTCCAGCGGGGGTTTCGTGGCAACTGTGGAGGATGACGCCGTGTCGGGTCGCAGGGGTTCCCCCGAAACCGAGAATTCACCGAACCGCCCCGGCGGACACCGGGCCGCAGGCCGAAGGGCCACCCCGAACAAGGACATACCGGACGAACGCCGTACGGGCCGGGCCAAGCCCAAGCGCAAACGGAGCACCAAGGAGAAGGTGCTCTGGGTGACCGCCGGCTGCAGCGCCCTCCTCCTGCTCGGCGGCGGCGCCCTCTACTACCGCCTGAACGGCAACATCACCACCTTCGACGGCGACGCCCTCAGCAAGGACCGCCCGGAGGCGGCCGCCCCGGACGCCCAGGGGCGCACCCCCGTGAACGTGCTGATGATCGGCTCGGACAGCCGGGGCAACGGCAACAGCGACCTGGGCGGCGGCGGGGACGCCGGCGCCCGCTCCGACACCGCGATCCTGCTGCACGTCTACGCCGACCACAAGCACGCCGTCGGCATCTCCATCCCCCGCGACTCCCTGGTCACCATCCCGCCGTGCAAGCTCCCCAACGGCAAGTGGACCAAGGAGCAGACCAACGTCATGTTCAACAGCGCCTTCTCGGTGGGCAACACCGAGCAGGGCAACCCGGCCTGCACCCAGAACGCCGTCGAGAAGCTCACCAACCTCCGGGTCGACCACACCATCGTGGTGGACTTCAACGGCTTCGCCACCATGACCAAGGCCGTCGGCGGCGTCGACGTCTGCCTGCCCAACGACATCCACGAGGGGGACCTCAACCCCAACCTCGGCAAGAAGGGCAAGCTGATCTTCGCCAAGGGCGAGCAGAAGGTCGAGGGCCAGGCCGCGCTGGACTACGTCCGGATCCGCCACGGCATCGGCGACGGCTCCGACATCGGCCGCACCAAGCGCCAGCAGGCCTTCCTCTCCTCCCTCATCAAGCAGGTCAAGTCGCAGGGGATGGACCCCACCACCCTGCTGCCGCTGGCCGACGCGGCGACCAAGTCGCTGACCGTCGACCCCGGCCTCGGCTCGGCCGCCCAGCTGATGTCCTTCGCCATGTCCCTCAAGGACGTGGACCTGCACGACATCAAGTTCATCACCGCACCGTGGCGCTACGAGGGGCCCCGGGTCGCCCTGGTCCACCCCGACGTGGACCAGCTCTGGGCCGCGCTCAAGGCCGACCGCACCATCGACGGCCAGGACGCCAGCGCCCAGCGCCCGGACGCGGCGGACACCTCCGCCCCCGGCACGCCGCCCGCCACGGCGACCCCGAGCCCCGGCGCGGACGCCCGGAACGCCGGCATCAAGGTCGCCGTGCTCAACGGCACCGGCGAGTCCGGTCTCGGCGGCCGGGGGGCCGAAACCGTCAAGGGCGCCGGCTACACCGTGACCACCGTCGGCAACGCCTCCGGCAAGCCCCGCAGCACCACCGTGGTCGAGTACGGCACCGGCGAGCGCACCACCGCGGAGGGCATCGCGAAGCTCTTCCCCGGTGCCACCGTCCAGCCCGGCGGCAAGGGCCTGAGCGTGGTGCTCGGCCACGACTTCGCCGCCGCCAACCCGGCCACCGGCGCGAACCCCGCTTCGCCGGCCCCGCTGCCCACCAGCGTCAGCGGCACCGCGCGTTCGGCGGACGACGACCCCTGCACCAACATCTCCTACGGCTGAGCCGGCGACCGCCGGAACGACGACGGCGGGGGGGGGGGGGGGGGGGGTGGGGGGGGGGGGAGGGAGAAGGGGGGGGGGGGGTATCCGGGCCTCCCCCCTCGAGCCGGAAAGAA